>NZ_JBEAIJ010000051.1:0-70392 GCF_040065315.1 Klebsiella sp. CN_Kp100
CCCGTTACACAAAATGCAGAGATGGCTTGCATAACGGGAGGTGTCCATATACGGCTAAGCGCAGCGCGAGCCGGGAAAGGCTGGACGGAGATTCAACCGTACTGGCGAATTCGCGCAATCAGCTCATCCACGCTGTCGATGCGATCGGCAATCACAATCAGCGCTTTACCCAGGGTGATGGCGTGGCGCAGGCATTCATGACGCATGGCTTCGTCCGGGATAGCGTCGATATCCGCCACGTGCGATAGCCCGACGCTGCGGCGAATCAGCTCGGTGCCGCAGAAGCCGACCGCGTCGGCCCACACTTTTTTCAGAAACGCGGAGGCATAGCCGGGGCAGGCCAGCGCCACGTCGCGGGATTTCTCCGCCGCCAGCGCCTGGAAACGCTCGGCAAAGGTGGTCCAGAACTGCTGTATATCGTTGAGGCGCTGTTCGCGAGCGGCGGCGGCATCGCGAATGCCCAGATGCCCCGGCAGGCCGCAGTAGTTGAGCAGCAGGTTGCCGATGGCGGTGCCGATATCGAAGCCAATCGGGCCGAAAAAACCGAACTCGGCGTCGATGGCCTTAAAGCTGCCTTCGGCGACGAAAATTGAGCCGCTATGAATATCGCCATGCAGTAACGCTTCGGCATGGGAGAAAAACCGGTGCTTCAGCGCGGCCACCACCAGCTTCAGCTGGGTATCTTCTCGCAGGGCGGCGACGTCGGTTTCCAGCGCTGATGGATAGCTGTTGCGCTCATGAACCTGATACGGATCGTTAAAGAACAGATCCTCGGTAATTTCGCACATCTCGGGGTTGATAAATTGCGCCACATGGGCCTTTTTCTCGTGAGGATGCAGATAAAAGTCGCTGGTGTGGAACAGCGCCTGGGCCAGGTATTCCCCCAGCTGGCTGGCGGCGCGCGGGTAGTAAACGTTGTTAATCAGCTCACCGCGCCAGATGCGGTGATCGGAAAGATCTTCCATCACCATCACCGCCAGCTCGGGATCGAAATGCACAATCCGCACCGTGTGCTGTGGGCAGTGCTGATGGTGAGCCACCAGGGTTTGCGCCTCAAGGCGCGCGCGGTCAAGGGTCAGCGGCCAGGACTCTCCTACGCAGCGCACGTAGGGCAGCGCCTGCTTAACGATAATCCGGCTCACGCCCTCGGTATCAAAAATTTTAAACACCAGGTTGAGGTTGCCATCGCCCACTTCCTGCGCGGACACCAGTTCTGTCGGATTATCGATACCGCCAAATTGTTGGGCGTAAGCCACCGCATCGCTGGCCGTGAAAGTATGGTATTGCGACATTGCCTCGATCCTCAAAATTCTGATTAAGCCGTTCAGACGTCTATACTTCTGGATTTCATCCTGACACAATGTGATACAACAACGCAACAGGGATTTAACTAAATGCAGACACTACAGACCACCAGCCTGCGGGTAAGCGAAAATCAGCTCTTTATTCTTGACCAGCAGGCCTTACCGCAGGAAAAACGCTGGCTGGCGGCGGATAACGTCGAATTGCTGGTGGACCATATTCACGCCCTGCGGGTACGCGGCGCGCCGTTGATTGGCCTGTCCGCCAGCCTGCTGCTGGCGCTGCTGGCGCGGCGCGGTCTGACCCGCGATGCGCTATCTGAGGCGCTGGAGACGCTGCGCGCCGCGCGTCCAACGGCGGTGAACCTGATGAATAATCTGGATCGCATGAAGCTGGCGCTGGCGAAGGAGCACTATCCGCAGGCGCTGGAAGCGGAAGCGCTGCGCCTGGTCGCCGAGGATAAACAGCTTTGCGCCAGCATCGCCGAGGCGGGCAGCGCGCTGGTGACGCCGGGTAGCCGCCTGTTGACCCACTGCAATACCGGCGGCCTGGCGACGGCGGGCGTCGGCACCGCGCTGGGGGTGATTGCGCTGGCGTATCAGCAGGGGAAAGTGGCAAACGTCTGGGTGGATGAAACGCGCCCTCTGTTGCAGGGCGGGCGCCTGACCGCCTGGGAGCTGGGTGAGCTGGGGGTGCCGTATCGGCTGATTACCGATTCGATGGCCGCCAGCCTGATGGCGCAGGGCCAGGTCGACGCGGTTTGGGTGGGCGCTGACCGTATTGCCGCCAACGGCGACGTAGCCAATAAAATCGGCACCTATTCGCTGGCGGTTCTGGCAAAATATCACCAGATCCCGTTTTACGTAGCCGCGCCGCAAACTACCCTGGATCGCCATTGCCCGAACGGCGCGGCGATCCCGATTGAGCAGCGGGCAGCCGCCGAAGTCACCGGCGTCGCCGGCAGCTTTGGCGCGGTGCAGTGGGCGCCGAAAGAGGCTGCGGTTTACAATCCCGCGTTCGACGTCACGCCCGCAACGTTAGTCAGCGGCTGGGTGCTGGATAGCGGCGTGGTCACCCCGGAGCAGGTCGCCGCCGGGGCGTTCAAACCAGAAAAAGCCTGAACCTGAGCCAAAAAGCGAAGCGACCGCCAAAGCTTCGCCTTCTACTTATTTATGGCAGCACCATCTCCACCGCCGGAGCGGACTGCGGATCGATATTGCGGCCCAGCGCGGTCAGCGCCGCCTGGTAAGGGCACAGCGTCCCGACATCGGTCGTCTGGCAGCCCGCCTGACGCCACTCCTGGCGCAACAGCGGATGCTGGCTATCCGGCGTTTGCAGGCGGCGCAAATCGTCCAGACTTTGCGCCTGGAAGTAGACGCGCAGGTAGCGTTGACCGCTGCGGGTATCGCGCCAGCGTTCCAGCACCAGGCTGCTGCCCGGCGGGATATTGCCGCGGCTGTACCCTGGCAGCTGCCAGCTAAAGTCCATTAACGTCCGCACCATGGCGATATTCGTATCGTGCGCTACCAGCAGCAGCCAGCGCACGTTCGGCGCGGCGCCCTCTTTTACCCCTTCAAGCATGGCGTTGAGCAGAATCGAGCCGCGTTTTTGCGCGGTATAAAACACATCGTTGCTGAGATCGTAGTTCTCCGTCAGCAGCGGCAACAGGGCGGTTATCTGGCTGGAACGGGTAATATGGCCCCACGCCAGCTGGCTGAGAGGCAGGTTCTCGCTCCACCCCAGACGCAGCGTCTCAACCATATTGGCCATCACGCTCAGCCCGCTAATCGAGGTTTTGCCGCTTTTGCTCTGCTCCACCTGCCACGGTAGATCAAACACCGGGCAGGGCTTATCGGGTATGCAGACCGCGTTTTTCAGCAGCTGAATTGCCGGAGCCAGCTCCTGCCGACGCTGCGCCAGATCGCCGGCCTTCTTCTTCACTTCCGCCAGCTGGCGGGCGGGATCGGTTTGCGTAGCGGCAAATTTGTCGGTCTGAAACAGCGGATCCGCGTCGCCGCTGACGTGATGAATCATCACGCCGCAGCCGGGAAAGGCGCCGTCCACCAGCGCCTGGGCGGTGGCCCGCGTACGCTGCAGGGGGCTGGCGCGAACATAAATCTCACCGCTCGCCGGGCAGCCCGCCGTCAGCAGACCCAGCTGGCGAAAGCGCGCGCCCTCATCGCGCCCCTTATTGACGACGGCGGCATAGCCGTGGCCGGTCAGCTCGCCGTCGTGGGTGGTCCACTGCGTCCACGGACGCTGGGTCGCGGCTTCGATGGCCTCCCGGTTGCCCTCGGTCGGCGGACGAATGCCGTGGCGGCTGAGTTCAACCACTTTTTCCAGCGCATACTGCGTGGCGGCATGGCCCGGTGCGGCCAGCAGCGGCAGAGCGCAGGCAAGCAGCAGGCGTAGCAAAACCTGATGTCGTACAGGCATCATAAAATCTTCCTTATAAGTTAAAAGGTTATGACGAGAATGAGGTCTGACGTTCTATCGCGTGTCGCCTGGCGACAATCGCAGCGGTGGTAAAACAGAATAGCGCGGACACGAGGCCGGTGCCTACCCAAAACAGCGACAGCGTACTGAAGTCATATAGCGTTTTGCCGTTTTCGATCATCGAGGTTTTATCGATGATGATGCCGGTGAGAAACTCGCCGAGTCCCGCCCCCGCGTAGCTGGCGATACCGATAGTGCCGAGCGCGGCGCCCGCGGCTTTACGCGATGAAATATCGACCGCGATCAGTCCGCCAAGGAAGCAGGTCAACGCTCCGATGGTGGCGCCGAAGATAATCATCGCCAGAATATCGGTGTAGTAGCCATGCGGCGACCAGAGCATCAGCGCGAAGCCGGCGGTGTTGAGCAGGCTGATAAACCCGGCCATCACGCTGCGGTTACGCGGGAAAAAGCGGTCGGAGAGCATCCCGGCGATAATGGTTCCGGCAATGCCCGCGATAGCGTTGACCCCGATAATCCCGGACGCTTCGAGAGTAGAGTAGGCTTTATCCTGTTCCAGAAAGAAGATCCCCCACGAGTTCACCGCGTAACGGTCGATATACATAAACGCCGAGGCCAGGGCCAGCGTCCACAGGGCCGGGTTACGCAGCGCCAGCAGCTGGTTTTTAAATACCGAGCCGCGGGCTTCCGTCTCCTCCTGCGGTTCATCGCGAATGACGTTGATGGGCGGGAAGCCGCAGCTTTGCGGCGAGTCACGCATAAACAACAGCATCAGCACCACCCCGGCGGCGCCGAGCGCGGCGGTCGACAGGTAGCCCATCTGCCAGCCGAATCCGGCAATCACCGCGGCGATCACCATATAGGTCATCGCTTCGCCGATGTTATGCGCCGTCGACCAGATCGCATAAAAGGTACCTCGTTCTTTACAGCCGTACCAGCGCGCCAGCGATACCACGCACGGGCCAACGCCCATCGACTGCGCCCAGCCGTTAATCCCCCAGAAGATTGCCAGCAGCATGGCGTTGCTGGTCATCCCCATCATCAGGTTCATTCCGGCGCTTAGCAGTAGCCCGAGGCTCATGTAGCGCACTACGTTGGCATGATCGGCAATAAAGCCGTTGACCAGCTTGCCGATGGCGTAGCTGAAAAATAGCGTTGAGCCGATCATGCCCAGCTCCGTTGGGGTTATGCCGAGTTCCACCAGCGCGCTTTTGGCGACGGTGAACGATAGCCGGCAAACGTAGAACGTGACGTACGCCAGGGTCATGGTGATAAAGGTTTGCCAGCGCACGCTGCGAAAGCGCCGCTCATCGAACTCTCCGCCCGCTTTGGGCGGCGAAGCGCGAAAAAATGCGATAATTCTTCCAGACATAATGGTATCTCCGAAGGTCGGAGGCCTGACTGATTAGTGTGGTTCGTCCGTGAGGTTTATCGTCGTTGTGTAGAGTACATAATCAGATAAAGCCTGACCCGATACGGTTAAGGTAATGGGTGACAAAGCATGTTTTTTAATTGTGGGTAGAGCGTCTTGCTGGCCAGCAGCAGCGGGTTGCCGTGACGAATCCCGTCGTTTGCCAGATAATCGTTGCTAAGGCCGCCCGCTTCGCGCATCAGCACCAGCCCCGGCAGCCCGTCCCAGGGGTTCATATGCGGTTCGTAGTAGCCGATAAGCCTGCCTGCCGCCGCCCAGGCGCTCATCAGCGCTCCGGAGCCGTTGCGGATAAACATCCCGCCGTCGCTCAGCAGCGCATCGAGGAAGGGCAGAAAGAGCGCAGGCGTCACGCGGTGCGAGGTGCCGACGCCCATCACTCCCTCTTTGACCGTCGCACCCGGATGCGGCGCGATAGGCGCATCGTTAAGCCATGCGCCCTGGCCTTTCAGGGCGTGGAACAGCTCGCGATGGTTGGGGTCGTACACCACGCCGATAACCGGTTCCCCGTCGGCGACGATAGCCAGTGACAGGCACCAGGTATGCAGGCCGTTAAGAAAACAGCTGGTGCCGTCGATAGGATCGACAACCCACAGGACGCGGGCGTCCGGCATCTGCGTTCCGCTCTCTTCGCCGAGAAAGCCGTCCTGCGGGAAGGCGTCCATAATGCGCTGCTTCACAAACGCTTCGACCTGTTTATCGGCGACGCTGACCACGTCCTGCAGGTCATCGCCTTTATGATCCACCGCCAGCCGGTCGCGCTGTTGATAGTATTCGAACGCCAGTTCCGCGCCGGCCTGCGCCAGCTCGCAGGCCAGGCGGTAGCGGGCCTGCAGTTCATGTAATTCCAGTGATTTCATCGTAACTCCCTATTTTGCACACGTGTGCAATTTGCCTGAATAAAACAGCCCCGAAGGGCAAAATGAGTGTGGATGGATTAAAAAAATTATTCTGTGATCGCTCCAGCATAAAATGAATTTTTCATTTTGCACTTTGACGAACGATCAGTTTCACCGGCACTTCACGATGGCGTGACGGCAGACTGAATTTGGCGATCCGCGTGACCAGCAGATCCACCGCATGGTGGGCGAGCAGGGCAGTATTTTGCTGCACGGTAGTCAGCTGATAGGGCTGCCAGTCCGCCTGCGGGATATCATCGAAGCCGATAATAGCGGGTAGCGAAGCGGCGGGGTTGTCTGCCCGCAGACCGTCCAGGGCGCCGAGCGCCAGCATATCGGTGGCGCAGAAGAGCGCCTGCAGCTGCGGATGTGCGGCAAGCAGCTGTCTGGCGGCGGCAAATCCCGCCTGATAGCCGCTGCTATCGCAGAAGTGCGCGGCGATCTCCATGCCCTGGCTATGGGCAACAAACGCTTCGTAGCGCTGGCGGGTGCTGAAGTTATCCAGACTTTCGCCGATAAACCCGGCCTGGCGCCACTGGCGCTGAGTACACAGGTCGGCGACCAGCTTCGCGCCCTGCGCGTTGTCGCTGCACACGCGATCGCAGCCGGCCAGGTCGGCGTGGCGGTTGATAAGGGTGACCGGGATTTTTCGCTCCAGATACTCCTCCGCCAGCGACAGCGGCGGCGCCCCGGAGGTAATAATGACGCCTGCGACGTGATAGCTCAGCAACTGTCTGAGCGACGGGGCGAGCTGCTGCGGATCGTCGGCGTTCATCAGCAGCGGCATAAAACCGTTGAGCGCCAGCTGGTGGACCAGCGGCGACAGCAGCTTACTGCGGAACGGGTTATCAAATCCGGCGGTGACGATGCCGATAAAGTTGCTGCTGCCGGTGTTCATCGTGCGGGCGATAATATTCACCTGATAGCCCAGCGTTTCCGCTGCGGCGAGAACCTTCTGGCGGGTTTTTTCCGCCACCGACGCGCCGGGGGTAAAGGTGCGGGAAACTGCGGAACGGGAGACGCCAGCGAGCCGGGCAACGTCCTCTGCCTTAATCCATTTTTTTTCGCTCATAGTATCAGGGTACGGGTTGTCCTCAGTGAGCCCGCGCCGACGCAGGAGCCCATCGTCGGCACGGAAAAAGTAGTAAGAAGGTACCACATAAATCCTCCGGCGAGCAGCGGGTTGACGCGGCACAGGTACCGCGCCAACGTCAGGCTTATGCCGGATAGCGAATCTGCTCCGCCTGGCGCTGCAAAATGATCTTACCGTGACGAATGGAGGTCAGCACTTTTGCCTGGCGGCGCAGCGCGTCATAGTCGTTTTCCGCATCGAGGATCAGCAGGTTCGCCGGGCGCCCTTCGGCAATACCGTAGTTATCGCCGAGGCACAGCGTGCGGGCGCTGTTATCGGTAATCAGATCGAGGCAGCGCTGCAAATCTTCGTATCCCAGCATATGGCAGATATGCAGCCCGGCGTCGAGAATGCGCATGATGTTACCGTTGCCCAGCGGGTACCACGGGTCCTGAATGGAGTCCTGGGCGAAGCAGACGTTGATCCCGGCGCGGTCCAGCTCCGCCACCCGCGTCACGCCGCGGCGTTTCGGCCAACTGTCGAAGCGCCCCTGCAGGTGAATGCTTTCGGTCGGGCAGGAGATAAAGTTGATGCCCGACGCTTTGAGCAGGCGGAACAGCTTCGAGCAGTAGGCATTATCGTAAGAACCCATAGCGCAGGTATGGCTGGCGGTGACCTGCGCGCCCATGCCGCGCACCCGGGCCTCTTCCGCCAGCACCTCCAGAAAGCGCGACTGCGGATCGTCGGTTTCATCGCAATGCACGTCCACCAGGCAGCCGTGGCGCTGGGCCAGGTCCATCAGAAAAACCAGCGAGCTGACGCCCTTATCGCGGGTGTTTTCGTAGTGCGGGATACCGCCCACCACGTCGGCGCCCATTTCGATGGCGCGGGTCATCAGCTCGCGTCCGCCGGGGAAGGACTCAATGCCCTCCTGCGGGAAGGCGACGATCTGCAGATCGATAAGATGAGCCGCCTCCTTTTTCACCCTCAGCATTGCCTCAAGGGCGGTCAGGGAAGGGTCGGTAACATCAATGTGGGTACGCACGTGCTGCACGCCGTTGTCGCGCAGCATGCCGATGGTTTTCAGCGCCCGCTGGCGGGTATCTTCGACGGTGACGCTCGCTTTACGCTGGCTCCAGCGGGCGATGCCCTCAAACAGGGTACCGCTCATATTCCACTCCGGCTCGCCCGCCGTCAGGGTGGCATCGAGATGAATATGCGGCTCGACGAACGGCGGGATCGCCAGCTTTTGCTCTGCGTCGATATCGTCGGCGTCAGCCGTCTGCACGGCGGTCTGCGCGGTGATGCTCTTAAACAGACCGTCCTCTAGCTCAAGGGTATAAAGCGCTTCTTGCTGGCGCAGACGCGCGTTGATAATTTTCATGGTTGTTCCCGTAAATGGTTTTGCGACATACGCCAGATCGCCAGGGCGACCGAGGCGTTGAGATGAAATTGCGGATGGCTGACCGGATAGCGGGTCAGCTTTTCAATACGTTGGATACGCTGATGCAGCGTGTTGCGGTGGATACCCAGCCGCTCGGCGGCCCGGACCACGTTGCCGCTCTCCTGAAGCAGCGTTTCCAGCGTCTCCATCAGCAGCCATGGGCTTTTGCGATCGGGTTCGATCAGACAGCCGAGGGTATCGTGCATAAAATCGCTCAGTAGCCCTGGGTCGCCGACGGCGGAGAGCAGCTTGATAAAGCCCAATTGCTGGTAGTCGCTGATGCGCTGGGCCGGACGCAGGCTATCGCTGAGGTCCAGCGCCTGACGGGCCTGCGACAGCGCGCGCTGATATTCCTGTAGCTGCTGCACCGGCGCCGAAAGGCCGCACAGCAGCGATAGCCCGTCGTCGCCCTCCGCCAGCGCATGCAGCCACGTCTGGAGCCACGTTTTCTGCTGATAAAACTCGCCCTCTTCATCCGGCAGCAGGAAGAGAAACATATTGCCGCGCTCGACCAGCGGAAAAGGATTGCCCTGCTGATTGAGCTGCTGCTGCAGGCGCTGGCGTACGGTGCGGCGGGCCTGCTGCAGCCAGGCCTCGGCCTGCTCCGGCGGAAACTGACGAAACAGGCGTTGGATACCTTCCAGCCGCAGCGCCGCTACCCGTAGCGGCCGGGTAAAGTCCAGCTGCTGGTGGAGCGCGCGCTGATGCAGAATTTGCAGGTCGGGAAAGTCGCCGGTTAACAGCTGCAGCAGAATATCGCGCTGCGATTGCAGGGCGTTTTCGCTGCGCACCAGCGCGGTACCGATGCGTTCGGTCACGATCACCATCTTCAGCAGATAGGGCTGTTCGATCAGCGGTATGCCCAGTTCATCGGCCAGCGCAATCAGGCGCGGCGGGATCGCCTGAATGTACGCATCGCCGGTGAGGATCACCATCCCGGCAATCCCGCGCTGCTTGCCCTCCATCAGCAAATGGATCAGGTTGTCTTCATCGCGGGGATGGTTGATCCCGGTGATGAACACCAGCTCCCCGCCCATAATCCATTCGGCGATATTTTCATTTTCCGCCACGTAGTACCAGCGCACCGCCAGCTGTAGCCCCTGCTTACCGGCGCGCAGGCGCATGGCGGAAAGCCCATCAAGGGCGAGGATTTCGCCCACCGTCAGACTCATGACTACTGTTCCACGACGGAATCAGCGGCGGGCTGGCGTTTGCTCAGACGAGTCAGCGCGATATAGACCAGCGCGGAAACGGTGATACCGACCAGCGGGGCGATCCACGGCGAGAGGTAGGCCACCACCGCGCCCACGGCGTAGGCGCTAAGCCCCAGCCAGTTAAAACGCGGCAAACGGGCGGTGTGCAGCAGCGGGTAGCGGCCGCCGCGATAAAACCAGTAGTCGGCGAGGATCACGCCGCCGATGGGGGGAATGATGCTGCCCAGCAGCACCAGGAAAGGAATCAGCATTTCATACATACCGCCAATGGCCAGCAGAATGCCGACTCCGGCGGCGACTACGGTCAGGGTGCGGCGACGCTCGCTGCGCAGCAGATGGCAGGCCGCCGCCGAGACGTTATAAATCGTCGGCCCCTGAATGGTCAGCAGATTGAGGCACAGCATCACCACCGCGGCGACCGACAGCCCCTGCAAAATCAGCACTTCCACGATATCAGCCTGCTGGTAAACGATGGCGCACCAGGCGCCGGCGATAATCATTAGCCCGTTGCCGATCAGGAAGCTACTCATGCTGGCGACGATGGCGGTACGGCTGGAGTTGGCCAGCCGCGTCCAGTTGGTCGCCTGGGTCGCGCCGCTGGCAAAGGTGCCGAATACCATGGTGATGGCCGCAGACCAGCTCATGGTTTCGCCGGGTTCGATTTGGGTCATCGCCTGCCAGCCGCCGGCGTGATGGGCGGCAAGGTACATCGACACCACCAGCAGAATAAACATCAGCGGCACCGATACGCGCGACAGCGCATCCAGCCCCTTGTAGCCCACCAGCGCGGTGACGCAAAACAGGATACCGAACAGGATCATCAGCGGAGTCGTCAGCGCCTCAGGAAGGGCGAGGATTTTGACCAGCGAGATGGCGACCGTCGCGGTCCCCCAGGCGTACCAGCCCAGCTCGGCGAAACCGAGGATAAAATCGGCGAGCTTGCTGCCGATTTCCCCGAAGCAAAAACGCCCCATCAGCACGGTATTTAGCCCGCTGCGCGCGGCAATCCAGCCGAGCGACGCGGCGTACAGAGCCAGCAGAAAGTTACCGATTACCGCAATCCACAGCAGGTTAACGATGGAGAAAGAGACGCCCAGCTTGCCGCCCGCGAACATGGTGCCGGTGAAAAAGGTAAAGCTGAACAGAACCATCGAGATGGAAAATACGCCCTTGCGCCCGGAAGCGGGCGCTTCGACGAGTGGAAAATCATTGCTGTTTGACATGGTGGAACCTCTGAGTGGCTATCCGAATAGCGATGGCTGATGGGTAGCAAGAGGTATGCCAAAAAAATCAAGGCAGGCATAACACAAGAGGGTGGGCAATCTGCACATAAAATCGTATTTCTCGGTCGTCGATTGCCATCAATCTGTGCACAGTGCCATGTTTTGCACCATCGCGGGGCGCGGGGGTTGGCTACGGTAGCCGCATAAATACCGGGCGGAGGCTGGCGCCTCACCCGCCCTGAAAGACCGTGCCGAATCGACAAATGATGTCAATTTTGCGCCTTTTCCCGCTGGAACGATTAGCCATCTTTTTAACACTCCGCAGCCGGTAATTTTGGCGTCATGAAAATGTGTAGTTGTATTGTTGTTAAAAATCGTAATTACATATGCATTTCTGATATAACCATTCTCAATGTAAGTCTTTCCTGAAATATTGTTCGCTTACGTCGGCGGTGTTAGTATCGGGTAAATAGCCATTTAGACGGCTAAATACAACATCGCTAAACTAAGGAACTGCTATGTGGCAAGAAAGACTCGCGCAACTGGTCACCACCTGTCATTGGATCGGTGCGAAAGGTTGGGCGCCCGCTACCGGCGGCAATATGTCGGTGCGTCAGGATGAGACCTGGTGCTGGCTGAGCGAGTCGGGGCGCGATAAAGGTAGCCTGACGACGGAGGATTTCCTGCAGGTGGAGATCGCCAGCAATAAAGCGCCTTCCGGGCGTAAACCCTCAGCTGAAACCGGCCTGCATACCCTGGTGTATCGCCTGTTCCCGGAAGCGAATGTTGTACTGCATGTGCATACCGTCAACGCGACCGTGCTGTCGCGGATTGAAAAAAGCGCCACCCTGGCGCTACAGGGTTATGAGATGCAGAAAACCCTGGCCGGCCAGCACAGCCATCTTGATACCGTGCCGGTCGCCATTTTTGATAACGACCAGGATATCGACGCCCTGGCGGCGCGCATTGAAGATTATGCGCAGACCCACCCGCTGCGCTACGGCTTCCTGCTGCGCGGCCACGGCCTGACCTGCTGGGGCAAAGATATTCCCGAAGCCCGTCGCCAGCTGGAAGGACTGGAGTTTCTTTTCGAATGCGAGCTGATGCGCCGCCGCTACGAGCGCGACTAAATTTCCCTCCATCAACGGGTCAGGCATGGATTTTTATCTCGGAATTGATATCGGCACTTCGCGCGTGAAGGCGGTGCTGTTTGATCAACATTTTCAGGCGTGCGCCAGCGCGGCGCAGAACACCGGCCCGCGACTGTCGGCCAACGGTGAAGCCGAACAGGATATGGCCCAGCTGTGGCAGTCGGTGGTGGCGATTTTGCGCGATATCGCGCGGCATCCGGCGCTGCAAAACGGGCGTTTACGCGCCATTGGCCTCGCCGGGCAGGGGGAGGGCGTCTGGCTCTGCGACGCCGAGGGCGAACCGGTCGGGCCGGGTATCCTGTGGAGCGACACCCGCAGCCGGGAACTGATGAACGAACTCCTCAGCCGCCCCGGTTTTGACCGCCGTTTCTTTGACGATACCGGTACCCATCTTCAGCCCTGCAACACCAGCATGCAGCTGTGCTGGCTCAAGCATCATCAGCCGGAGCGGCTGGCGGCGGCCCGCTATCTGTTCTTCGCCAAGGATTGGATCCGCTTTCGCCTCACCGGCGTCGCGGCACTGGATCTCACCGATGCCAGCACCTCTTTGCTGAATCAGCAGAGCGGGAAGTTATCCGCGGTGGTGCTCAACGAGATGGGGCTGGCAGATTTACAACCTCTGTTTCCGCCGCTGCTGGCGCCGGACGCGCAGGCTGGCGCGCTGCGTGAAGAGGTCGCGGCGCTGACCGGGCTTCCCGCTGCCACACCGGTAGCGGCCGGCGCGCTGGATGTCTGCAGCGCGGCGCTGGGCTGCGGCGCGGTCAATGATGGCGACATTTATACTATTCTCGGCACCACCTGCTGCACCGGCATCGTCTGTCAAGGTCGCCAGACGGTCAATGAGGGGACGCGCTACGTTACCCACACCGAAGCGGGCAGCTTTATTAACCTTTTTCCGATGCAGGCCGGGACGCCGAACATCGACTGGCTCCAGCAGCAGATTTCGCTGGATCCGGATTTACAGCAGCTGGAACAACATATCGCCAGCGTCGAACCGGGCAGCGGCGGCGTCTTCTGGCAGCCCTATCTCAACGGCGAACGCGCGCCGTTCTTCAGCCCAGAGGCGCGGGCAGGCTATTTCGGCATTAGCCAGCACACTACCCGCGCAGAGCTGCAGCGGGCGGTATTTGAAGGTCTGGCTTACGCTATCGTCGACTCGCTTCAGGGCTACCCGCAGGGCGGCGAACTGTACCTGACCGGCGGCGGCGCGGCTTCAGCGACCTGGTTGCAAATTATTGCCGACTGTACCGGCAGAACGGTGGTTTCCAGTACTTTCAACGAGCTTAGCGCGCGCGGTGCGGCGATTCTGGCGGCGCGCAGCGTTGATGCCCTCAGCCGCTATCCGGCGCTGGAGCAGACCCGCTATCGGCCCAATCCACAGGCGCACAGCCGCTACGTCGCGCTCTATCCGGTTTATCGCCTGCTACGCGAGCAGATGCTGCCGGTGTGGCACGCCCGCCGCGAGGCGCTTCAACGTATTTCTCAGGAACAACGCATATGAAAATTGTTTTTACCGCCGAACACGCCGGCGACCTCAGCGCTTTTCAGCAACTGGGCGAACTGCGGGTGGAAGGCTGGGCGCTGGGCAAGCCAAAGCTGAGCGCAGACCAATTGATCGAGCTGGCCCACGACGCCGAGGTGCTGGTGACCAGCTACGATGAGGTGACGGAAGCGGTGATCGCCGCCTGTCCGCGTCTGCAGGTGATCGCCTGCACGCGCGCCAATCCGGTGAACATCGATACCAAAGCCGCCCTGGCGCGCGGTATCCGCGTGCTCTATACGCCGGGGCGTAACGCGGACGCCGCCGCCGAGCTGACGCTGGGGCTGATGCTGAGCCTGGCGCGGCATATTCCGCAATCGCACGCGGCGCTGAAGCGCGGCGAATTCACCCACGCCGAAAACGCGGCGCAGACCACCCAGAGCGGACTGCGCCGCGATGTGGTGTGGGACGTCAGTCCGCAAAGCCCTTACGAAGTGTTTAAAGGCAGCGAGCTGCGCAACAAAACCCTGGGGCTGATTGGCTACGGTAATATTGGCCGCCGCGTGGCGCGCATCGCTCGCGCCTTTGGCATGGCGGTGCTGGTGGTGGACCCGTTTGTCGCTGCCGAAGAGATTAACGAGCCGGGGCTGCAAAAAACGACCCTTGAGGGACTGTTCCGCGAGGCGGATATCGTAAGTCTGCATCTGAGCAGCGGCCCGCACAGCGATGGCCTGGTGAACGCGGCGTTGTTGAATAGCATGAAGCCGGGCGCGCTGCTGATTAATACCTCGCGCGCGGCGGTCGTGGATGAAGAGGCGCTGATTCATGCGCTGCGCCACGGCCCGCTGGGCGGCGCGGCGCTGGATGTCTACCATCGCGAGCCGCTATGGCGCGATCATCCGTTTGTCACCGAGTTGAATAACGTCATTATCACCCCGCATATTGCCGGGGCGACGCGGGAGAGCATCGCTAAGCATACGGCGATGATTGCCGCCGACCTTCAGCGCTATGTCGCCGGCGAGCCGCTGCTCTATCAGTGGCGTTAACCGGCTTTTGCCGCCGCGCGATGCGGCGGCAAAGCTTGTTATCCGCGCCGGTTTGCCGCCATAAACTGCCGGGTATGCGGCCAGTCCACCACGCCGGCATCCGATCCCATGCCGGTCGCCACCAGCGCGGCGACGGCGGAAGCCACCTCGCATGCCTTTCTGACGCTTAGCCCGCGGGCCAGCGCGGCAATAAAGCCGCCGCAGTAGCTGTCGCCGCAGCCGGTGGTATCCACGGCATCGACCCGGTACGCCGGGATATGTTCAACGGCGCCGTTGCGGGTCAGCAGCCAGGAACCGTTCTCGCCGTCCTTCAAAATACAGGTCCCGACGCCAAGGGCAAAAAAGAAGCGGGCGATCGCTTCCGGCTGGGTCTCCCCGGAGAGATACGCCGCTTCTTCAAGGGAGGGCATAAAGTAGTCCACCGACGGCAGCAGCGGGCGCAGCAGTTCCAGGGTATGTTCATTGGGGGCAATCAAATCGAAGCTGGTGATGACGCCGCGAGCCTTCGCCGCTTGCAGCAGAAGGGCGCTCTGCCCGCGATCCATCGCCGCCAGCAGGCCGGTGCCGCCGTGGTGCAGGAAGCGGCAGTCGAGGACGGCAGCAAACTCTTCTTCGCGGATAAAAAGCGTATCGGAAGCGCCCCGGCAGTGTAGCGCCGGGCGCTCGCCGTTGGGGCGGATAGGGAGGATCGTCGCCGACGTTTCCTGCTGCGCGGTACGCTGGACCAGCGAACAGTCGATTCCCAGCCGTGCATAGCTGGCGAGTATAAAATCGGCCTTTTCATCTTCGCCGAGGCAGGCCACCGCGGCGGTACGAATGCCCAGCTTAGCGGCATTAATATTGGCTCCGGCGGCGGTTCCGGCGGGGTTCAGACGAATTTGTTCGATAAAGGCCACCCCGCCACGCGGCGGGATGTCGATCACCGGGCGACCGGCGATATCCAGAATAGTCAGGCCGACAAAGACGGCGTCAAAAGCTGCCATAGGTGCTCCGCTTAACGGTGGGTCTGGCGCAAACGCGCCTGCCAGAAGGAGAGGGCCAGCGCCACCACCAGGATTACGCCAACCAGCGCATCTTTCACCAGGTAGTTCAGCCCCATCAGGTTCAGGCCGTTATCAATAATGGCGAGGAACAGCACGCCGCCGAGGGTGCCGGCAATGCTGACCCGGCCCAGCCGGTTAAAGGCGGTGCCGATAAAGACCGCAGCGATGGCATCCATCAGGTAGGCCTGGCCGGCCAGCGGCGTAAACTGGCGCAGGTTGGCGGAGAGAATGACGCCGCCGACGGCGCACAGCGCGGAGGCCGCTACCAGCACCCACAGCATGGTCCGGCGGTCGCGGATCCCGGCGATACGCGCCGCTTCGCTGTTCTGACCGATAGCGCGCACGTACTTGCCGAACAGCGTGCGTTCGGTCAGCAGCCAGGCCGCCAACCACAGCGCCAGAACTATCACCACCGGCGTCGGAATTCCGGCGACGGTGCCGACCGCCAGATCGTGATACTCCGGCGCCATCCGGCGGTAGGAGATAGAGCCGCCGCCGTCGGTATAGATGCGCTCGGCGCTGCTGGCGATAAACCAGGTGCCGAGGGTGGCGAGGAACGGGCGAATCTGGCAGACAAGGATCAGGAAGGCGTTCAGCAGGCCGATAATCACCCCGCCGAGCAGCGCGCAGCCCACCGCCGCCTGCCACGGCAGGTGCCAGGTTTTCAGCGCCACCAGCGCAAAGGCGGCGCCGAAATCCAGCGCCACGCCGACGGAGAGGTCAATCGCTCCGGCGCTAACGATAAGGGTCATCGCCATCGCCACGATCAGCAGAATCGCGCTGCCCTGCAGCAAATTGGCCCAGTTGTCGAAGGTCAGAAATACCGGGTTCGCCCAGCCGAACAGGGCAATCGCCAGTAGGGTAATGATGCCGAACCCTGCCCGTGATAGCCACGCCAGCGGGCTGCTGCCGGTTTGTCCCGTAGCGGGGGTCTTGAGCGTCATCTGGCTCATCAGTTGCCTCCTTTATGTCTGACCGCTGACGCCGCCAGCACCACGAGGATCAGGCCGCCTTTGATCGCGCCCATCCAGAAAATATTTACTCCCAGCAGGCCGAGCCCGTTAGAGAGCGCGTTGACCAGCACCGCGCCGAGCAGCGCTCCCCAGATGGTGACCACGCGACGCCGCGAGAACGCCGCGCCGATAAAAGTGGCAAGGACGGTTTCCAGCAGTAGCGGCGTCGCCGTGCCGCTCGAGCTGCCTGAGCCCTGGCTGAGCAGCGGTAAAATCGCCAGACCGGCGGCGAGGCCCGCCAGCAGCCAGACGAGAAGGGTTAAACGGCGAACGTTGAGCCCGCTCATCTGCGCCATATCGCGGTTACCGCCCACCGCCTGTAAATGCTGGCCGAAGCGGGAGTGGTGGAGCAAAAGCTGAAACAGCGCGAAGACCGCCAGCAGATAGAGAAGCGGCCAGGGAATGCCAAAGAGAGCGTTATCGCGAAAGGCCACCATCAGCGGATCGCTTACCGCGATGCGTCGCTGGCCGGTCAGCAGGTCGGTCAGGCCGGTGAAGGCTACCGAGGTCGACAGGGTCGCCAGCAGCGGCGGCAGGCCTGCCGCCAGCACCAGCACGGCGTTGACCGCGCCGCAGGCCAGGCTCACGGCGACCAGCAGCAGAATCAGCGCCAGGTAAGGGGTGTTCCACTCCGCCATACCGAGGCTGAGTAACGCGACGCCGAGCACCGCGATGGCGGGCAGCGACAGATCGATACCGCCGGAAACCACGTCATCGCCGCCGACGGCAATCACGCAGACCAGGCCGAAACAGAGGATCGCCAGCGGCACGCTCTGCACCAGCATCATGCTGATATTCTGCCAGCTTAAAAAGAAAGGCGACTGCAGGCTGAGCCAGACCAGCAGCGCAAAAAAGAGAATCAGGGGGAATTTTTCGATAAGCGTCGTGATGCCCGGAAGGGGGCGGCGCTGAATATCTGCACTCATACCTGTTGTTCCTGTCCACCGTTAATCGTCACCAGCAGCGCGTCCAGCGTCAGCCCCCGGGTCGGGAGATTGGCCACCAGCTCGCCGCGCCACATCACCAGGATGCGGTCGCAAAGGCCGAGCAGCTCCGGCGCATCGCTGGATGAGACCAGCACGCCGCGACCGCGATCCGCCAGCTCGCGGGTGCGCTGATAAATATCGCTGCGCGCGCCGATATCCACCCCGAGAGTGGGTTCATCAAGAATAAAAAGCCGCGCATCGGTGCCGAGCCAGCGGGCAAGTATCGCCTTTTGCTGGTTGCCGCCGCTCATAAAGCGCACCGGCAGCTCCGGACGGCCAGGGCGGATGGAGAGCTGCTCAATCCAGCTGCGCGCTTTTGCCAGTGCCCGGCCGCGATGCTCCCAGCCGAAAGTGGCGGTCTCCGCTAGCGAGGCCAGATTGATATTGTCGGCGGTGGAGAAGGGGAGAATCAGCCCCTGATGGCGGCGGTCGCGCGGCACCAGCGCCATCCCCGCTCGGGTGGCCTGATACGGCGTGCGCAGCCGCTTCGGCTGGCCGTCGATGCTTATTGTGCCGCTGCGCGCGCGGCGCAGCCCATAAAGCAGATCGACCAGTACGTCGCGCCCGGCGCCCAGCAGGCCGGCGACGCCGACGATCTCGCCCGGCTGAATATCAAAGGTAATATCATTCAGATGGACGCCGTCGCTGAGATGGCGAACCGAAAGAACCGGCGCGGCGGCATCTACCCGTTGAGCGCTGCTCTGGCGCGGGGTATAGAGCTGTTCGATGTCGCGACCGACCATCATTTTAATCAGCGCGTCGGTGTCCTGCAGCAGCGCCCGGTCGGGATAGCCAACGACCTCGCCGTTACGCAGTACCGTGCCGCGATCGCAGAGGGCGGCGATTTCGTTGAGGTAGTGGGAAATATAGAGAATGCCGATCCCCTGCTCCCGCAGGCGCAAAATCGCTGAGGAAACCAGGCTGGCCTCCTGCGCTTCCAGCGGCGCGGTGGGTTCATCAAAGACCACCAGCTTTGCCGCGCCGTCAATCAGCGCCCTGGCGATCTGCACCAGCTTGCGTTCGGCGAGGCTGAGGTCGCGAATCAGGCGGCGGGGATTGATGTCCAGCTGCCAGCTGTCGCGGAAAAACGCTTCGGCGGCGGCATTCATCCGCCGCCGGTCCAGCGCGCCCCAGCGGGTGCGGTACTCCTGGCCGAGAAACACCGATTCCGCCACCGTAAAGTGGGGGATCAGATTGAGCTCCTGGTGAATGACGCGGATACCCAGCGCTTCAATCGCCGCTGGATTGCCAAGCGGCAGCGGCGCGCCGTCAAGAGTGGCGTTGCCGCTATCGGCCTGGTAGACCCCGGCGAGGATTTTTATCAGCGTCGATTTTCCCGCGCCGTTTTCGCCAATCAGACCGTGAATTTCACCGGGATTCAGAAGCAGCGTGACCGCATTTAATGCAGTCACGTTGGCAAAGCTTTTGCCGATCTGGTTCATCGCCAGACCAGCGGCGGGATTCGCCCCGCCGGAGGATTGAGTGATCACTGCAGTTCGCCATATCCCAGCTGTTTGTAGACTGCTTTCGCCTCCTGCGGGCCTTTCACCGGGACCACCGGGATAAAGGTTTGCAGCGGCAGCTTCTGTTTTTCGAAGTAGCGAGCGACGTTATCGGCTGAAGTCTGGCCGATCAGGTGCGGCTGCTGGGCGACGTTGGCGACAAGCGGGCTACCCGGCTCGGCCATGATCTCCAGCGTCTCCGGGCCAGCATCAATAGCGGTAACCTTGACGTCTTTATCGCGGCCGGTCTCTTCCAGCGCCTGGACAATACCGATAGCCGGCTGATCCCAGCAGGCAACGTGAATCGCATCGAGTTTGCCTTTCGGATACTGGCTCAGCAGTTCGAGGGTTTTCTTCCGCGCATCTTCCGGCGAGTTGGCGAACTGTTCGGCCAGCTCTGGCTGAATAATATGAATATCCGGGTAATCCTTAAGGACATATTTCCACTGGTCGTAACGAATCCCGCAAATACGCAGGGAACTGGAGAATGCGTTAAATACCGCCACGTTGCCTTTGCCGCCCAGTTCATCGGCCATATAGCGACCAATGGTTGACCCCAGCGTGTAGTTATCGGAGGTGGTGTTATTGACCGAGTATTTTGAGACATGGTCAACGGTAAATACCGGGATGCCGGCATCGCGCAGCGCTTTAAATTTAGGCTCAACGGAACTGTCGCCCAGAATGCTAATTACCGCATCAACTTTACGCGACAGTAAAATATCGTGGTTATTAGCATGAACCTGGTTATCGCGTCCGCCGTCGACGCCGATGGCTTTACCGCCCAGTTTCTCAACCTCTTCGCTGGCGCCTTTATAGGCTTCGCGATCCCAGAAGTGCTGCGTGCCGACGACGGCAATACCGATGGTTTTTCCCTGAAGCGATAAAGCCTCTGCTGCCAGAGCGTTAAAGGAGGCAAGCGAGAGCAGGCCCAGCGCGATGGGCAATAATTTCTTTTTCTGCGACATTCTTATTATGGTCCTGTAATGGAGGTGGTTGTGCGGAGCAGTAGCATGACAACAACAACTACACAACCTCAAATACAAAATATGTCTAAGTTATATCAACAATGTTATATCGCAGATTTGCCTGAGGAAAACGTAAATTTGTCATCTGCAACCTGAAAATATTTCATGATGCAGCTTAATCCCTTTTTATTTTGTGGGCTTAATTTGCTTGCAACTCTTATTTATTCAAATAAAGATTGCTGCTTAATTAAAATTATTCTGTCGCTGTAATATATCGCATCCCGGAATAGCGTAGAACTATTCTGCGTGGAAAATCCTTTCTCAGCAGCAGATTGTATGGTGATACGTATTTTATTCCCAGGATTCGCACGCTTTATTATAGAGGCCGTTAGCAGGTGAGAAAAAACCGCATGAGAAAACAACATAATCTGACCGTAATGCACTGGGGAACCTGGCGGGTACAGGCCGGTGACGGCAAAATTGAGGCGGTGACGCCGGTGCCCTGGGATAAAAATCCCTCGCGCATTGGTCAGTCGCTCCCTGATGCGGTCACCAGCAAGACGCGCATTCGGCGTCCGGCGGTACGCGCCGGCTACCTGCAAAATGGCCCGGCTTCCCGCGACGGGCGCGGTAAAGAGCCGTTTGTTGAGGTGAGCTGGGAAGTGGCGCTCGATCTGCTGGCCCGCGAGCTGCAGTCGGTTAAAGCGCGCTGCGGCAATGAGGCGATTTTCGGCGGTTCCTATGGCTGGGCCAGCGCCGGCCGTTTTCACCACGCGCAAAGCCAGCTGCACCGTTTCCTCAAATGCTTTGGCGGTTATACCGCCAGCACTAATACCTACAGCAGCGCGGCGGGGGAGCGTATCCTGCCGCATATTCTTGGGCCGCTGAGCCCGCTGCACCGTCAGCATACCCATTTTTCCGAGCTGGCGCGGGAGTGCCAGCTGTTCGTCGCATTCGGCGGCCTGCCGCTGCGTAATGCGCAGGTCAACGGCGGCGGCGCCAACGACCATATGCTGAAATACTGGCTGGAAAAGATGCAGGCGCAGGGGACACGCTTTATCAATATTAGTCCGGTGCGCAACGATCTGAGCGCCGTGGAGAGCGCCGAGTGGCTCGCCGTCCGTCCCGGAACCGATACCGCGCTGCTGCTGGCGCTGTGCTACGTGCTGATTAATGAATCCCTCTACGACAGCGGTTTTATCGCCAGCCATACCGTGGGTTTCGCACCTTATTGCGCCTACCTGATGGGGGAGAGCGATGGCGTCGCAAAAACGCCGGAGTGGGCGGCGGCGATAACCGGTATTGACGCGCAGCGGATTGTCGCGCTGGCGCGTGAGATGGCCAGCCAGCGTACGATGGTCAATATCTCCTGGTCGATTCAGCGGGCGCGCCAGGGCGAGCAGGCCTACTGGGCGACGGTGGCGCTCACCGCGCTGCTGGGGCAAATCGGTACGCCGGGCGGCGGCCTGGGATTTGGCTATGCCTGCACCAATCTGGCGGGGGCGGGGCGTAAGGCCTTTTCCGGGCCGCGCCTTCCCGCCGGGGAGAACGCGGTGAACCAGGTGATTCCGGTGGCGCGCCTCTCCGATATGCTGCTGCATCCGGGCGAAGCATACGAGTTTGACGGCCAGCATCTGCGCTATCCCGACATCCGCCTCGTCTACTGGGCCGGCGGCAACGCGTTTCATCATCATCAGGATATTAACCGCCTGTGCGAAGCCTGGCGGCGACCAGAAACGGTGGTGGTGCACGAACAGTACTGGACCGCGCAGGCTAAATTTTCCGATATCGTCCTGCCGGTCACCACGTCGCTGGAGCGGGAAGATATTGGCAGCGGCGGTCACGATGGTTTTATGATCGCCATGAGCGCACAGATCCCGCCGGTGGGCGACGCGCGTGATGATTACGCCATCTTTTGCGATCTTGCCGAACGGCTGGGCTGCGGCGAACGTTTTAGCGAGGGGCGCGATGCCGGGCAGTGGCTGAGGGAGATTTACGAAGCCTCGCGACCGCGCGCGCAGGAAGAGGGGATTACGCTGCCGTCATTTGAGGCGTTCTGGCAGCAGGGAGTGCTGGAGTACAGCGCGCCTGAGCAGCCGCAGGTTTTTCTGGCGGATTTTCGCGCCGACCCGCAGCGCTATCCGCTCTCTACGCCTTCCGGCAAGATTGTGCTCTTTTCAGAAACCATTGCCGGCTTTGGCTATCGCGAGTGCCCGGGCCATCCGTGGTGGGATGAGCAGGAAGCGGCCTGGCGGCGGCAGGAAGCTGCGCGCTGGCCGCTGCATCTGCTCTCCAGCCAGCCGCGTACCCGCCTGCACAGCCAGTACGATCACGGAAGCGTCAGCCGGGCGACGAAAATTCAGGGACGCGAGCCGCTGTGGATGCATCCGCAGGATGCACAGGCGCGGGACATCAGCGAAGGCAGCGTGGTCAAGGTCTTTAACGCGCGCGGAGCGATTCTCGCCGGCGTCCATCTCAGCGAGCAGATTTTGCCGGGAGTGGTGCAGATATCGACCGGGGCCTGGTACGATCCGCTGGACCCGAATGAAAAAGGCTCGCTGGATAAGCACGGCAATCCCAACGTGTTAACCGAGGATCGCGGCAGCTCGCGCCTGGGGCAGGGCTGTAGCGCTCAAAGCTGCTGGGTGGAGATCGAACCGTGGCGGGACGCGCTGCCGCCGGTAACCGCTTTCGATCCGCCGAGGTTTATTGAGGGTTAGGCGGCCGGTAATACCCGGCTTACGGAATCAAAGCCCTCCGCGGGCGGATAGCCCGAACAGATGCGCAGCATCGCCTCCGGGAAAATCAGCCACGCTGCGTTCTGCTCCCGGGGGCGGCGCAGGGCGCCTGCCCGGGCTACATGTTCACAGTTGTCTGCAGATCGGTAGCCCGGATAGGGCGCGTTACGCCAGCCGCGGGTAGGCGCTGGCAATATCGTCGCCGGTAAACCGGGCAATCCAGCCTTCCGGATTATCGAAGATACGGATGGCGGTGAAGTTGGGTTCCGAGCCCATATCAAACCAGTGCGGCGTGTGCGCCGGGACCGAAATCAGGTCGTTCTTTTCACACAGAACCTGGAACACCTCGTCGCCAATATGCAGGCAAAACAGACCGGCGCCCTCGACGAAGAAACGCACTTCGTCTTCTCCGTGGGTATGCTCATTGAGAAACTTCTCCCGCAGCGCCTCTTTCTGCGGATTATCGGCGCGCAGGCTAATCACATCCCAGCTCTGATAGCCCTTTTCTGCAACCAGCTTATCAATCGCGTGCTGATAGGCGGCAATGACCGCTTCAGACGTTGGCGCCGCGCCTAAATCGCGGTCGGCCTGCCAGCGCTCAAAACGCACGCCTTTAGCGTTGAGCTGCTGCTGGATCTCTTCGGCGTTAGTACTGTGCCAGAGAGAGTTTTGCGGGTCGTTTACGGAAAATATGGTTAATGCGCTCATGCTGGGATCTGCTCCGGGTGAATATCGTCGAAACGCTGAACCTGCGGATGATGGCTGGCCGGGTCGCGGTCGCCGCGTACCAGCTGCAGGGTACGGAAACCGGCCTCTTCAGCGGCATCCAGCTCCTGATGGATATCGGACAAAAACAGGATGGCGGCAGGAGGCTGCCCCAGTTGTTCAGCAATATTGCGGTAGGACTGTACTTCACGCTTGGCCCCTACCAGGGTGTCAAAATAGCCGTTGAACAGATGAGTAATATCACCTTCATCGCTGTAGCCAAATAACAATTTCTGCGCAGCGACAGAGCCTGAGGAATATACATATAAATCAATACCCTGTGACTTCCATTTTTCCAGTGCTGGCAAAACGTCCGGATAGAGATGGCCGGTGAAGTCGCCGTTGACGTAGCCTTCGCGCCAGATAATCCCCTGGAGCGCCTTGAGGGCGGTGGATTTGCGGTCTTCATCCATAAACGTGAACAGGGTAGCAATAAGCTGTTCGGCGCCAGCCGCCGGCTGGGCGATCTCCTGGCGCAGGTTATCGAGAATGGTCTTGACCGGCTCGCCAAACTGCTGAGCGGTCACAAAACCGGCCAGACGTTCGCGGGCGTACGGGAACAGGACGTTGTGGACGAAGCGTATGTCGCTGGTGGTGCCTTCAATATCGGTCACGATAGCGCGGATCATGAGTTCTCCAGAGTGAGCGGTGGGTCGTGCTGACGGTGGCGTTGTGTTGAGAGCTGTTATTAAAGCCTAAGCGAAATAACATTATCATTTAGACGTCTAAGCGTCTTGATTGCCAAATATTAACATCGTGTTATAGTGGCTTCAACAACAGCATCACAGACGGTACAAAAAGAATGAGCAATAAGCCACTGATTCCTGAGAGTAAACTCCCTTCACTGGGCACCACTATCTTTAGCCAGATGAGCGCCCTGGCCCAGCAGCATCAGGCGATTAATCTGTCGCAGGGTTTTCCGGATTTTGATGGCCCGCGCTATCTGCAGGAGCGTCTGGCGTATCACGTCGCGCAGGGGGCCAATCAGTACGCGCCGATGACCGGCGTCGCCGCGCTACGCGAAGCGATTGTCGATAAAACCGAAGAGCTGTACGGCTATTGCCCCGATGCCAATAGCGACGTAACCGTCACCGCCGGGGCGACGGAAGCGCTGTATGCGGCGATTACCGCGCTGGTACGTTCCGGCGACGAAGTCATTTGCTTTGACCCCAGCTACGATAGCTATGCCCCGGCGGTTGAGCTGTCGGGCGGCGTGCTGAAGCGCATTGCTCTGCAGCCGCCTCATTTTCGCGTTGACTGGCAGCAGTTCGCCGCTACCCTCAGCGACAAAACTCGTCTGGTTATTCTCAATACGCCGCACAACCCGTCAGCGACGGTGTGGCAGCGTGAAGATTTTGCCGCGCTGTGGCAGGCGATTGCCGATCGCGAAATCTACGTACTTAGCGATGAAGTTTATGAACATATCTGCTTTGCTGCCGAAGGGCATGCCAGCGTGCTGGCGCATCCGCAGCTGCGCGAGCGCGCGGTGGCGGTCTCTTCATTCGGTAAAACGTTTCATATGACCGGCTGGAAGGTGGGGTACTGCGTGGCGCCTGCCGCTATCAGCGCTGAGCTGCGTAAAGTGCATCAGTATCTGACCTTCGCCGTCAACACCCCCGCTCAGCTGGCGATCGCCGATATGCTGCGCAGCGAGCCGGAGCATTATCGCCAGCTGCCGACGTTTTACCGCGAGCGTCGAGACCTGTTTATTGATGCGCTGCGTTCCAGCCGTCTGGAAATTTTGCCCTGCGAAGGGACCTACTTCCTGCTGGCGGACTACAGCGCAGTCTCCGATCTGGATGATGTCAACTTCTGCCGCTGGCTCACCACCGAGATCGGCGTCGCGGCGATCCCGCTGTCGGTGTTTTGTGCCGATCCGTTCCCGCATAAGCTGATACGCCTGTGCTTCGCCAAACAGCCAGCCACGCTGCTGGCTGCTGCGGAACGCCTGTGCCGTCTGTAGTTATTTAACGGTCCACGCCTGAGAAAATTGACGGTCGCCGAACATCTCCACCAGACCGTTGATTTGCTTCATGCGTAATACTTCGTCGGCGTCCATCCCTAACTCTTTGCCGATTTTCTCATCGGTCCAGCCGAGACGCGCCAGTTCCTGAACGATTTCCGACATCGCATGAATCTGGTGACGCCCGCGCGCCCGGTTATGGCGGATGGTGGCGGCCATCAGTGAATCACGCCTGACGCTGCTCCTTTCCAGACAGGTGACGGGGAGATAGCCTTTCAGCCGTTTTTTCAGCGCCGCTTTGCCGTTGGCCAGTTCATGACGATGAAAACCATCGACAATCGAATAGCGCTCCCGCCCCTGTTTCAGCACCACGATAGGCTGGGTGAAGCCATCCGTCTCCAGCGAGGTGAACAACAGGCGTTTTTCCGGTGGCGCAAGGTTATTTGGGTTGTAATCATTAGGCGAAACGGCTTCCTGTTTTACCCACAGTACGCAATCAACCGGTTGGGATTTGAAGGGGCTATATTCATGCAGAATCTGGCGAAAGGCGTTAAGCGCAGTAATCTTTTCTTCTTCATTTTCCAGCGATTGCAGATAGCGTTCTATTTCCTGGATTAATTGTCGTTGCATAGTATTCCCCATTGCTGGCGCTTTTTATTCATCCGCTCGCGATAGCGTTTATATTGAGTCGCTTTGGTTGGGCTGAAAGAGAGCTGGCGGCACCAGTAATCATTGTTTAACAGCACTTTACAGATGCGCCGCCAGGACGGGACGTCTTTGGAGCCAATATCCGCCGGCTGGGTGTCCGGAATATCCAGCATGCCCTTTTTTTGATACCAGTGGAGATAGACGGCGATTTTATTGCGGTAATGCTCCGCCGTTTTCTCCGGCATACTGTCGAGTAAAAACAGGGCGTAGCTTTTCCACGTATGATGTTCGGGTTTATCCAGCTTTCGATGGCCGTAGAACTGATTGTCGTGACCGGCGTAAACCCCGCCGCAGTGAACGCCGCTGACGCGCTGGCACATGGCGGCCCAGCGTTCAGGCTCCAGGACGTGGTAGAGCCACAGACCCTGGCGCTGCTCCGGGCCAAAGGGTTCGCAGATGCGCATATAACGCAGCGGTACCCCCGCCTGATACATCAGGTTATAGAGCGGGTTATAGGAAAGACCGCTTTTGCCGAACCAGGTCCAGATATCGGCGGTTTTCCAGTCATAGATAGGATAGATATACCAGGCGTGTCCGCCCGGCGCCGACGTGGTCCAGGGTTTGTCGTCGGCAAAGCGCAGTTTGCGCTGCGAGGAGATGGTGATAAACCGGTTAAGCGATTCATCGGCGCGGATGCCGACCATTACCGCGGCCGGACGATTTTGCGAGAACCAATCGGCGAATTCGCGGACGAAGGTTTCAAAACTCATTCCGGGTTGATAAAACGGGAAATAGTCGGGATCGGTGATGGCATCCTCCGGCGGCTGGCGCACCCAGGGCGCGCCGGGTTCCCAGCACTGCCACTCCGGCGTGAACTGGGTTAGCGAGTTCTGGGTGGTGAGAGGTAGCGCCACCCAGAAAAATTGCTCAATAACGTCGCGATACTCCTCGCGCATCTTTTCGCAATGAGCAATGGTGCAGGAGAACTGCGCTTCCCAGTCAATAAACAGGACGCAAATCTTTTTACCTGCCTGGCGGGCATGCTGCGCCGTGAGATGCAGCATGGTTGTTGAATCTTTACCGCCAGAAAAAGAGACGCAAACGCGGGAGAAGTTTTCCATAACCCACTCTATTCTTTGCTGACTGGCTTGCAGAACAGATTCTGGTAATGGAATTTTAATAAAAGACACAGCCATTATTCCTTTAATGCCAAAGAGACTGTGTACTTATATCATATTCGTTTCTTAATCAAGAGATTAGTTATCATTCACCAATTCAATGAAATCACTTTAACTATTCAATAATATTATTTCTTTCACACTCTTCGATAAAATTTGCGAAGTTGGGGTCGTCAAGATTCACCCGGTTGTAAATCATATAAATATTGATAGATGGAATTTTGAAGGGAGTCTCAATGATCCTGAATTTATTCTGAAAGCTAATGTGCTCTAAAATACATGTCGGAACGAAACCAATTATATCCGTTTGTTGAATAACATTAAGAATGGCTATGTATGAATCGCTGCTGAAAGAGATTTTTCTGTCAGAAAGCATACCCGCAGTTTGACTCTGAAAGGATTTTGTACCCTGATCGTTACAAATATAATAGGTGAAGCGTTCCTGCATGATGGCTTTTGTCGTCGTTAGCGACGCCAGTCGCGGATGGTTTTCATTACACACTAATGAAATGTCCAGCTCCTGGATGCGTTTACAGACGGTCGCTCGTGATGACAGCGCCGTGGTGCTAAATATCAGATCGGCCTTCCGGTAGGATAACAAACTTTCTATCGATTCACCTGAAGCGAGCAGATCATGATGTTCAACCTGCAGATTTGAATCATCTAATAACATATGAATCAGGCTGGTGGTTTTGGGCGTTATAAAAAGCTGCGGCGCATAGACAACGAGGCGTTTCCTTAATTCAGAACGATTGGTGAGATTGATGGTTTGTTCTAACTGATTAAGGTTATTTTCCAGGTGGTGATGCAAATTAACGCCGACGGTAGTTGGGGTAATCCCTTTACCTGAACGCACGAATAGCGGATCGTTGAGCTGGTTGCGTAGCCGCTGAAGCGACTGGCTTACCGCAGACGGCGTAATAAATAGCGTTTCTGCAGCCTTACTGATACTTAAATGCTGGTAAATACATTCGAAAATAACGAGTAGGTTCAGATCGAACTTCTTGAGATCGTAAAGATTAGCCATTTTCAACATCCTGTTAAGCTGGCGAGTAGAAAAAGAGGTTATTATATGTCTGCATTATATACATTACGTGATTATTCATTTTTTATTATTAATTGCTAATGCCTTATTAAGTTTATCTAAATATATACTACAGCGGCGCATTCCGCCAGATCCTTTTGTGTACTGCTAAACCCGGCGGAGGAGTTAGTTTATAAATGCTTATCTTGCCCCCATCATAATCTGTAGTTTTTCTTTATCTGGAAGCCCGATCGCTTGTTGCAGCATATTTTCTTTATTCATGTAATAAATAGCAGGGGTGACGCTGGCGCCGAGTTCGTCCATCAGCTGTTGGTTGAAATTAAGTATCTTCATTTGCTCTGGCTGAATACTGGTGGGAATATTTAGCGCTGCTTTGCCACCAGACTGCTCATAGTGAAGCCAGGTTTTCGCCGGGTCTTTGCTGGCCAGGATGGCCGCCGCGGCTGCGGGACTTTCCGGTTTTATGACGCCAACCAGTAGGGTGCGCAGCTGAACTTTCCCTGATTCTACCCACGGACGAGCCTGTTGCCAGAACTGTTGGCAGTAGGGGCAGAAGGGATCGGCAAAAACGTACAGAATCGTCGGCGCGTTTTCGTTACCGTCAAGCAGCCAGCGAGCGCTTTCCAGCTTTTTCCACATCTCCTGGCCCGCGGGGGTATAGAGCTCTTGCTGGAAGAGTTGTTCGCTAAGATTAGTACCGCTTTCGTCGTACATATAGCCCGAGATGGCGTGTTTGCCGTCCGGCGTGAGGTAGATGGCGACGCCCATATCCTGATACTTCCCTAACCAGCCTTTCATCCCTCCGGGCGCCTTGAAGGGTTTAATAATGGTAATTCCCTGTTTTTCTATCGCTTTTACGGGGGCGGGAAGCTCCTCTGCATAGCAGTAAAAAGGTAATAAGCTCAGAAAGAACAGTCGTTTTAACATGATTATGCCTTGTAAATTCAAAGAGAAAAGTAAGTGTAGCGGTAAAACCTATTACAGCCATAGGTAAGACCTGAGGCCGCGCGGATTGCCCTTTCGTTCTGTGGGTGATGTAATCCCTGAGCTGTTACATTAAGGTGTAGAGCGCAACACATTGCCAGCTACTGGCGCTGAACCTACCTGCGGGTGTTTCAGGTAACGGGGCCGCCTGCGAGGGCGGCCTTTTTACTTTTCAGCGCATATAATGCGAAACGCGACAGAAGTTTGCCATCGCGTTGACAGGTTCACAAAGTTGTCTTGTTCCGGTTGTTAGATAACGCTTATTGATTCGATAATGCAAACGCATTGGTCGAGTCAGGAAAAATTCGTTAACTTAGACCTCAACGAAAACACGGAGGAAGTATAGATGTCCTTAATTAATACCAAAATCAAACCTTTTAAAAACCAGGCATTCAAAAACGGTGAATTCATCGAAGTAACCGAGAAAGATACTGAAGGCCGCTGGAGCGTCTTCTTCTTCTACCCGGCTGACTTCACCTTCGTTTGCCCGACTGAACTGGGCGACGTGGCAGATCATTATGAAGAACTGCAGAAGCTGGGCGTAGACGTTTACTCCGTCTCTACCGACACCCACTTCACCCACAAAGCGTGGCACAGCAGCTCTGAAACCATCGCTAAAATCAAATATGCGATGATTGGCGACCCGACTGGCGCCCTGACCCGTAACTTCGACAACATGCGTGAAGATGAAGGTCTGGCAGATCGTGCAACCTTCGTTGTTGACCCGCAGGGTATCATCCAGGCTATCGAAGTTACCGCTGAAGGTATCGGCCGCGACGCGTCTGACCTGCTGCGTAAAATCAAAGCAGCTCAGTACGTAGCTTCTCACCCTGGCGAAGTTTGCCCGGCTAAATGGAAAGAAGGTGAAGCGACTCTGGCTCCGTCTCTGGACCTGGTCGGCAAAATCTAAATTTCCGTCTCCTTTCACGCAATTGCTGCGTTGGCGTCGCCTGCTCACCCCGGTCACTTACTGAGGTAAGCTTCCGGGGATTCTCAGGCTAGCCGCCTTGCTCTTGCGTGAAATGCTGAGGAAATTGCGTAGTAATATCTGGGCGCATCTGCGCCCGTTTTATTCCAACACCATGATGCAAGCGCATTCAGGCTGCCTGAACGAGGCCGCTTGCATGATGATGTTTTAAGCCCAGGAGATAAAAATGCTCGACACCAACATGAAAACCCAGCTCAAGGCCTATCTTGAGAAGCTGACCAAACCTGTTGAGCTGATTGCCACGCTGGATGACGGCGCTAAATCGGCAGAAATCAGGGAACTGCTGGCTGAAATTGCTGAACTGTCAGATAAAGTCACCTTCAAAGAAGATAACGGCCTGGCGGTGCGTAAGCCGTCATTCCTCATTACCAACCCAGGCTCCAGCCAGGGCCCGCGTTTTGCCGGCTCTCCGCTGGGACATGAATTCACCTCTTTAGTTCTGGCTCTGCTGTGGACCGGCGGTCATCCGTCAAAAGAAGCCCAGAGCCTGCTGGAGCAGATCCGCAATATCGACGGTGATTTTGAATTTGAAACCTACTATTCACTTTCATGTCATAACTGCCCGGATGTGGTTCAGGCGTTGAACCTGATGGCGGTACTGAACCCGCGTATCAAGCACACGGCGATTGACGGCGGCACTTATCAGCATGAAATCACCGAACGCAACGTGATGGGCGTACCGGCGGTATTCATGAACGGTAAAGAGTTTGGCCAGGGTCGCATGACGCTGACTGAAATTGTGGCCAAAGTGGATACCGGTGCGGAAAAACGTGCGGCGGAAGAGCTGAATAAACGTGAATCCTATGATGTCTTAATCGTCGGCTCAGGCCCGTCAGGCGCAGCGGCTGCCGTTTACTCAGCGCGTAAAGGCATTCGTACCGGTCTGATGGGTGAACGCTTTGGCGGCCAGGTGCTGGATACCGTTGATATCGAAAACTATATTTCGGTACCGAAGACCGAAGGTCAGAAACTGGCTGGCGCATTAAAAGCGCACGTCAGCGAATACGATGTTGATGTTATTGATTCTCAAAGCGCTTCCAGGCTGATTCCTGCGACGGTTGAAGGCGGATTGCACCAGATTGAAACCGCCTCCGGCGCGGTGCTGAAAGCGCGTAGCGTTATCATTGCCACCGGTGCGAAATGGCGTAACATGAACGTTCCAGGTGAAGATCAGTATCGCACGAAGGGCGTAACCTACTGTCCGCACTGCGACGGCCCGCTGTTTAAAGGTAAGCGCGTGGCGGTTATCGGCGGCGGTAACTCCGGTGTGGAAGCGGCCATCGACCTGGCAGGCGTTGTTGAACATGTAACGCTGCTTGAATTCGCGCCGGAAATGAAGGCCGACCAGGTTCTGCAGGATAAAGTCCGCAGCCTGAAGAACGTCGATATTATCCTCAATGCCCAGACCACAGAAGTGGTGGGCGACGGCAGTAAAGTGACCGGCCTGCAGTATCGTGACCGCGTGAGCGGCGATGAGCATCACGTCGCGCTGGCGGGGATCTTTGTACAGATTGGCCTGTTGCCGAATACCAACTGGCTGGAAGGGGCGATTGAGCGCAACCGCATGGGTGAAATCATCATTGATGCGAAATGTGAAACTAACGTGAAGGGCGTCTTCGCGGCGGGGGACTGCACAACCGTACCGTACAAGCAGATTATTATCGCTACCGGCGAAGGTGCAAAAGCGTCTCTGAGCGCGTTTGATTATCTGATCCGCACTAAAACGGCATAATTCATAATAAAGTAAGACCGAACCTGCACAGTAAAGAGGCTACCCCTGGGTAGCCTCTTTTTTTTAGCTCTCTGACGCTATCTCACCACCATCACCGGAATATGCGCATGGCGGATCACGCTTGAGGCATTGGAGCCGAGCAGATGCGTGCTGATAGACGGATTACGCGAGCCTATCACCACTACGTCGGCTTTAATTTCATTGGCCAGTTCATTGACCATATCCCGCACGTTGCCAAAGCGAACGTGCATTTTGATTCGCGACGGCTCAATGCTGAAATGCCCGGCCATTGTTTTCAGGCGCGTTTCTGCTTCATGCTGCAAATGCTCTTCAAAGCGGCGCAGATCGGCGGTAAACCGGCTCATGGTAAAGCTTGATGAACCGGGCAGTACGTGGAGAAGATGGATAACCCCGTCCTGCTGGGCTAAAAACTCCGCATGGCGAACGGCTTTATCGCTTAACTCCATTTCAAAGACATCAACGGGCATAATGATTGTTTTATACATATGCATTCCTCCTTGTTCGTCTGCTTTTATATCAACATATTATAGGAAAATATTGTGCCATTCAGGTCGCAAAATTGTCAGATCGGTTAGAGGGTGGCGTAAAAGTTTGTCAAAAGAGAGGCGTAGAGGAGAAGGTGCAGAAAGAGGATGTAGCGACATCCTCTGGATAAAGCGCGAAACGCTTCAGGCAGCGGGGAGATTAACGGTGAAAATCGCCTGCGGCCTCCGGCTGGTATAGCAGTTCCAGCACTTCAAGATGCGTTGAGGTGCCGCCGGGCAACTCCCAGTGAATGGCGCTGCCGACCTTGAGCCCCAGCAACGCTGCGCCAACCGGCGCCATAACCGAGAGCTGGGTGGCGCTATCGGTCACCTGAGCCGGGAAAACCAGCGTGCGGATGCGCTCTTCGCCGGTGGTTAAATCGCGGAATCTCACCTGGCTATTCATGCTGACAACATCATGCGGCATGGCTTCCGGAGCCAGCATCTGCGCGCGGTCAAGCTCGTCGTTCAGTGCGTCCGCTACCGGCGAGTTAGCGAATGCCGGTTGTTCCAGCAGCCTGTCGATGCGTTCTGCATCCAGTTCATTAATGATGATTGCGGGTCTGGTCATCTCATACTCCATGTTATCCAGGAACCTGTCCGTAAAAGAAAACCCTCACCGAAAATGGCAAGGGTTAATGTTCTCTCATCATACTGAGACTTGCGGATGGTTTGAAGTGATTAAACGCACATTCATCAACGAACAATAGTTAAACCGTATGAAACTTAGCCGGCTTTATCCAGCAGAAATTGTTTACCGCAGTTCCCGGGATGAGGCTGAGGTAAGAATGAATTTACCGAGAGAGGCGCGTTGATGGCCGCCGCTTTGATGGAAATTTGCATCTCGGTCAGATAGGCGGGATTGCCGTTACAGGTTAACTTGAAAGCCTTAACGTTCTGATTTCCATAGGCCTCTGCGACCGCGGCATTGAAATCATCCCGGCTAACGGTCTGCCCATAGTGACTGGCCAGGAAATGACCAAGGGGGCTTTGTTTAATCTCGCCGTTCAGGCGCACCATAGTGCCGAAATAATTGTCAGGATCGAAACCAAAACAAACCCCGTGCTTGGCGTATTCATAACGCTCAAGACATGAATTGCCGCCGGATCCCGGCATCACGCCGTTAAGCTTATTCGCCATTTCCAGCGAAAGGCCGGTTTCAGCCGCCCGACATTTTTGCCCGGCTTTCGCTTCAGGCATATTGGGAACAGGGCGAGTCGCGCAGCCAAAACGCATCCAGCGGCGTTCGTCCACTCCGCGCGCGGCGATAGACTTGGGCAGGCCTGGCCACAAGCCGTGAACGGTGAGAAAATCGGCTTTGTTGTCTGGTTCCTGCTGCAGGCGGCACTCTTCCGGCTCGCTGCGGTTTCGGTCCTGCATACTCTGGCAAAACCCCGTTTGCCAGGAGAGGGCCAGCACGTAGCGATCGAAATCGCCGTATTGCGTTGCGATCAGCGGATCGGCGCTGACCTGAGAAGCGCTTAGCAAAAGAGCGAGAGCGACGAAATCCTTCCTGAACATTTTTATTCCTGATGACGAATGGTCATTAATAACTTTGAGTTATTAAAGCATAAAAAAGGCGCCAGCAGGCGCCTTTTCACACGGTTTCAGCGTTAGCGGATTGCGCTACCGGGAACGAGGACTTCGGTGGCGATAATAACCACTAATAAACCAACCAGTACCGGGACAGAGGTGCGTTTCACCACTTCGAACGGCGAAATTTTTGCCATACCGGCCACGGCGACCACGACGCCGGAGACCGGAGAAATGGTTCGGCCAAGGTTAGACGCCTGCAGCATCGGGATCGAAAGATAAGCCGGGTTAATGCCGGACGAGTGCGCCAGCTTCGGGATCATCTCAACGAAAGCATAGAAGGGGGCATTACCAGAGCCTGTGGTCATCGCCGCCAGCATGGTCAGAATGACCAGTACCAGCATCAGAATAATACTGGCGGAGCCGAAAGAAGTTGCAATGGAGATCAGGCCGTTAATAAAGCCAATGGTGCTCAGCCCCTGCGCAAAGACGCCAGCGGCGACCAGCAGCATCACCACACCGGCAAAGGCGTCGGCCATCCCGCGATATGCCGCTTCCAGCCCATTAAACACATTTTTAGTATTAAAGCCGCGGCAGAATTCCAGAACTGCCGCCAGCAGCATGCAAAGTACGAGGATGGTAATGATGTGCAGCTCCGGACCCCATTTGCCATCAAAAATCAGCACCCCGATTATCGGCGTAAACGGCAGGATGGCGTAGAAAGAAGGGGCGGTGGTGGTGATCTCGTTCACATCAAGCATTTCATGCGCGACGTTTTCCTTTTTATCCAGATAGCGCTGCCAGAAGAAGTGAGCAATCGCCATGCTGATAATCGCCACAATAGAGATAGGCAGCGTGGTTTTAAAGGCAAAGTCAATCAGCGGCATTTCGGCGGCTTTGGCGGCCAGCACGACGTCGCCGGAAGTCGGGGAGAGAATAATCGCCGCCGGGGAGGCGCAGATTGCGGCGGCGGCGCCGCGGCTGATACCAACGTTGACCATGACCGGGAACAGCGTGGCCATCAGCAGGACGCCCAGGCCGGTGGCTGAGGAAACAGCCAGCGACATCAGGCAGGCCACGAAATAAGCAGCGATCATCAGTAGATAAGGGGAGTTAATATAGCGCAGCGGTTTTGAGGCCAGTTTGACGACCATATCGTTGGCGCCAATATGCGTCATATAGGTGGCGAAACCGCAGAGCATCATGATCATCATGCCGAGGTCGCCGCCGCGGCTCATGAGCAGTATCTTAATATACTCAACGATATCGGTAGCAGAGTAGCCGGTGCTCTTTGCGTCGCCAGGTAAAATCTTATGCCCCATTAGCGCGCTGGCGATGAGTAATACTAAGCCACCGACGAACAGCACTCCGGTGGCGGAATAACCTTTAATGATATAGCGGGCGACGCCCACAATGACCACAATCCCAATCAGGATCTCTACTAGCGTAAGCATTCTTAAACCCCTAAACCATTAACCCAAAGAATCTACTGATAAATAAAGCGAAGGAAAAATTTAGTGAGGGAATGTGCCTAAAAAACGGGCAAAACTCGCTGATGCAAATCAATAAATCGATGAGAATCCCTGGATGGTTGGGCTTTACTGGCGTAACCGGCAAAACCGCGCGGAGAGTTTTTCAGATTTTTTGTAGCGGGCAAATCAAGAGTTTGCCTAATTTCGTTAAGGAAGTATTAAGCTTATCCTTGCTATTTTAACCCGCTCAAAAAATGATACTGGTAAGAGAAAAGTGTTAATGCATCGTCGATTTATAGGTTTTTTTCTTGGGTGCCTGGGGCTGCTGCTGTCGTCAACTTCTGCTAACGCTTCGTTCAGCTCGACGCTTCGCGATGGTTACAACACGCTGACTGATAACGTTGCGCAGACCTGGAATGAGCCTGAGCACTACGATCTTTATATCCCTGCGGTGACCTGGCATGCGCGTTTTGCCTATGACAAGGAGAAAACCGACAGGTACAACGAGCGCCCCTGGGGTGCCGGTTTTGGCGTTTCACGCTGGGATGATAAAGGGAACTGGCATGGCATCTATCTGATGGCTTTTAAGGATTCTTATAATAAGTGGGAGCCCATCGGCGGCTATGGCTGGGAGAAGACCTGGCGTCCTTTGGCAGATGATAATTTCCATCTTGGCTTAGGCTATACGCTCGGCGTCACGGCGCGTGACAACTGGAAATATATCCCGATCCCGGTAGTGCTGCCTTTGGCTTCCATCGGCTACGGCCCGGCCACCTTCCAGATGACCTATATTCCCGGCACCTATAACAACGGAAACGTTTACTTCGCATGGGCACGCATTCAGTTTTGAGGCGATTTTCCATAGCAATAAAAGAGATAAGCAGGCTGTCTTGAGGAAAAACAAAGACTAATGTGAACCCTGCCCAAAAAGATAGAGACTTTTATCACTTTTTAGCAAAGTTGCGCTGGACAAAAGGTACCACAATTGGTGTACTGATACCCGACACAGTATTAGTGTCGATTTTTTCATATAAAGGTAATTTTGATGTCTAAGATTAAAGGTAACGTTAAGTGGTTTAATGAGTCCAAAGGATTCGGTTTCATTACTCCGGAAGATGGCAGCAAAGATGTATTCGTACATTTCTCTGCAATCCAGTCCAACGGTTTCAAAACTCTGGCTGAAGGTCAGCGCGTAGAGTTCGAAATCACTAACGGTGCCAAAGGCCCTTCTGCTGCAAACGTAATGCCTATCTAAGCAACGCGTCAGCAGAATATAAAAACCCGCTCTCAGCGGGTTTTTTTTTGCCTGCGTCTAGCGGCTGGCGGCTTGCGAAAACAGCCAGAACGCAGCGGCCGTCATGGCAAATGAACCTAACAGATTGACGAAAACGTTCAGCAGCGCCCAGCTAACGCGCCCCTGCTGCAGCAAAAACACCACTTCAGCGGAAAATGTGGAAAAGGTGGTCAACCCGCCGCAAAAGCCGGTAGTGATGAGTAGCTTCCACATCGGATCGACGTCCGTCAGGCGATTAAACCAGGCCAGACCGGCCCCGATAATAAATGCCCCTAGCAGGTTAGCGGTGAGAGTACCAATGGGGATAGCATGGTGCATGGGGTTAAACTTCATACCCAGCCACCAGCGCAAAACGCTGCCGGTGCCGCCGCCAAGAAATACAGCCAAAAGGAGTTGCAACACGATTGTTCTCTGCTTATTGATTGCGACTAAACTTCGAGTGTAGCGCGCGAAATACCTTGCTGGCTATGAATTACCTGACGGGAGAGAAAAGATGCTTGTTGCTGCCGGACAATTTGCCGTAACGCCGGACTGGACGGTCAATGCTCAGACCTGCGTGAGCATGATGCGTCAGGCCGGGGAGCGCGGAGCAACGCTTCTGGTGCTACCCGAGGCGTTGCTGGCGCGAAACGACGCCGATGCGGATTTATCAGTCAAGTCCGCCCAGCAGCTGGACGGCGGTTTTTTACAGCTTCTGCTGGCGGAAAGCGAAAACAGTCCCTTGACGACGGTGCTGACCCTGCACGTGCCTTCTGCAGAAGGGCGGGCAACGAATACGCTGGTGGCGTTACGTCACGGGAAAATTATTGCGCAATATCAGAAACTGCATTTGTATGATGCTTTCAATATTCAGGAATCCCGGCTGGTCGATGCCGGTCAGCAAATTCCGCCGCTCATTGAGGTCGACGGGATGCGCGTCGGGTTAATGACCTGTTACGATTTACGCTTTCCTGAGCTGGCGCTATCCTTAGCGCTCAGCGGCGCGCAGCTTATTGTCCTGCCCGCCGCGTGGGTAAAAGGGCCGCTGAAAGAGCATCACTGGGCGACTCTGCTGGCGGCACGGGCGCTGGATACCACCTGCTATATTGTCGCTGCGGGGGAGTGCGGAACGCGTAATATTGGTCAGAGTCGAATTGTCGATCCTTTAGGAACGACGATTGCCGGGGCAGGGGAGCAGCCGCAGCTGATTTTCGCGGAGCTTTCAACCGATTATATTCAGCAGGTAAGAGAGCGCCTGCCGGTGCTGCAGAATCGTCGCTTTGCGCCACCGCAATTATTATGACGTTTTTTTAAACAAGGCTTGATTCACCTTGTTACAGATTGCTATTGTGTCCGCGCGTCAAATAGCCGTTAATTGTATGCGTGTATGATGGCGTATTCGCAGCTTGTATTAGAGAAGAAGGTTAGCTATGGGTGAGATTAGTATTACCAAACTGCTGGTAGTCGCAGCGCTGATTATCCTGGTGTTTGGTACCAAAAAGTTACGCACGCTGGGTGGAGACCTGGGCTCGGCTATCAAAGGCTTCAAAAAAGCCATGAGCGATGACGATGATAGTGCGAAAAAGACCAGTGCCGAAGAGGCTCCGGCGCAGAAGCTCTCTCATAAAGAGTAATTCGCGACGAGTTTCCCGCTGAAGGAGGCTCGCTACCGACGGGGAAACCGCGTCGGCAAAGAGGCCGCAGCGATAGCGCTGCGGCCTCTTTTTGTCATCTGCACGGATTTTGCTTAAAAAGATGCAACTAACTGTTACCGCGTTGGGTTTTATTATTGGCTAGCAAAATGAGTGGCAGGAAAGACCGCTGCGCTACAAATATAACGCCGCGGTCGCAACAGGAATTACTTCACTTCCATGCCTTTGGCCTGCAGGTCGGCATGATAGGACGAACGAACAAAGGGTCCGCAGGCGGCGTGGGTAAAGCCCATTGCCATCGCTTCGGCTTTCATCTCTTCGAATTCATCCGGGCTCACGTAGCGCTGTACCGGCAGGTGGTGGCGGCTCGGCTGCAGATACTGGCCTAAAGTCAGCATCGTCACGCCGTGGCGGCGCAGATCGCGCATGACTTCAATGATTTCAGCATTCGTTTCGCCTAAACCCACCATCAGTCCCGATTTCGTCGGGATCTCCGGGTGCGCTTCTTTAAAGCGCTCCAGCAGCTTCAGGGACCAGTTGTAGTCGGCGCCAGGGCGAACCTGACGATAGAGGCGCGGAACGTTTTCCAGGTTATGGTTAAACACGTCCGGCGGCGTGGCCTGGAGGATCTCCAGCGCACGATCCATACGGCCGCGGAAGTCCGGCACCAGAGTTTCAATTTTGATCGTCGGGCTTTTTTCACGAATCGCGCTGATGCAGTCGGCAAAATGCTGAGCGCCGCCATCGCGCAGATCGTCGCGGTCCACGGAGGTTACAACCACATAGCGCAGCGCCATATCGGCGATGGTTTGCGCCAGCTTTTGCGGCTCGTTGGCGTCCGGCGTTATCGGGCGTCCGTGGGCAACATCGCAGAATGGGCAACGGCGGGTACAGATGGCGCCCAGGATCATAAAGGTCGCCGTTCCGTGGTTAAAACATTCCGCGAGGTTAGGGCAAGAGGCTTCTTCGCACACGGAGTGCAGGCCGTTCTTACGCATCGCTGCCTTGATCCCCTGGATACGGGACGAGTCAGCCGGAAGTTTGATTTTCATCCATTCCGGTTTTCTGAGCAGAGCTTCACGCTCAGTTGCCACGTTTTTCACCGGGATAAGGGCCATTTTATCGGCATCGCGGTATTTAACACCGCGTTCCATCACAATGGGTTTACTCATAGCGTGCGTGTTCCAGTTGCGAGTGACGAAGGAAAGCGAATCAATTCAAGTAAATGTTGCATTTATCAACTATTTTTGAATTAAACGCAGGCAGTATATCATTGATACGGGGCATAAAGCAGCCTGCTTGCCGGGCAAATTGTAAAATAGTTGTTGTTTTATGCTTTTCCCACACGTGCCTTATCGACTAGAAAGCCTGACGAATTGTCCCGACGATCTCTTTCAACAAGGGTTCCTGCGCGCTGAGCTTGTTATAGTGCAACGCAATATCAATTTTTTCTTCGCGCAGAGGGGCGAAGTCGATCATTTTCAAAGGCCATATTCTGTCAACCAGAGAAAACATCCCGGAAGTTATCAGCCCCAGCATATCGCTTTCGCTGACCAGCGCCGCCTGAGTTAACAGATTGTAGCTACTAAAACCGCAGCGGCGTTCGCCGAGGTGTTCCTGCAGGCGACGCAGGATGGTGGTGTAGCGCTGCCCCTCTGGCTGCAGCAGAGCGAATTCATATTGACTAAGATTATCTGCGGTTGCAGGCAAGGCGAGAGCCGGATGTCCTGCCCGGCAGAAGATGTGCACGCTGTCCTGGTAAAGCACATGGTGCGTAATCGTCTGCCCGCTGTGGGGATAGCTGTCGATAAGCAGGTCCACCTGACGCTGGTTTAGCTGACTGACTGCGTCGTTGATAGCGATATTGTGCAGCAGTATCTGGGGAAAGACGGCCCGCAGTTTTTGGGTGATAACCGGCATGATTAACGCGCCAATAGCCGGGGAAGTGGCAATCGTTATCACCCGCTCCCGCTGCGTATTGCCGGTGAGATCCAGCGCGTTGAGAAACGCCTCCATCCCCTGACTAATATGCTTATGCAAATGCGTAGCGTAGGCCGTGGGGGTCACGCCCTGTCCCTTACGAATAAATAGCGGGTCAGGGAAGAGCGCGCGCAGCTTGTTGATTGACTGGCTTATCGCCGACGGCGTGATATTGAGTACCTTTGCCGCGTTAACGATGCCTTTATGGACGTAAACCGCTTCAAAAATAGTGAGTAAATTGAGGTCTATCGTACGCAGAATGCGAAACATCTGCCGACCGTGGCGATCGTCAAGCCGATCGCCTGATTCTGCCTGAGAGTTATTGTCGTCCACTCTTTATTTCCGCTAGTGATGATTAGCACCATTATAGCGGTCACATTTATTTTATTAGTGATGATAGATTGCAAATAAAAGGCTTAATCCGGTCCGAGGAAAAACGAGACGTCCCGCGGCAACGGGACGTGATGGCTAACGGGATAAAATGTATTCCGATGGCGGATCGTTCAGGAGCGCCAGCAGATGAGCGACCAGACGTGGCGATACGTTTTCCGGCTGGGCATCTGGCTGCCACTGACGCATCTGCGTCATCTCCATTCCGGCATAGCCGCAGGGGTTAATTCTCAGGAACGGCGACAGATCCATGTTGATATTTAGCGCCAGGCCGTGGAATGAGCAACCTCTACGAATGCGCAGACCCAGAGAGCAGATTTTCCGATCGCCCACGTAGACGCCGGGAGCATCGGCGCGCGGGTGTGATTCGATGTCATATTCCGCCAGGGTGTTCACGACGGTTTGCTCCAGAAGCGTGACCAGCTCGCGCACCCCCAGCTTACGGCGTTTCAGGTTCAGCAGAACGTACATCACCTGTTGGCCGGGACCGTGATAGGTGACCTGCCCCCCGCGATCGCTCTGAATTACCGGGATTTCGCCGGGAACGAGAACATGTTCGGCTTTGCCTGCCTGCCCCTGAGTGAATACGGGATGGTGCTCTACCAGCCAGATTTCATCCAGCGTAGTCTCGTCGCGGGTGTCGGTAAACTCGTGCATTGCCTGCGAGACAGGTTCGTAAGGTTGCAGGCCGAGCTGGCGGATGAGAATTTTATTGTGCTGCAAAACAACGTCTCCGCAGAGAGAGAATGATTTGAGTGGGAAAGTATATCACAGCAAGAAAGCGAGAATGACCCGGCGTGGACGCCGGGTCAGGGGAAGAGATTTACAGCACCATCCGAACGATTTCAATATTGCCCAGCTCTTCGTAGAGAGTTTCTACCTGCTCAATATGGGTTGCATTGATGGTAATAGAGACAGAGTGGTAGTTGCCTTTGCTGCTGGGTTTTACCGTCGGAGAGTAATCACCTGGTGCATGGCGCTGTACCACTTCAACCACCTGGTCAACCAGCTCCGGCAACGCCTGTCCCATTACTTTGTAAGTAAATGGGGTAGGGAATTCAAGCAGTTCGTTAAGTTTGGTTTTCATGTCAGCTCCGGTGTTACAACAAAAAATAATAACTCCCACGACGTGTGGGAGTTATCAGGATATCTAGTATATGGGGATGTAAATCACACTTTCAAGCGTTCGGTTTTTAACCAAACCAGTGATGGAACATTAATTTAATGTAATCAATGATTTTACCGAAGAAATTGCCTTCCGGGATTTCCTGCAGGACCACCAGCGGACGCTGATCGATGGTTTTGCCATCAAGCTGGAAGTTAATGGTGCCCACAACCTGGTTTTTCTGCAGCGGCGCGTGCAGCTCGGCATTATTCAGCACGTAGCTGGCTTTCAGATCTTTCATCCGACCGCGAGGAATCGTCAGATAAACGTCTTTATCCACGCCGAGAGAGGCGCGATCGCTATCGCCGAACCAGGCAGGTTCAGAGGCGAATTCTTTACCGGCTTTAATCGGGTTAACGGTTTCAAAGAAGCGAAAGCCCCATGTCAGCAGCTTTTTGCTTTCGGACTCGCGTCCTTTATAGGTACGACCGCCCATCACGGCGGAGATGAGGCGCATCTGGCCTTCAGTTGCCGATGCCACGAGGTTGTAGCCCGCTTTATCCGTGTGGCCGGTTTTAATGCCGTCGACGTTGAGGCTATTATCCCACAGCAGGCCGTTGCGGTTGAGCTGGCGAATACCGTTGAAGGTAAACTCTTTCTCTTTGTAGATGGTGTATTCGTTTGGAACATCGCGAATCAGCGCCTGGCCAATCAGCGCCATGTCGCGCGCTGAGCTGAACTGACCATCGGCATCCAGGCCGTGAACGGTCTGGAAATGGGTGTTCTTCAGGCCCAGCGCGTTAACGTAGTTGTTCATCAGGCTGACGAAGGCGTCCTGGCTACCGGCGACGTAGTCGGCCATCGCCACGCAGGCATCGTTGCCCGACTGCAGGTTGATACCGCGGATCAGCTGGGATACCGGCACCTGCATACCCGGTTTGAGGAACATCAGCGAAGAACCTTTGAACACCGGATTACCGGTTGCCCACGCGTCGTTGCCTACGGTGACCAGGTCGGACTCTTTAAATTTGCCCGCTTTCATGGCCTGACCAATGACATAGCTGGTCATCATTTTAGTCAGGCTTGCCGGGTCGCGACGGGAGTCAGCGTTGTTTTCCGCCAGCACTTTGCCTGAGTTGTAATCGATAAGAATCCAGGATTCGGCGTCAATCTGCGGGGCGCCTGGGATCATAGTTTTGATATTCAGGTCATCGGCGCGGGCAGCGGAGGACAGCGCTGCCACGGAGAGCGCCGTAACGAGTAAACGAGCGGTAAAAGAGGTCTTCATGGTCTGAACAACGGCATCCGTGATGGAGTTAAAAAAGTGCCTTACTATAACAAATGCACTACGAACCAGCATCCGACATTGCGTACGACTTTGTTAATGACTTTGTCATACGCAATGAACCGGGGCGGCTGGACCAATGCCTTTAGTTGGCGCGAGTAATAAATGATTGCAGCTGAGCTTCGCTTTGCAGGCGCTGTTGGATCGTGCTGGCCTCCGCTTTGCTGCTGAATGGGCCAAGCTGGATACGCCACACCGCGCCGTTTTGCATGACGCGGCCCGGAACGGAAAATTGCTGACTCAGACGCTGCTGGTACTGTTGCGCACGGGACTGGTCGCTGACGGCGCCGACCTGTACGACGAAATCGCCGTTGGCGCTTGCCGCTGCGGCTGGCGTCACTGCTGCGGTCGCGACGGCGGCGGGCGCTACGCTTCCCTGAACAGAACCCGGCGCGGTAACCGGCGCGGTTTGCACCACGGGCTCGCTGCCTTCCAGCACACCGTTATTCAGCGGCGTCGGCGCGCCGAGAAAACCGCCGCTGTTGACCGGTGCGCCGGTGCTATCCTCCGGCTTCAGCGTTGCGTTGCTGATGGCGTGCACGTCAGTTGGCGCGGGTTGCCCCATCGCCGCGCTGCCGTCGCCGTCAAGATTCGGGCGCGCCGGCAGGGCGTAGGTCTGTTTGGCCACCGTCGTACATGCCATGCCCGGCCCGGAAAGCGAGCCGTCCGGTGCGACGATGATAGGGTCGATACGTACTTTGGTATTATTTGATGTATTCAGACGATCGGCTGAGGCGCGCGACAGTGAGATCACGCGATCGTTACCGTAAGGCCCGCGATCGTTGATGCGCACGACGATCATGCGGCCGTTCGCCAGGTTGGTGATCCGCGCGTAGCTTGGGATCGGCAGCGTAGGATGGGCTGCGGTGAGCTGCGTAGGATCGAACGCTTCTCCCGATGCGGTCAGATTGCTGTTGGGCTCGGCGTCATAGATAGCGGCGAAACCGGCCTGGGTAAAGTTGGACGGATCCTGAACGATTTTGTAGCTTTTGCCGTCGCGTTCATAATCCTGATTCGCCGTGGCGTTAGGCGTTTCGTACTGCGGATCGGCGCCGCTAATCTCCACCGTTGGGCCATTGCAAACGGCCGGCTGTGGAGTGCTGACCGTTTTCTGTTGAACGTCTTCACCCGAACATGCCGCCAGCAGCCCTGCTGCTATGCAGATCCCCAGCCATTGCTTACGCATCGCGAACCCCTTACACGCTTTTCGACAACATTTTTCTGTGAGTATGGATCGACATGACGATACCAAACCCGGCCATCAATACGATTAGGGCAGAGCCCCCGTAGCTGACCAGCGGCAAAGGTACCCCCACCACCGGTAAAATACCACTTACCATACCAATATTTACGAAGACATAAACGAATAAAATCAACATTAAACCACCGGCCATCACTCGGCCAAAGGTGGTTTGCGCCTGGGCGGCGATCCAGAGTCCGCGCATGATAAGCAGAATATAGAGCGCCAGCAGGATCAATACGCCAATCAGCCCCAGTTCTTCCGCCAGTACCGCAAAGATAAAGTCGGTATGGCGTTCTGGCAGAAACTCCAGCTGCGACTGGGTACCGTGCAGCCAGCCTTTACCGCGCAACCCGCCGGAGCCGATAGCGATCTTTGACTGAATAATGTGGTAACCCGCGCCGAGCGGATCGGTTTCCGGGTCGAGCAGCATCATTACGCGCTGGCGCTGATAGTCATGCATCAGGAAGAACCAGAGGATTGGAATAAAGGCGGCGACCAGCACCACCGCAATACCAATCAGACGCCAGCTCAGGCCAGAGAGAAACAGGACAAACAGACCGGACAGGGCGACCAGAATCGAGGTTCCGAGGTCAGGCTGCGCGGCGACCAGCAGCGTGGGCAGGAAAATCAGCACCAGCGCGATGGCGGTATTTTTCAGCGATGGCGGACACACGTCGCGGTTGATAAAGCGCGCCACCATCAGCGGTACGGCTATTTTAGCGATTTCCGACGGCTGGAAGCGGACGATGCCGAGATCCAGCCAGCGCTGCGCCCCTTTGGAAATGGCGCCGAAGGCATCAACCGCCACCAGCAGAATAATACAGAAAATATAGAGATAGGGCGCCCAGCCTTCATAGACCCGCGGCGGGATTTGCGCCATGACGATCATAATAACAATCCCCATAGCGATCTGGCCGATTTTACGCTCCATCATGCCCATATCCTGACCGCTGGCGCTCCAGATAACCAGCGCGCTGTAGGTCAGCAGCGCCAGCAGGATAAGCAGCATGGTGGGATCGAGGTGGATTTTATCCCATAGCGATTTTTTGTTCGGATTATCAGTCATTATTGATCCTCCCCAGCCGTTACCGCCGGATTTTCAGTCGGCAGATTGGTGTTGTTATCGCCCAGCATTATATGATCGAGAATCTGACGCATAATGGTACCGACTGCCGGACCTGCGCCGCCGTTCTCAAGAATAATGGCTACGGCAACCTGGGGGTTATTGTAAGGGGCAAACGCCGTCATCAGTTTATGGTCACGCAGGCGTTCGGCGATTCTGTGCGCGTTATAGGTCTCATTGGCTTTCAGGCCAAAGACCTGGGCGGTACCCGACTTGGCCGCGATTTTATACGGTGCGCTGGCAAAGTATTTATGCGCGGTACCGTTGCCTCGGTTGGCTACGCCATACATCCCGTCTTTAGCGATTTCCCAAAAGCCAGAGTGAATGTCTCCGACCGGCGGTTCATGCGGCTGAACCCAGGGAACCGGTTTACCGTCTTCCACCGTGCTTTGCAGCAGATGCGGTACTTTAACTACTCCGTCGTTAATCAGGATCATCAGCGCCTTGTTCATTTGAATAGGCGTTGCGGTCCAGTAGCCCTGACCGATCCCGACTGGAATGGTATCGCCCTGGTACCACGGTTTCTTGAAGCGCTTGAGCTTCCATTCGCGAGTCGGCATATTACCGGAGCGCTCTTCCGCCAGGTCAACGCCGGTATAGTGGCCGTAGCCGAATTTACCCATCCACTCAGACAGGCGGTCGATGCCCATATCATAGGCAACCTGATAGAAGTAGGTATCGGCGGACTCTTCCAGCGCTTTGGTGACATTCAGATGGCCGTGGCCCCACTTTTTCCAGTCACGGTAGCGTTTTTCCGAGCCGGGAAGTTGCCACCAGCCGGGGTCAAACAGGCTGGTGTTGCGGGTTATGACCCCGGCGCTGAGCGCTGAGACCGCAACGTATGGCTTAACCGTCGAAGCCGGCGGGTAAACGCCCTGGGTCGCGCGGTTAACCAGCGGCGTATTAGGATCGTTGAGGAGTCCGGAGTAATCCTTGCTGGAAATACCGTCAACGAACAGATTAGGGTCGTAGCTTGGCGTCGAAACCAGCGCGAGGATAGCGCCGGTTCGCGGGTCAGTGACGACGACCGCCGCGCGGCTGCCGGCGAGCAGGGTTTCAATATACTGCTGGAGCTTAAGGTCGAGCGTTAAATAGATATCGCGCCCGGCCTGCGGGGGCACCTCTTTGAGCTGACGAATCACGCGGCCGCGGTTGTTCACTTCAACCTCTTCATAGCCGGTTTGCCCGTGCAGGACATCTTCGTAGTAGCGCTCGATCCCCAGCTTGCCGATATCGTGCGTGGAGGCGTAATTAGCCAGCTTGCCCTCTTTATCCAGGCGATCGACGTCTTTGTCGTTAATTTTAGAGACGTAGCCGATAACGTGGGTCAGGGCGGAGTTATAGGGATAGTAGCGGCGCTTGTAGCCCTTAACTTCCACCCCGGGAAAGCGGTACTGGTTGACCGCGAAACGGGCAACCTGCACTTCGCTGAGGTTAACTTTGACCGGAATGGAGGTAAAACGATGCGAGCGGGCGCGCTCTTTTTTAAAGTTCGCCACATCGTCATCGGTGAGATCGATAACGTCGCGCAGCGCATCCAGCGTTTGCTGAACGTTGTCGACCTTCTCCGGCATCATCTCCAGCTGGTAAATCGTGCGGTTAAGCGCCAGCGGCGTGCCGTTGCGATCGTAGATAATGCCGCGGCTCGGCGGAATCGGGACCAGTTTAATGCGGTTTTCGTTTGAACGCGTTTGATAGTCGGTATAACGCACAATCTGCACGTTATAAAGGTTGGCGATCAGTACGCCGGTAAGCAGCAAAATCCCCAAAAAAGCGACCAGCGCCCGGCGCACGAACAGCGAGGATTCAGCCGAATAGTCGCGGAAAGAATTCTGTAATTTCATTCGCTGCTTAGTCTACCCTGGTCATCATTACTCACGGTGGTAAGGGTGGTTGGTGGTAATGCTCCACGCCCGATACAGACTCTCGGCCACCAGTACGCGAACCAGCGGGTGAGGTAGGGTGAGCGTTGAGAGCGACCAACTTTGTTCCGCCGCCGCTTTGCAGGCGGGTGAAAGGCCTTCCGGGCCGCCGATAAGCAGGCTGACGTCGCGGCCATCCTGTTTCCAGCGTTCCAGTTCGCGCGCCAGCTGCGGCGTATCCCACGGTTTCCCCGGAATATCCAGGGTGACGATGCGGTTTTTGCCTGCTGCCGCCAGCATCATTTCGCCCTCTTTTTCAAGAATGCGTTTGATGTCGGCGTTTTTGCCGCGTTTACCGGCGGGGATTTCCACCAGTTCGAACGGCATATCCTTTGGAAAACGGCGCAGATATTCACTAAAGCCGGTCTGAACCCAGTCCGGCATTTTGGTGCCAACGGCTACCAGGTGCAGCTTCACGCGTTAACTCCAGAGTTTTTCCAGCTCGTACAGACGACGGCTCTCTTCCTGCATGACGTGAACCATAACGTCGCCGAGATCGACCACGATCCAGTCCGCGGCGGCTTCGCCTTCAACGCCCAGCGGCAGCATCCCGGCGGCGCGAGACTCCTGCACGACGTGGTCAGCGATGGACATAACATGGCGCGTGGAAGTGCCTGTGCAGATGACCATGCAATCTGTAATGCTGGATTTGCCATGAACGTCAATGGCAACGATGTCCTGACCTTTCAGGTCATCAATTTTGTCGATAACAAAATCCTGGAGTGCTTTACCCTGCAAGAGTTCCCCCTGGGTGTGTGAAGAGTGAAAAACAATAAACAGCCTGACAGTATACCCGAACTGTTGGCAAAGTCGGGATAAATGTCGATAAACGGGCGGTGAAGGCGGCTATCATCCCATCCATCGCCGATGATTGCATCGCCATTTTTGTAAAACAATTTCTGCAAAGTTCAAATAGCGGATACAGCCTGGCTGCGGAGAATAGCAGCCTGCTTTGCACTGTCAATGGTCTGCGCGCAATTCTTCTTCCGCCAGCCAAACGGCCCGGCTATTTAGCACCCGCAGCGTGGTGAATTCAGGCTGGAGATCGATCAGGCTCCACGCGCCATGCTCGATGGGAAAGTGCCACATCGCTGAAGCCGGCATGTGCAGAAGATGAGCGATTAACAGGCTCAGAACCCCCTGGTGACCGACGATCAGCAGATGATTAAGTTCCTGATACTGAGAGAGGGTGGCAGTAAAGCGGCAAACGCGCTCGGAAAAGGCCTGAAAGCCCTCTCCGTTGGTAGGCGCCGCATGCTGCCAGTCGGCGCACCAGGCGGCGTAGTTTTCAGCATCTTCCTGCTGCAAATCGCGATGGTGGCGCATTTCCCAGTCGCCGAAGAACATTTCATTGAGCTCAGCGAAGGTATGACGGGGGATGCTCCGTTCCCCCAGCAGCAGGCTGGCCGTGCGCTGGGTGCGCTCAAGCTCACTACAAAACACGCGCTCAAACGGAACGGCATGCAGTCGCTGTCCGAGCGTTTGGGCCTGTCTGATTCCACGTTTCGTTAACGCAGTGGGGGCATGCCCGCTGTAGAGGCCTGCGACGTTGGCCTCGGTTTCGCCATGCCGAACTAACCATAATTTCATGATGACCCTCTCGAAAGGCGTCTCTGAGACCGTCCTGGCTGCCAGGCTAGCAGTAAAGCTTTTGCTGGTGGATATACTCAAGCACGCTTTCCGGCATCATGTCCGCGCAGGACTCGCCTGCTTCCAGACGCTGGCGAATAAGGGTTGCTGAGATATCAAACCACGGCGTTTCGGCCAGGTAGATAACGCCTGCCGGGGCGCTATGCAGCCGCTCGACGTCATGGGTGAGATGCTTGTCCAGCCACTGCTGATCCTGCTCGCACGCCATAGTCAGCGGGTAGCCGGGGCGTCGGCAGACGATCAAATGAACGTTATCAAGGATGCTGGCATAGTCGTGCCAGGAGGTAAAAGTCAGCAGCGAATCCTGGCCTATGATAAACGCCAGCGGCCGTCCCGGCCCCTGCTCCTGGCGCCACTCGCGCAGGGTCTGCGCAGAATAGGACGGCGTGTCGCGCCTAAGTTCACGATCGTCGAGGATAAACAGCGGCTTATCGGCGATAGCCAGTTCCAGCATATGCCGTCGCTGGTCGCTGGTCGCTTCGGGCTGCGGGCGATGCGGCGGCACGTTGTTAGGCACAATGGTGACGCGATTGAGGCCGATTTGGTTGGCCAGAATTTCCACCGGTTTGAGGTGACCGTAATGCACCGGATCGAAGGTGCCGCCGTACATCGCCTGTAACTGAGTCATATCAACCATCAATAAAAACGTCTGCCAGCGCTTTATGGCAGAGCAACAAAGAGAGACTTTCCAGCTCGGGCCAGACGGAATGCCCGTAATCCTGCTTAAAGGTGAGCTCGGCGCGGGTCAACAACGTGACGGCCTGGCGCAGCTGGTCGGCGCTCAGGCGGGCCAGCGCGTCGCTGACCAGCTGGCGTCGGTTTTGCCACACCCGATGCTTGTCAAACAGGGTACGCAGTGGCGTATGGGCTGATTGCCGCTTCAGGTTGACCAGCAGCAGCAGTTCACGCTGTAGGGTGCGCAGCAGGATAGCCGGTTCACTGCCTTCCAGCCGCAGCTGTTGCAAAACGTGCAGGACGCGTTTGCTTTTACCCGCCAGCAGCGCATCAACCCAATGATAAGGCGTGAAATGCGCGGCGTCGTTGACTGCCTGCTCAACGCGCGGCAGGGTCAGTTTACCGTCCGGCCACAGTAGCGACAGGCGCTCCAGAGCCTGCGCTAGCGCCAGCAGATTGCCTTCATAGCAGTAGCACAGTAGCTGGCTGGCTGCGTCATCAAGCTGCAGATGATGCTGCTTTGCGCGCGCGGCAAGCCAGCGCGGCAGCTGGGCATATTCCGGCGTCTGACAGCTAACCTGAACGGCACGGCTGGCAAGAGCGGCGATCCACGCGGCGTTCTCCTGCGCTTTCGTCAGCTTATTGCCGCGCACGATCAGCAGAAGATCGTCATGCAGCATGCTGACAAGCGTGGCGAGCTGTTCGTTGATTGCCGCATTGGGGCCGTTCTCCGGCAGGATCAGCAGCAGCGTCTGGCGGCTGGCAAACAGGCTCATCGCCTGACTGAGGGAGAAAAGGGCAGACCAGTCGGTGCTGGCATCAATGCTGGCGGTATGGTGTTCGATAAAGCCCTGGGCGGCAGCGGCTTCGCGGATGGCGTCCTGGCTTTCCTGCAACAGCAGCGGGTCGTTGCCAAGCAGCAGATAGGCCGCGCGCAGCCCTTCAGTGAGCTGCGCGCGGAGCTGTTCCGGGTACAACCGAATCATCAGTTACCCAGCGTGGTGGAGACGCGATTGCCGGAGGTGGAAGCGGCGTTCACCGGCTTCTCATCCTCTTTGGTGGCTTCGACATCCGCAACGTGTACGCTCGGCAGCTTACGGATCAGCTGTTCGGCTGCTTTGTCGTACATTTCCTGAATGATCATGTCCTGCTCGGCATCTTTCGCTAGCGCCGCCTGCGGGTTATCGAAGAACGAACGGTAGACTTTGGTCGTGATGGGATAGATATCATGACCAGGGATCAGGACGCTGGCATTCACCGTCATCACCATCTGATATTCAGCAGTACGGCCATCCTGGAAAATAGATGCCGTGTCTTTCTGAATGGACGATGACTCCAGACGCAGGGAAGGGATATCCTTGCGCAGCGTACTGGCATCAACCAGCTCGACGCCGTTCAGGCGCAGCTGATTACGGACAGCGCGACTTAATGGACCATTTGGATCGCCCGACTGGAAGATCATGGTTTTCATTGCGGTCGGAACCTGCGTAGTGCTACGCAGGTGCCAGCCACAACCGGCGGTGATTAACACCGCCAGAGTTAACAACAATGTTGCCAGATATCGCACGCTTCCTCCCGCGCTTAGCCAACGACCAGATTGAGCAGTTTACCCGGAACGTAGATCACTTTACGCACGGTCACACCGTCGAGATATTTCGCGACCAGATGCTCCTGAGCCGCACGCTCGCGCACCTGCTCTTCGGTTGCATCTACCGCAACGGTAATTTTACCACGAACTTTACCATTTACCTGGACGACAACCAGCGTGGTGTCTTCAACCATAGCGCTTTCGTCCGCAACCGGCCACGGCGTGTTGTCAATATCGCCTTCGCCGCCCAGCTCCTGCCACAGGGTAAAGCTGGCATGCGGGGTGAACGGGTTGAGCATGCGAACGACCGCCAGCAGAGCCTCACGCATCAGCGCGCGATCCTGTTCGCTTTCCTGCGGCGCTTTCGCCAGCTTGTTCATCAGCTCCATAATCGCCGCGATCGCGGTATTGAAGGTCTGACGGCGGCCGATATCATCGGTCACTTTAGCGATCGTTTTGTGTACGTCGCGGCGCAGCGCTTTTTGATCTTCGCTGAGGCTGGCAACGTCCAGCGCGGCAACTTCACCCTGTGTGGTATGCTCGTAAACCAGTTTCCAGACGCGTTTCAGGAAGCGGTTGGCCCCTTCCACGCCGGACTCCTGCCACTCCAGCGTCATGTCAGCCGGCGAGGCGAACATCATAAACAGACGCACGGTGTCGGCGCCGTAACGTTGAACCATGACCTGCGGGTCGATGCCGTTGTTTTTCGACTTGGACATCTTGCTCATGCCGGTATAGACCAGCTCATGGCCTTCAGCATCTCTCGCCTTCGCAATGCGGCCTTTCTCATCGCGCTCAACGATCGCGTCAACCGGAGAGACCCAGTTACGTTCCCCGTTCGCGCCAACGTAGTAGAAGGCATCCGCCAGCACCATGCCCTGGCAAAGCAGCTGTTTTGCCGGTTCGTCAGAGTTAACCATGCCCGCGTCGCGCATCAGCTTGTGGAAGAAGCGGAAGTACAGCAGGTGCATGATGGCGTGTTCGATACCGCCGATATAAATATCCACCGGCAGCCAGTAGTTCGCCGCTTCCGGGTCCAGCATGCCCTGGTCGTACTGCGGGCAGGTATAGCGCGCGTAGTACCAGGAGGATTCCATGAAGGTATCAAAGGTATCGGTTTCACGCAGCGCCGGCTGGCCGTTTACGGTGGTTTTCGCCCACTCAGGATCGGCTTTAATGGGGCTGGTGATGCCGTCCATGACCACATCCTCCGGCAGAATTACCGGCAGCTGATCTTCCGGAGTCGGCATTACGGTACCGTCTTCCAGCGTCACCATTGGAATCGGCGCACCCCAGTAGCGCTGACGGGAAACGCCCCAGTCGCGCAGGCGGTAGTTCACTTTACGTTCGCCGACGCCAAGTGAAGCCAGCTTATCGGCGATGGCGTTAAAGCCAGCTTCGTGATCCAGACCATCGAATTCGCCAGAGTTGAACAGCACGCCTTTTTCGGTCAGCGCCTGTTCGGAGAGATCCGGTTCGGAACCGTCGGCGGCCAGAATGACCGGCTTGATCTCCAGACCGTATTTACTGGCAAACTCGTAGTCGCGCTGATCGTGACCCGGAACGGCCATTACCGCGCCGGTGCCGTACTCCATCAGGACAAAGTTTGCCGCCCAGACCGGGATCGCTTCGCCGGTCAGCGGATGAATCGCTTTATAACCGGTATCGACGCCTTTTTTCTCCATAGTTGCCATTTCGGCTTCGGCAACTTTGGTATTGCGGCATTCGTCGATAAACGTCGCCAGCGCGGGGTTATTGGCTGCTGCCTGCTGCGCCAGCGGGTGACCCGCCGCCACGGCCAGATAGGTACAGCCCATAAAGGTGTCCGGGCGGGTGGTGTAGACGGTCAGCTTGTCGGCGTAGTCGTTAACATCGAAGGAGATTTCGACGCCTTCGGAGCGGCCAATCCAGTTACGCTGCATGGTCTTCACGGTATCCGGCCAGTGATCCAGGTTGTCCAGATCGTTCAGCAGCTCGTCAGCGTAGGCGGTGATTTTAATAAACCACTGCGGGATCTCTTTACGCTCAACTTTGGTATCGCAGCGCCAGCAGCAGCCGTCGATAACCTGCTCGTTTGCCAGAACGGTCTGGTCGTTCGGGCACCAGTTCACCGCGGAGGTTTTTTTGTAGACCAGGCCTTTTTTATACAGCTCGGTGAAGAACTTCTGCTCCCAGCGGTAGTATTCCGGGGTGCAGGTCGCCACTTCGCGGCTCCAGTCATAGCCAAAGCCCAGCTTTTTCAGCTGATTCTTCATGTAGGCGATATTGTCGTAGGTCCACGGTGCCGGAGCTGTGTTGTTTTTCACCGCCGCGCCTTCCGCAGGCAGGCCAAACGCATCCCAGCCGATAGGCTGCAGCACGTTCTTGCCTAACATGCGCTGGTAACGGGAAATCACGTCGCCAATGGTGTAGTTGCGCACGTGGCCCATGTGTAGTCGACCAGAAGGATAGGGAAGCATCGACAGGCAGTAATACTTCTCTTTACTCTCGTCTTCGGTAACTTCAAAGGTACGCTTCTCGTCCCAGTGTTGCTGGACTTTTGATTCTATCTCTTCCGGGCGGTATTGCTCTTGCATGGCAGCCAGTGGTCCTGTTTTCAATACAGCTACAAAATGTAGCCAATGGATGTGTTATTTCAGATCGGCATAGCATAGCCCAAACGCCAACGTCAAAACAGCCTTTCACACAGTTACCGCGAGGAAAGCGCCAGAGAATATTTCGCGACTCTTTGGCATGACGGGCAGAGCTATGCGCAGATAACGTCTATCATTAGAAGAAGTTAACCACACCGGAGGCGAAAAGATGAACAAGGTAGCTCAGTTTTACCGAGAGCTGGTGTCGACGCTCAGCGAGCGGTTACGCAATGGAGAACGCGATATCGATGCGCTGGTGGAGCAGGCCAGGCTAAGGATTAGCCAGTCCGGCGAGTTAACGCAGAGTGAAATCGACAACGTCATTCGCGCCGTCAGACGCGATCTGGAAGAGTTTGCGCTCAGCTATGAAGAGAGTCAGGAGGAGCTTACCGATAGCGTCTTTATGCGCGTGATTAAGGAGAGCCTATGGCAGGAGCTGGCGGATATCACTGACAAAACCCAGCTTGAGTGGCGCGAAGTCTTCCAGGATCTCAGCCACCACGGCGTTTATCACAGCGGCGAAGTGGTTGGACTCGGCAATCTGGTTTGTGAGAAGTGTCATTATCATCTGCCGGTTTATACGCCGGACGTGCTGCCGCGTTGTCCAAAATGCGGGCACGATCAGTTCCAGCGTCGTCCATTCGAGCCCTGATCGATCGGGTCTGGTGCATAATTATTGCATCGGGCCCGATTAAAAATGATTAATTGTAAATTTTTTAGCCAATATAAGTTATATTGGTTTCCGTTTTAAGAATACGTCGTTCATCTTTTTTATCTCAACTGGTTTGCTACTCATTTTTTCATTAATCTACCGATCATTGTGGGTCATGATAGGCAACGTATTGCAGACATTGCAGCGTATTATATTGGCCAACTTATATGTAATAACCTGTGTAGCACCATTATGCCTGTCGCTGTTTGAACTATTGTTGGTCGCAGGAACAATTCTAATAGCGTTATTTTCATTATCTATTTCTCGTCGCTGTAAAAATGAGGGGATTATTGAGTAAGGGAAGCCACGGGTACGATCGTGATTGAGCCAAATCAAGAGGAAGTTGGCTCTCTGGGGTGCCTGAAAAACGCTAGTGTTTGCGCATTTGGCGTTCGCTTCAGGCATATATAAGCGATGCGCTGTCAGCAGCGCATCGCTTATTTTTAACGCATGGAGTTTACTTCTGCATATTTAAACTGCAGGCGTCCACCCATTTCATAACTATAGTCATGATAAGAATTGAGTACCAGTTTATTAGTTGAAATAGAACCAACACCACAAGATGCGAGACCCATGAAACCGCAGCGGTAGCCTCCGTTCTTAACGTTTCTGGCAGTCATCGTCAGTGTACCACCAGCTTTAATAGTGTTGTAGTTGGTTATATTTGCACTATATTTCGTATTCAGATTCATATCACCATTCGCAGAAATTTGGCCTTCGTTAAAAATACCATTTCCCGCAGTGATGCTGGTGGTATTGCCATCGATTGTGGCCCTGTTGCGGACATAATTACTCTCTATGTTCAGCGAAGCCCCATAGATATAGTAAACATTATCTAATGAGTTGCTTTTAATTGACAGTGAATTGTAGCCAATAATATTACCTTCCTGATCCAGATTGCCGTTAGTAACCAATGTCACATCGTTACCGGAAATACGGCCTGTGTTATATATTTTACCAGAACCAATGTTTTCATCTTGCACTGATTTCACGGTCAGGCTGGAGTTACCTGAGATATTACCGGTGACGTTAAACTTGTCACCACTAAATTTAATATCAGTGATATCACCTCGCATTGAACCTCCGTGGTTGATATTACGGGCTGACATGTCAATCCGACCATCGGAAATGATATTTGAGCCATAGCGAGTAGTGATATCGCCATTGCTGGCTACGGATAAAGCTTTTGTTCCGCGAATGGTACCTGTATTTACAAGATTACCCGTCGCGCTAATGGCAAGCGCCTGGCTGCTGGTAATTTTCCCTTCATTGGTCAGGGCATCCATGCTACTGAGTTGTGTAGCGTAAGCGGTACTACTAATCGTACCCGTATTTTTCATATCCAATGCTGAAACAATATTTGTCATAAGACCATTCCCGTTGATGGCCCCTTCATTAACCAGAGAACCATAGCTGGTCATGGCGAGCGCGGCATTTGCGGTAATAGTGCCTTTATTACGCACGCCAAGACCTAAGGTATTACCCACCATGCTAATACTATTGGCCTTGATTCCACCCAGGTTACTGATATCGATGCTGTATTCCGGAAAGATCATTTGCATAACCGTTGCTGTTTTCCCAAGGGTAGCTATTTTCCCGGTCTTATTGTCAAACGTGAAGTTACCCGCACCCAATGTAGCATTGGCGGCAGTTACGCTGCCGTTAATCGCAATGGCATCCGCAAGCAGGGCGGCATAGTTAGTAGAGGCATCCATACCTTTATCACCGATGGTGATTTTCCCTTGTGTGACCGTATAGCTATCAATCGCCCCGGTATCGCTCAGGTTGACCTGGCCCGTGGTGAGTACCGCTTTGTTGGTGTTGATAAAACTGCACCCGGAGCAGGTGATGCCGTTGGGGTTGGCGATCACGACATCGGCTTTTTGCCCGTTAACTTCGATAAAGCCCTGTAGGTTACTCATTTTATTGGAGGTGACTTCATTCAAAATAACGGAAGCGCTGCCGTTGGTCAGATTATTATTCTTTGCGATATTACCGTGAGTGCTGTGGTTCACGTCGCTGGCGCTATTGTTTAAAATAGTGCCGTTAGGGCCGACGTTGAATTCGCGATATAAGTTATGCGAGACGCCTGCGGCATTAGGCGCTTCAATATCAATAACATTTGCCCCTGACCTATGCGTATAGCTTGACGGGTCGGCATAAACAACGGATGAGCTTAGCGCTGCCGCCAGCGCAACATATGAAACCTTGAATTTAAACATGTAATTTATTCCTTTAAATATAAAAAGATGAATCAGTAAATAGCAGTAATGCGCGGATGAAAACTAATACCTCCACTGTAATGAAAAGCCCATATTCATGGCATCGCTATGAAAGTCATCAGGTTTACTGATAGGCGTGCCGATAAAAAAGTCATATTGCGTTGATGCTATTTCTCCACGGATCCCGCCGACTGCGCCAGAAAGGCTTTTCCCTTGCTGCGCGCGCTCGTTGCCGATGATTCTGCCGAAATCGAGGCCAAGATATAACTGCCGGTCGGCAGTAGGTATATTCCAACTAAAGTCGTTACGCCAGTACCAGCCCTGATTGGCCGATAGCGTATTTTCGCCGTCAAAACCGCGAATCGTCCAGCGATTGCCGATATTAAACTGGTTGTCCGAAGATAATATATCCGGGCTGAACTGGGCATGGAAACGCGGCATCCAGCTAAATTTATCGCCGGTTGCGGCAAACTGCATTAATGCCTGAATATCGGCATGCACGACGCGCGAATGGCGGCTGTATAAACCGGCTTTTTCCTCTGGCGTAGGCACGGAGCTGAGCCACGGCAGGCTGCGCTGAATACCCACGCTGGCGTCGACAATTTTATTGTTAAAATAGCGCTGGTGGCGCAGGGTAAATTCCCAGACCGGATTCTGTTTGCGCATGACGTAAAGCTCATCGCCGCCAAAAAAGTAGTGTGAACTGCTTTTCGCTATGCGCAGATCGGCGGTCGTTTTTTGCTGTCGGGTGTGTGAAAGCAGGCGGCTAAGGGTCGCGCTGTAATAACGGTTTTTACTTTTATAGTCGATGCTTGACCATCTTCCTTTAAACAGCTGGCGGTACTGGCTGTAGGAGCCGTACATGCTCAATGACCAGTAACCAAAAGGTACGGAGTAGTAAAGGTTGCCGTTATGGTTGCCGTCGTTGTGCTGGTTGAATTCAACGTCGCCGCCTGCTGAGATGGACAGAATATCGTTCAGTGAGGATAAATCGTACAGGTACAGCGCGCCGCCGCCCTGATAGCGCCCGCTGGCGCGGCTACCGGCATCATCAAGCCAGGCGCCAATCTGCCACTGTTTATCCGTTACGCGGGCGATTTCAATATCGCTCTCGCCGATATGTTCCCCCGGCCGCAGTTTCATATGGGCGCTGGCGCCAGGCTGGCGCTGCAGGTTAGCCATCCCTTGTTCAAGATCGCTAAGGCGCAGGATCTTACCGGTATGCGTGGGCATCGAGGTCCACAGGTTGGTCGTGGCGCTATTCGGCGCAAAAGCAATATGCCCCGTTTTGCCATAAACAAGCGTTATCTTCAGAATGCCGCCTTCTAATGACTGGGACGGAACATCGATCAGGGAAGTGATATACCCTTGCGTTATCAGCTCATTTTGCAAAGCGGTCGTCAGCAGACGAATTCCTTCCACACCTAAACAATGGCCAATCGCCTGGGAGGCGATCTTTCCGAGGAGGGCGGTGGTTTTTGCTTTGTCCTCGGAGGCAATATCAACTTGCGTGATATATCTGCAGGTCGCTTCTTCGGGAAATATTAAAGTTTGCGTTTTTACATGGCTACGAGAGGATTGGTATTGCTGCTGATGGGGCATTAATGCGCTTTCACGGGCTTTATCCTGTTCAACCTGGTTTACCGTTGCGGCCTCAATACCCGCGCGGGCAGTAAAACAGGTGAGCAGATTTAAACACAAAATAATGGCCAGGCTGTTGGTATTAGTCCACATGAAGCAATATCCGTTTGTTTCATTGAGTGAGATTATTATTAATAGCTATGCGCGGTCGGAAATAGCCAGCGACGTATAGCAAGTCGATTGAAATATTATTTTTAAATAATTCATACTCCGGGGGGATTATTACGAGAGGCTGTATGCTAACGATGCCGTGGCGGTTTATCCATTCACCGGCCCCTGAATTCTTTGTGAAATATTTACTTCACGTTGTGAAGCTGACGCCTTGAGATGAAGCGATTGAAAGGGGAAGGGCTGCGGGCGCGCACGGTGATATCGTGCGCGCCGCAGAAGTTAGTGCAGAATTTTGGCGAGGAAGTCCTTGGCGCGTTCTGATTGCGGGTTAGCAAAAAACGCTTCTTTATCGGCGTCTTCGACTATTTTACCTTCATCCATAAAGATGACCCGGTTGGCGACCTTACGCGCAAAGCCCATTTCATGGGTAACCACCATCATGGTCATCCCTTCATTCGCCAGTTCAACCATAACGTCCAGCACTTCGTTAATCATCTCAGGGTCAAGCGCGGAAGTGGGTTCATCAAACAGCATGGCGATGGGGTCCATGCACAGCGCGCGAGCGATGGCCACGCGCTGCTGTTGCCCGCCCGAGAGCTGAGCAGGGAATTTTTCAGCATGGGCGGAAAGCCCCACGCGTTCCAGCAGCTTTAGCCCTTTTGCTCGAGAAGCTGCTTTATCGCGATTGAGCACCTTAACCTGCGCCAGGGTGAGGTTATCAATAATCGATAAGTGCGGGAACAGCTCGAAATGCTGGAATACCATCCCGACCCGCGAGCGCAGTTTGGCGAGATTGGTCTTTTTATCGTTGACGGTGGTGCCGTCGACGATGATTTGACCTTGCTGGATGGGCTCCAGGCCGTTGACGGTTTTAATCAGCGTTGATTTACCCGAACCCGAAGGCCCACAGACCACCACCACTTCGCCTTTTTTCACTTCCGTGGAGCAATCGGTCAGCACCTGAAAGTGACCATACCATTTTGAAACATTTTTCAGGGTAATCATTACACAGTCCTTTTCTTCAACCAGCTGACCAACAGCGATGCGCTGAGGCTAATAACAAAATATACGGCGCCTGCGAACAGCACCATCTCCACCTGGGTTCCGTCACGTTCGCCAATCGTCGAGGCGGTGCGGAAAAAGTCGGCCAGGCTCAGGACATAAACCAGCGAGGTATCCTGGAACAGGACGATGCCCTGAGTCAGCAGCAGCGGTACCATGGCGCGAAACGCCTGCGGCAGGATCACCAGCTTCATAGATTGCCAGTGGGTCATGCCCAGCGCCAGCGCAGCGCTGGACTGGCCGCGGGAGATACTCTGAATACCGGCACGAATGATTTCCGAGTAGTAAGCCGCTTCAAACATGGAAAAGGCGATCATCGCCGAAATCAGCCGGATATCGGTTTTCGGCGACAGGCCAAGCACGTTCTGCAGGAAACCCGGGACAATCAGATAAAACCACAGCAGTACCATTACCAGCGGAATAGAACGGAAGACGTTAACGTAAGTTTTGGCAAACCACGCCAGCGGCAGGAAACTCGACAGGCGCATCACGGCCAGAATCGTCCCCCAGACAATCCCGATAACAATCGCGGTCACGGTGATTTTTAACGTGATGACCAGTCCAGCCAGCAGGTATGGCATGGAAGGGATAATAGAACTCCAGTCAAAATCGTACATTATTTACCCCCCATATTGCCCGGCAGGCGGACCTTACGTTCGACCACGTACATGATCAGCATGATGACGGCGTTGATAAAGACGTAGGCGAGGGTGATGGCGGTAAACGATTCCCAGGCATGGGCCGAGTAGTCCAGCAGCTTACCCGCCTGCGCGGCCATATCGGCAAGTCCAATGGTGGAAGCGATGGCCGAGTTTTTCACCAGGTTCATCATTTCAGAGGTCATTGGCGGCACGATAACGCGGTAGGCGTTGGGCAGCAGCACGTAACGATAGGTTTGCGGAAGCGTCAGCCCCATCGCCAGCCCGGCATTTTTCTGGCCGCGCGGCAGGGACTGGATGCCGGAACGAACCTGTTCGCAGACGCGAGCGGCGGTAAATAATCCCAGACACAGCATCGAAGAAACGAAAAACTGAATATTAGGGTCCAGCTCGGACTTAAACCACATGCCGATATTTTCCGGCAGCAGTTCAGGCACCACCAGATACCAGGTGAAAAACTGCACGATAAGCGGAACGTTACGGAACAGCTCAACGTAACAGGTACCGATAGTCGAGAGTAGACGATTAGGGACGGTACGGAGAATACCGAATAGCGAGCCTACGAAGAAGGCGATAATCCAGGCCGAGACCGACAGCGTAACGGTGACCTGAAAACCACTCCATAGCCAGCCTAAATAGGTAGTATTGCCGAACGGGGCCTGTTGCAGGAATATCCCCCAGTTCCAGTCTATTGACATACATGACTCCTGGAAAAAAAAGGGTAGCAGCGCTACCCTCGAAGATTGTTGCTCAGCCTGTTTCGGTATTCGCGGCCGCTGGGGAACGACCAGCCGCCGTATAGTCTGTCCGCGCCGTAGCAACAATCGGGAGGGCAGGAGTTCCTGCCCCTTGTTTTTTTTAATTAGTTAAGAGCTTTGTCGTTAGGTGATTTGAACAGCGCTTTCATTTCGTCAGAGAGTTCAAAATTCATATTCAGGTTTTTTGGCGGAATAGGATTTTTAAACCACTTGTCGAACCATTTTTCGGCTTCACCGGAGGTCTGCGCCTGGGCTACCGTCTCATCAACCAGCGTTTTGAACTGCGGATCGTCTTTACGCAGCATACAGCCGTAAGCTTCCTGAGATTGCGCCGTGCCGACGATCTCCCAATTATCCGGCTTCTTCGCCTTCGCCCGTTCGCCCGCCAGCAGCGCGTCATCCATCATAAAGGCCACCGCGCGTCCGCTTTCCAGGGTACGGAAAGAGTCGCCGTGATCTTTAGCACTGATAATGCGCATGTTCATTTTTTTCTCGTCATTCAGCTTATGCAGCAGAATTTCGGAGGTAGTTCCGGAGGTGACGACGACGGCTTTATCCTTCAGGTCCGGAAAGTCCTTAATCGCGCCGCCTTTTTTCACCAGCAGACGGGTACCGACAACGAAAATGGTGTCGGAGAAGGCCGCCTGTTTCTGACGTTCAAGGTTGTTGGTGGTGGAACCGCATTCGAAATCATAGGTACCGTTTTGCAGCAGCGGGATACGGTTTTGAGACGTAACCGGGATCAGCTTCACCTGCAGATCCGGTTTGTTCAGCTTTTTCTTGATGGCATCAACGATCGCATTTGAGTAGTCCTGGGAGTAGCCTACGACCTGCTGCTTGTTGTCATAGTAAGAAAATGGAACGGATGATTCACGGTGACCAACGACGATGACGCCGTTTTTGGCAATTTTATCCAGAGTGCTCTGGCCGGTGGTTGCTGCTGCGTCTTCTGCCTGCGCCGCGCCGGCGGTCAGTCCCATGACCAGCATTGCTGCGGCCAGTTTACGTAATTGCATATCCGACTCCTTATCCTCAGCGTCGTTAAACGCTATTGATACCCATTGTGAATGTGTGTGCTTTTTATGGCTGCCGTCTTTGCGTGCAGCATTTGTATGTGTTTGTTAGCATTTAGTTTGGCTTAATGTAAAGATTTTGCTGCTATATTGTTGGTTTTTGCGAGGCGCACCGCACCATTTAAAGGCAAAAATCCCCCATTGCACCAAAATAGCGCTGCCTGATGATCTGTGGTGGTGCAACCGGGTTGTACCCCTCAGGATCGCGTTGCTACAGGAATTTATTAAGCAATGGCCGTGCCAATATGCAACGAAAGGAAGAGATGACCGCGGCGACGAAAGCCGCCGCGGTAGAAGAGAAAGGAGGAATTATTGACGGCGCTGGCGCAGACTCATCAGCAGGGCGCCAAAACCGAACAGGATAGTTAACGCCCACAGCGGCCAGTTTCCCGTACGAGCGTACGGCGTCAGTCCTGTCGTTGGGGTCACTTTGCTGGTTAACACGGCGCGGGTGAACTGCGGGATCATTGCCTGAATTTCACCGCGCGGGCCGATGACCGCGGTGATGCCGTTATTGGTGCTACGCAGTAGCGGACGGGCCAGCTCCAGCGCGCGCATACGCGCCATCTGGAAATGCTGCCACGGGCCGATAGATTTACCGAACCACGCGTCGTTAGAGATGGTTAGCAGAAAATCCGTGTCCGGCCGGAAGTTATCCCGCACCTGCTCGCCAAGGATGATCTCGTAGCAGATAGCCGCCGTCAGTCGCATGTTATGCGCCACCAGCTGCGGCTGCACGTACGGACCGCGGCTGAAAGAGGACATTGGCAGATCAAAGAATGGCGCCAGCGGACGCAGAATCGATTCCAGCGGCACAAACTCACCAAACGGCACCAGATGGTTCTTGTTGTAGCGATTCTTTGAATCGTAGCTGTACGGGTTATCTTTGCCCAGCGTAATAATGGTGTTGTAAGTATCGTAGCGATTACGTGCGTTCAGGCGCGCGTCGACGATGCCGGTGATCAGCGAGCTATTTTTCGACCGCATCAGGTCGTCCATCATGCTGAGGAAGCGCTGCTGGTTAATTTCCAGATCCGGAATCGCGGACTCAGGCCAGACGATCAGCTGCGATTTACCCATATGCGGCTGGGTGAGATCCAGATAGGTTTTCAGGGTGTTGAGTAGCTGATTCTGGTCCCATTTCATCGCCTGGGGGATATCGCCCTGTACCAGCGAAACCGTGGTCGCGCGCGCCGGCAGCGCTTGATACCACTGAATGTAGCGAAGCGGGAAGGGCAGGGCGAACAGCACGACGGCGGCGATCAGCGGCTTCCAGTTACGCTGCGCGATAGCCAATGCCAGCAAACCGCTGACGATCATCAGCAGGAAGTTAATCGCCTCGACGCCCATAACGGGCGCCAGCCCTTTGAGCGGACCGTCGATCTGGCTGTAGCCAAACTGTAACCACGGAAAGCCGGTCAGCACCCAGCCGCGCAGAAACTCGGTAACCTGCCATATCACCGGGGCGGCGATGGCAACGCGTACCCAGCTGGTTTTTGGCCACAGGCGCGAAAGAATACCGGCAAATAATCCGGTGTACAGAGAGAGATAGGCGGCCAGCAGAACGACCAGGAAAACGTTGACCGGCCCGGGCATACCGCCGAACTGCGCGATACTCACGTAGACCCAATTAATACCGGAGCCGAACAGCCCTAAGCCCCAGAAATAGCCGATCGCGGCGCTTTGCACAGGTCGGCGGTTGAGGGTTAAGCCCTGCAGGCCGATTAATGAAATAATCGCCGCCGGCCAGATGTCATAAGGTGAAAAAGCCAGCGTTCCGCTGGCTCCGAATAAAAGCGCCAGCAGCAGGCGTACGCCCTGGCGTTCAATGAGAGAGGCAAATACCATTTAGGTTAATCGTCCCGTTGGATTAGTCTTCCAGCTTCGGCTGCGGGGCATCATCAGGAAGCTTTACGTGTACCTGAATAATACGTCGACTGTCGGCCATTGCGACCTTGAATTGGTAACCATCAATGTCGATAGACTCGCCGCGGGCAGGCAGATGACCAAAGGCCTGCATCACCAGACCACCGATGGTATCAACCTCTTCATCGCTGAAGTGGGTGCTGAAGGCTTCGTTGAAGTCTTCGATTGAGGCCAGGGCGCGTACCGTCCACGTATGGCGGCTCAGCTGACGGAAATCGATATCTTCTTCTTCGTCATATTCGTCTTCTATCTCACCGACGATCAGCTCAAGGATATCTTCAATGGTCACCAGACCCGAGACGCCGCCAAACTCATCGATAACGATAGCCATATGATAACGCTGGGAGCGGAACTCCTTCAGCATGCGGTCAACCCGCTTGCTTTCGGGCACGACAACCGCCGGGCGCAACACTTTTTCCATGCTGAAGGCTTCAGCATCGCTGCGCATAAACGGCAGCAGATCTTTGGCCATCAGAATCCCTTCGATGTGATCTTTGTCTTCGCTGATCACCGGGAAACGCGAGTGGGCGGATTCGATGATCACATCGAGGCACTCGTCCAGCGTCTGGTTGCGTTTCAGGGTAATCATCTGCGAGCGGGGGATCATGATGTCGCGGACGCGCTGGTCGGCGATATCCATTACCCCTTCGAGCATATCGCGCGTATCTTCGTCGATAAGGTCGTTTTGCCCGGAATCACGGATCAGCGCCAGCAGTTCATCACGGTTTTTTGGTTCCCCGTGAAAAAGCTGGCTGAGTAACAGGGAGAAGAATCCCTTTTTGCTGTTTACTGTGTCGCTACTGTGTGAATTGTCGTCGCTCATGGCGTCGTATGGGTTCTCATGTTGGTTAAATAGTCGCTCGTCACGCGTATACTCAGCGCCCGGCATAGCGGCCAGTCGCCGGCAAAGCCGGCAACAGGTTATTCCTTCTCGGCAATGTACGGATCCTCATAGCCCAGAGCAAGCATTATCTCCGTTTCGAGGGATTCCATCTCTTCCGCTTCTTCATCAATAATATGGTCATAGCCCAAAAGATGCAGGCTACCGTGGACGACCATATGCGCCCAGTGCGCCTCCAGCGGTTTACCTTGCTCTTGCGCTTCCTGTTCGACCACCTGACGACAGATGACCAGATCGCCAAGCAGCGGCATTTCGATGCCGGGTGGCGCTTCGAAGGGGAAAGAGAGCACGTTAGTCGGTTTATCTTTCCCACGATAGGTCAGGTTCAGCTCGTGGCTTTCCGCTTCATCAACCAGCCGAATCGTGAGTTCCGACTCCTCCTGGAACTGCGGAATAACGCTATCGACCCAGCGCTGAAACAGGGCTTCATCCGGCATTCCGCTGTTATCTTCGCAAGCCAGCTGTAAATCGAGAATGACCTGACTCATTTATGCTCCTGTTCCTGGGCTTCGCGTTTGCGCTCGGCGGCCAGCTCTGCTTTACGTTTCTGGTCTGCTTCTTCCCAGGCTTCATAGGCGTTAACGATACGGGCAACCACCGGATGGCGCACCACGTCTTCGCTATGGAAGAAGTTGAAGCTAATCTCATCGACTTCTGCCAGCACTTCAATTGCGTGGCGCAGGCCCGATTTGGTGCTGCGCGGCAGGTCAATCTGTGTGACGTCGCCGGTAATGACCGCCTTAGAGTTAAAGCCGATACGAGTCAGGAACATTTTCATCTGTTCGATGGTGGTGTTCTGGCTTTCATCAAGAATGATGAACGCATCGTTCAGCGTACGGCCGCGCATATAGGCCAGCGGCGCGACTTCAATCACGTTGCGCTCAATCAGCTTTTCAACTTTCTCGAAGCCGAGCATCTCAAACAGCGCGTCGTACAGCGGCCGCAGGTACGGGTCCACTTTCTGGCTCAGATCGCCGGGCAGGAAGCCCAGTTTTTCGCCGGCCTCAACCGCCGGACGGGTCAGAAGAATACGGCGGATCTCCTGGCGCTCCAGCGCGTCTACCGCTGCGGCGACCGCCAGGTAGGTTTTCCCGGTCCCGGCAGGGCCGACGCCGAAGGTAATATCATGGTCAAGAATATTGGCGATGTACTGCGCCTGATTCGGCGTACGCGGCTTAATCACGCCACGCTTGGTTTTGATATTCACGGCCTTGCCATAATCCGGCACGCTTTCGGCGCTCTGCTCCAGCACGCGGGCTTCTTTGATCGCCAGATGAATTTGTTCCGGTTCAATATCCTGAATTTCGCCGCGCATCGGTGCGGTATCAACGTACAGACTGCGCAGGATATCCGCCGCTGCGGTGACGCAAATCGGCCGGCCGGTCAGTTTAAAGTGGTTGTCACGACGGTTAATCTCGATGCCGAGACGGCGTTCCAGCTGTTTAATGTTGTCATCAAACGGGCCGCACAGGCTCAGCAGACGGGCGTTGTCCGCGGGCTCAAGGGTGATTTCGCGAGTGTCTGTATTCAAACTGTTCCTCTTATACATTGATAGCCGGAGGGTAGCCGGTCAGGAAATTATTCACGTCATCGGAATATGGCGCAAGCATCGCTGTAGATATTGGGTTCAGGAGAGGAAATACAAGGCCTGCCGGAGCGGCAGGCCTGAACGGATTATGGCTGGTAGATGCCGACGCCCAAATCGTTTTCTTTACGGGTACGGGCAATCACCGACTCCGGGGTTTCCGCGATACGCAGACCCATTTCGTCCTCGGTGCGCACCACTTTACCGCGCAGGGAGTTTGTCCAGACGTCGGTGATCTCGACATCAACAAACTTACCGATCATCTCAGGCGAGCCTTCGAAGTTCACCACGCGGTTATTCTCGGTGCGGCCAGACAGCTCCATGATGCTCTTGCGTGAGGTGCCTTCCACCAGAATGCGCTGCACGGTGCCGAGCATACGGCGGCTCCAGGCCATCGCCTGCTGGTTGATGCGCTCCTGCAGAATATACAGACGCTGCTTCTTATCCTCTTCCGGTACATCGTCGACCATATCGGCCGCCGGCGTTCCCGGACGCGCGGAGAAGATGAAGCTATAGCTCATGTCGAAATTCACATCGGCAATCAGCTTCATGGTCTGCTCGAAATCCTGGGTGGTTTCGCCAGGGAAGCCGACGATGAAGTCGGAGCTGATCTGAATATCCGGACGCGCCGCGCGCAGTTTACGGATAATCGCTTTGTATTCCAGCGCCGTATGGGTTCTGCCCATCAGGTTCAGCACGCGGTCGGAACCGCTCTGTACCGGCAGGTGCAGGAAGCTGACCAGCTCCGGCGTATCGCGGTAAACCTCGATGATATCGTCGGTGAACTCGATGGGGTGACTGGTGGTAAAGCGGATCCGGTCGATACCGTCGATCGCCGCAACCAGACGCAGGAGATCGGCAAAGCTACCGGTGGTGCCGTCGTAGTTTTCCCCGCGCCAGGCGTTCACGTTCTGCCCGAGCAGGTTGACTTCACGTACGCCCTGAGCCGCAAGCTGGGCGATTTCAAACAGGATATCGTCGCTTGGGCGGCTCACTTCCTCACCGCGGGTGTAAGGCACCACGCAGTAGGTGCAGTACTTATTGCAGCCTTCCATGATGGAAACAAAGGCGCTTGGGCCTTCGGCGCGCGGTTCCGGCAGGCGGTCGAACTTTTCGATTTCCGGGAAGCTGATATCGACGACCGGGCTGCGGTTGCCTCGTACCGAGTTGATCATTTCCGGCAGACGGTGCAGGGTCTGCGGCCCAAAAATAATATCGACATAGTGGGCGCGCTGGCGAATATGATCGCCTTCCTGAGAAGCCACGCAGCCGCCAACGCCAATGATCAGGTTGGGGTTCTTCTCTTTTAACAGCTTCCAGCGTCCTAGCTGATGGAAAACTTTTTCCTGAGCCTTCTCACGGATTGAGCAGGTATTGAGCAGCAGCACATCCGCTTCTTCCGCCACTTCGGTGAGTTGATACCCGTGGGTGGCATCCAGCAGATCGGCCATCTTTGATGAATCGTATTCGTTCATCTGACAGCCCCAGGTTTTAATATGGAGTTTTTTTGTCATCGACTTGCTCATGCTTAATTAGGTATACCCAAAGTCAGCGTCTTCACCGGATGTTGCTCTGCAATGTGAAGGGTGACGGATATAAAGCCAGGATTGCAGGGCGCGTATTGTAATGCTTTGACCGCGCCCTGACCAGTACGACCGTAATCACCGCAAGCCGAATAAAAATCCGGTAAACTGAGGAGATTCGGGTTTAAGGATAATAGCCATGACAATTCATGCAACAGATGTCGTTATCGTTGGCGGCGGGATGGTCGGCGGCGCCCTGGCGCTAGGCCTGGCGCAGCAGGGCTTTACGGTGACGGTCATTGAAAAAAACGCGCCGCCGGCTTTTGACGCTTCTTCCACGCCTGACGTGCGTATTTCGGCGATCGGCGCCTCATCGGTAGGGCTGCTGAGAGGCCTGGGGGTCTGGGATAGCGTGCGGTCCATGCGCGCCCATGCCTATCGCCAGCTCGAGACTTGGGAGTGGGAAAGCGCGCATGTGGTGTTTAACGCCGCGGAGCTGAAGCTGCCGGAACTGGGCTATATGGTAGAGAATAACGTCCTGCAGCGTGCCCTATGGCAGGCGCTGGAGACCCACGAGAACATCACCCTGCGGGTGGGCACATCGCTTCAGGAGATGCGTCGCGCAGAGACGCACGCTTCGGTCACGCTGACCGATGGCAGCCAGCTTGATGCGCGGCTGTTGGTGGGTGCGGACGGCGCCAGTTCACAGGTGCGGCAGCTAGCAGGAATCGGTATCCATGCCTGGCAGTACCAACAATCCTGTATGTTGATCAGCGTGCAGTGCGCGGAGGATCCCGGCGATAGTACCTGGCAGCAGTTTACCCCTGCGGGGCCACGGGCGTTTTTACCGCTGTTCGATCATTGGGCTTCGCTGGTGTGGTACGACACGCCGGCGAGGATTCGCCAGCTGCAGGGCATGAGCATGGCTCAGCTACAGCAGGAAATTAATCACCACTTCCCGGCGCGGCTGGGAGAGATGACGCCGCTAAGCGCGGGCGCGTTTCCGTTGACCCGTCGCCATGCATTGCAGTATGTCAAACCTGGGCTGGCGCTGGTGGGCGATGCTGCGCACACCATTCATCCGCTGGCGGGGCAGGGGGTCAATCTGGGCTATCGCGATGTCGATGCGCTGCTGGATGTCCTGGCCAGGGCAAAAGCCCACGGCGAAGAGTGGGCCAGCCTACCGGTGCTCAAGCGCTACCAGACGCGCCGTCAGGCGGACAACTTTATTATGCAGTCGGGGATGGATCTGTTTTACGCCGGATTTAGCAACGATTTGCCACCGGTGCGGATACTGAGAAATATTGGGCTGATGGCGGCCGAGCGCGCTGGCGGACTGAAGCGTCAGGCGTTGAAATACGCGTTGGGGTTGTAACGTTGAGCGGCCCGGCTGCCGTAGATGCGGCCGGGTCGGGAAGTTCCGCCGGTATCGCCGAAATACCAGAACGCAAAAAGCTCGCCGAAGCGAGCTTTTTGCTATTTATTGGCTGGGGTACGAGGATTCGAACCTCGGAATGCCGGAATCAGAATCCGGTGCCTTACCGCTTGGCGATACCCCAATTTTATTTTGGCTATCTTGTGCTGAAGTCAGACTTAATTACAGCCTGGATAGACTTCAACAAGCGCTCCTCTGAAGCGAGCGTCTTTTGAAATTGGCTGGGGTACGAGGATTCGAACCTCGGAATGCCGGAATCAGAATCCGGTGCCTTACCGCTTGGCGATACCCCAATTTCTTTCTGGATTTATCGAACTGAATCAATAATTCCTTGATATGGTGGCTACGACGGGATTCGAACCTGTGACCCCATCATTATGAGTGATGTGCT
>NZ_JBEAIJ010000052.1:0-54570 GCF_040065315.1 Klebsiella sp. CN_Kp100
AGGTCTACCTGAGCGGGATGCCGCTGGCGGGCAAGGTGCGGGCGAAATGGGGCGAGGGTCCGAACGCCAGCTGTGAGGCCAGCTACAGCCTGCCGCCGGAAAATCAGAACCAGACGCTGAGCCAGCTCTCCACGGAGTGCCGCTAAGGAAACCATGATGATGAGAAAAACCCTGTATCTGTTGAGCGCCCTCGTCTCGCTGGCGGCCAGCAACGCCGGCGCGGCGGACAGTACCATTACTATCAGCGGCTACGTTCGCGATAACGCCTGCGCCGTGGCGGGTGAATCAAAAGATTTTACCGTCGATCTGATGGATAACGCCGCAAAGCAATTCCATGCGGTTGGGGCAACCACGCCGCTGGTCCCCTTTCGTATTGTGCTGTCGCCCTGCGGTAGCTCGGTTACCGCGGTGAAGGTCGGCTTTGTTGGCGTTGCCGACAGCATCAATAGCGATCTATTAAAGCTCGACGGCGGGGCTTCGGCGGCGGCGGGGATGGGCGTGCAGATCCTTGACGCGCAGCAGACGATGCTGCCGCTCAACGCAGCCTCATCGGCCATTGCCTGGACCACGCTGACGCCCAGCCAGCCCAACACCCTGAACTTTTATGCCCGGCTAATGGCCACCCAGCTACCGGTCACCGCCGGGCACGTTAATGCAACCGCGACCTTCACGCTTGAATTTCAGTAACCGGAGGCTGAAATGAAATGGACTCATGCACCCTGGCTGCTGGCGGTAATGATGGCCTTCGCCAGCGCCCCCCGCGCCGCCGACGTGACTATTACCGTTAACGGCAAAGTGGTGGCTAAACCCTGCACGGTCTCCACCGCTAACGCCACCGTCGATCTCGGCGATCTTTATACCTTTAGCCTGGTCTCCGCCGGCTCTTCCTCACCCTGGCACAGCGTGGCGCTTAACCTCAGCAACTGTCCGGTCGGCACCTCGCGGGTCACCGCCAGCTTTAGCGGCACGGCGGACGCCACCGGCTACTACAAAAACCAGGGTACCGCCGGCAACATCCAGCTTGAGCTGCAGGACAATGGCGGCACCACGCTGAACACCGGCGCGAGAAAAGAGGTCCAGGTGGATGACGCCACCCAGTCCGCCAGCTTCCCGCTACAGGTCAGAGCGCTAACGGTCAACGGCGGCGCTACCCAGGGAACGATTCAGGCGGTGATTAACGTCACCTATACCTACGCCTGAGCCAGGAGAACAGAGTAATGAAAAAGATAATCCCCCTGCTGATGACGCTGCTGCTGGCAGGCTGGTCGTTTAACGCCTGGTCTTTCGCCTGTAAAACCGCGGCGGGCGTGACCATTCCCATCGGCGGCGGCTCGGCGAACGTGTACGTAAACCTTGCGCCGGCGGTCAGCGTCGGGCAGAACCTGGTCGTGGATCTTTCGACACAGATTTTTTGTCATAACGATTTTCCGGAAACCATGACCGATTACGTGACGCTCCAGCGCGGATCGGCCTATGGCGGCGTGCTGTCGAGCTTTTCCGGTACCGTCAGGTATAACGGCACCAGCTACCCGTTCCCCACCACCAGCGAAACGGCGCGGATGACCTACAACTCGATAGTCGATAGACCCTGGCCTACCGTTCTCTATCTGACGCCCGTCAGCAGCGCAGGTGGGGTCGCCATTTCCGCCGGTTCGCTAATCGCTGTCCTGATCCTGCGCCAGACCAATAACAAGGATAACGACGACTTCCAGTTCGTGTGGAACATATACGCCAACAACGATGTCGTGGTGCCAACCGGCGGCTGCGACGTTTCTGCTCGCGATGTGACGGTGACGCTGCCGGAATATCCCGCTTCGGCCGCCATTCCGCTAACGGTTTACTGCGCGCAAAACCAGAACCTGGGCTACTACCTCTCCGGTACTACGGAGAACGCGGCCAATTCGATATTTACCAATACCGCATCGGCCTCTCCGGCCCTGGGGGTTGGCGTTCAGCTGACTCGCAACGGCAGCGTCGTTCCCGCGAATACCACGGTGTCGTTAGGCAACGTGGGAACCTCGGCGGTCAGCCTTGGCTTAACCGCCAACTATGCGCGCACCAGCGGACAGGTGACCGCGGGTAACGTGCAGTCAATTATCGGGGTGACTTTTGTTTACGAATAACCTCCCGGAGAGTGACGGCATCCTGTCGCCCTGTTCGCTGGTCACAGAGGGCCTGGTGCGGTTGATGGAAGACGGGGGCGCCCGGCCCGTGGTGTTAACTTCAGCGTCACCGACGCTGCCCCCTGACGTACGCCGTCTGGTGGTGTTTCTCCCTGAATCTCCTGTTCGGCTACTCTCAACCCTGAAGCGGGCCGCTATGCTGCTGGAACAGTCCGCAACGCCGCTACCGATGCTGTTTTTCAGCCGCAGCCCGGCCAGTTGGCTATGGTCCACCCTGCTACACCAGGTCACAGAGCGGCGTCAGCTTTCCGCGGTGCGGGCGGCCGCCTCCGACCTCCCGGTCCCCTGTCTGGCGGCGCTACTGCGCGACGTCATACCCGAGGGATATCCTTCCCTTGAACAGCTGGCAGATGAAGAAGCGCGGGCATTGGGTAAGCGCCCTGCCGGGCTAACCCGACCGGAGCTGAACGCCATCCTCGGTTTGCTCTGCGGATACCGCGCCAGCGATCAGGCCAAACGCCGCGGCATCAGCCACAAGACGCTCTACAATCAAAGAACCGCAGGATTGAAAAAAATGGTGGAACACCACCCGCAGATGGCCGCCCGCTTTCCCGGCAGCCAGATAAGAGAACAGAAAAGCGAGCCCATCGCCGCCCTTTGCGCTTTCGAGCGTGAATTTGTCCATGCAATCCATAGCCGACAAATTTTCCCGGTTTTCCAGCCCATAACCGATGAACATCGTCAGCTAAGGGGGATGGAGATCCTTGTCCGCTGGCGCCGGAACGGCAGCGTTTTGTTTCCCGCTGATTTTTTACCGCAGCTACGCTCGGAATATGCGTGGCTGGTGCTCACCGCGTTTGTGCTGCAGGAAGCCGTGCAGAATATCAATCTGTACAGTGGTGAATTTTATTTCGCGGTGAATATTCCCGCGGCTGTCGCCAGCAATGAAAACCTGATCCGCATGATGGAAACCGCGCGCCAGCAGCTGCGTCAGCCGCAAATATCGCCGCGGCTGGTGCTGGAGCTTGCCGAAAATGCCGACCTCAGCCGCCACGGGAAAATAGCCGGAAATATGGCCCGGCTACAGCAGCGCGGCTTCCGAGTTATGCTTGATGACTGCTTCTCGCAAAGCAGCGTGCTGTTCCCGGTGCGGGTGTTGACGTTCAGCGCCTACAAGCTGGATATGGGCATCATCAATGATATGCAGCGCGATGCGCACGCCCTGGCGCTGATTAAAAGCCTCATCTACTACTGCCGGCTGATCGGCAGCCGCTGTATTGCCGAAGGCGTAGATAGCCTGGAGAAATTCAACAAACTGAAAGCGCTGGGAGTCGACCATTTTCAGGGAAACGCCATCTCGGCGCCGGTTGGCAGAGAAAACGTGGCGGAGATCATACAGCAACTCTCCGGCGAAGCGTAGTATCCGTCCGGCATCGCAGTGTAGGTAACGCCCGATGAAATACATCGGGCGTTAGCGGCACTTTAGCTCAGCTCCGGCCAGTAATCACGATTGGCCTCGATCAGTTCATCGAGAATAGCTTTCGCAACCGACGCGCTCGGAACCGTTTTGGACAAGGTCAACGCCTGCCAGAGCTTTTGGTAGCTTCCTTCAACCCAGGCGTCGACAACCAGTTTTTCCACCGCGACCTGCTGCTCCATCAGCCCCTTTTGAAACAGCGGTATTTTCCCCATCGCCAGCGGTTCGGGACCGTTAACGCCGACCAGGCAAGGCACTTCAACCATCGCGGTCTCGTCAAAATTCGCGATAGCGCCGTTGTTCTCTACAATCAACAGCATTCTTTCCTGGGTATTAAAGGCGATGGCGCAGGCGAGATCGACAATAAAGGTGGCATGCGCCCCGGCATGGAAATGCGCCGCTTTGGCGCTCCGCCGGGCGACAATGTCTTTCGCCATATCGAATACCTCTTTCTCTCTCCCGGCCATCACCTCATTCGCGCGCGTAAAGTTCGGGTCCGAGTGAGCTACCTCGTAGTCGGCATAAAAATAGTATTTTAGGTAGGTATTGGGCAACGTGTCGGTATCCAGCGCAAAGACGTCCTTCACCTTTTTGAAGGTCTCAATCCAGCTTGGCGCTTTGTGCTGAAAATCCTCTTTCGGACTGCAATACCCCAGCTCAGACACATGCTTTTTTAACGTCGGCATTAAATCATTACCGCCCTTATCGGTAATGCTGGTCCACCAGCCGAAATGGTTGAGGCCGAAATAACGCACGTTCATCTCTTTACGTGATTTCAGACCAAGAATATCGGCGAATAATCCTTCAATTGCCACCGGCATATCGCAGATATTAATAATTTTAGCCGCTGGCCGTAATCGACGAGTGGCCTCGGCAACGATCGCCGCCGGATTGGAATAGTTAAGCATCCACGCGCCGGGGGAGTACGTTTCCATATAGTCAACCAGTTCAAGTACCCCGGCAATGGAACGCATACCATAAGCGATACCGCCAGGGCCACAGGTTTCCTGGCCAATCACGCCATGCTTAAGCGGTATTTTCTCGTCCTTTTCGCGCATCTCATAGAGGCCGACGCGAATATGGGCCATCACAAAATCAACGCCGGTAAAAGCTTCCTGCGGATCGGTGGTGTAGCTAAAAGCCACTTGCGGATAACGTTCAGCCACCAGAATCGCGCAGGCTTCACCGATCACGCGCTGGCGATCGTGATGATTATCATAGAGACGAATTTCGCTCAGCGGAAATCTGTCCATATTTTCCAGCAGCATCATAATAATCCCTGGAGTATAAGTACTGCCGCCGCCAGCTATCGTAACAACAAATTTATTTTGCATCTTCCACCTCATTATTCATGTACATCTAAATAGCGATCCACAGCATTACGGATTTTATTCACCCCTAAACCATAAATAACCTGAACGTGATTACCTTTGATAATGACGCTGGTACCGCCGCTGGTTTTCAGAATATGTTCCTGAATTAATGCCGGGTCCCGCACGTCAACCCGAAGTCGGGTAAAACAATTGCCGACAGAACACACATTGTCTTTCCCGCCAAGCCCCAGAATGACCTGTTCACCGGAAGCCTTAGCTGGGACGCTTGCGCTCGCCGCTCGGCTTAGCGCCTCATCCTGTTGTTCCTGGCCTGGCGTGCGCATCCTGAAACGCAGAATCAGGAATTTACCGATAAAATACATCGCCGCTGTTTCCGCTAACCCCAGGGCGACAAAAACAGGCCAGCGCGTCAGATGGGCTCCCGCCGGTATGTTATAAACAATAAAATCGATAATGCCGTTGGTTGCGCAGACCCGAACATCGAGTAGCCACGCCAGCATCTGGAAAAAGCCATCCACTAACGAATAAACCAGCCATAACACCGGTGCGGTGAAGATAAATAAAAACTCAAAAGGTTCGGTTATCCCGACGAGGAAGGAGGTCACAATCAGCGGGATAAGCGTGACTTTCAACTTTTGTTTATTTTCAGGTTTCGCCGTCTTATAAAAGGCCAGGGCCATTCCGGCCGTGCCAAACATTTTGACCATTCCATAGGTCAGGAATCGCGCCGAGTCGCTTAACGCTCCCCCGGTGTTATCGGCAATTTCAGCGAGGAAAATGGGCTTTGCCCCGACTATCGTCTGCCCATCAATTAACAGCTGTCCGCCAATAGAGGTAAAAACGAAGGGTGACCAAATGAGATGATGTAAACCGGTCGGGATAAGAAAACGATTGAGAAAACCATACAGAAAAACGCCGGCGGCGCCGAAAGTTTTCATGACGCCGGTCAGCGCCGATATACCGTGTTCAACAATTGGCCAGAAATAGACCGTGGCGATGGCAAACACGCCGACCAGCGGGATCATTACGATCAGAACCAGCTTGCTGTTGCCATAAATTGAGAATGCGCCGCGAAACTCGATATCGACAAAGCGGTTATGAATGAAAGCCACCGCGCAGCCCAGAATGATGCCAAGAAACACGCCCATATCGATGACCTGGAAACCGAAAATAAAGGTTTGCCCGCTGCCGTAAAGCTGCGCGTTGCTGCTCCCCTCAACAAGCCGCCTGGTCAGAGTAAGCCAGCTATTGTTGGCCGCCAGGTACATAAACCAGGTCATTGCGGCGACAAACGCGGCTTCCGCTTTGCGAGTTTTTGCCAGCCCGCTCGCCAGACCGAGGCAAAAGAAGAAGCCAAGATTGTTCATGATTGCCCAGAGCATACTGGAAGCATATTTCCCCAGCAGGAAAAGCGAGCTGTCTTCTGCCACCCATAATTTATTGGTGGTCATACTGAGCAACGCAATCAACAGACCCACAACCGGCAGATATAAAACCGGCCCAATCATCGCCCTGGAAAAATCTTGTAATTTTTTTACCCCGATCATCCTCTTCCCCTCTCCTGCTTATCGACTGCCAGCGCTCAGAACTTGCGAATCAGCCTATGCGCCAGAGGGGATTAATCAGAGGAGATAAAGTGTCATCTGTGATGAAAGTCATATATCTTCGGAAGTAATAGATATATAAATAAAAACAAATAACTAGATGACCAGTTTATGAACACCTTGCAAATGAAAATATTTAATCTAAAAATCATATAGTTACATTTATTCGCCAACAATTCACTTCGCCATGAGACATCTATAAGTGATATACAAATCCATTGCCGAACGGCTGAAAAATCGCATCAACAGCGATGAGTTTGAAGTCGGAGATGCGTTACCGAGCGAGAAAGCGTTAGCCAGCGAGCTACAGGTATCAGTGATGACCATCCGCAAAGCGCTAACGCTGCTGGAAAGGGAAAAATTGATCGTCAAACGCCACGGCAGCGGTTCATACGTTGCGCGAAAGAGCAATTATCACGGCGGGGAGCTTGATGGGTTCAACTATCAGATGCATATCGTTGGCGAGACTAACTATCGCAACAAGGTCATCGAGTTCACTATGCTCGATGCGCCTCTGGCCATCGCACAACAGTTAAAAATTGAGCCCGGAGAAAAAGTCTATTATGTCAGGCGCATTCGGATGATTGATGACGTGCCCATTCTGATAGAAAACAGCTATATACCGGTAGCGATTTTCCCATGGCTTAGCATCGGAAATCTGGAAAGGTCAAAATTTAACTACTTTAAGAAGGAGTGCAACATCACCATTCTGGAAAGCCACCGTAGCTATTCCCCGGTTCTGGCCACCCGCGAACAAGCGGAACTCCTGCAGGTTGCGCAAAACAGCCTGCTGCTACGCGTGCAATCGATCAGCTATGCGCAGAATAATCTCATCGTCGATTTATCCGATATTTACCAAAATACCAATAAATACAATGTAAAACATATCACTCGCCGTTGAAGGATAGTTAAGCCCGGAGTTTCGGCTTCTCCAGCGGCGCGTCTCTCAGCCGTGATGCCCGCCAGCAGGTCTGCGGCAAGGTTGCGAAGCGGCAGCTGGCGGTTCGGCTCCGTTACGCTTACCAGCCGCAGACGTTAGTCTCTTCGTCGGACTCGTAGCCGCGCACGATATTAATCAGATCTTTTACCGCATCGGCAGCCGTCTGCGGATCCTGCAATTCAGCCAAAGTTGCAAATTCACTGTCGACCGACACGCCATTATTATTGTTGGTTACCGTTACGATAAATCCCTTATCCCCGGCGTTATCGACTGAGAGATCAGAAATAAGCTCAGCGATGGCCTGCGCTGCGATATCAGGCACGTACAGGGCCATGGGCTTAAGATACACTTTTTCTTTTTTATCTTTATTATTGCCGTTGATTACCGCTAACGCATAACCTTTATTTTCACTGTTCATATTATCCCTCGATAAGAATTTTAGGATCAACGTAAAAGTCGACGTTAAATACGGTGTCTTCCGTTAACGCCTCAATGCAGTGCCATTTTTCGGGTGGGAAAACGCCAAACTCCCCTTCAGCAATGGTCAGGGTTTCGACCGGATCCGGGCTGGTCTCATCAGCGTAGCCCAGATAGCGTATCGCGCCGCGCATCACCGACAGTCGTGGGTAGACGCCCTGCCGGGTGCCCGCGTCCAGATGCCGCTTCCAGATCGACGCTGGCGCCGTCTCTTTTGTCCACAGCGGGGTGCTACGGGTATGCACATAGTGGGTCGGGATGATGATTCGCTGCATGATTCTGCCTCTCTTTACGCCCGCTGCACGGGGCCGAAAACAGGAAAATATGTTGCATATCATATACCCCTTTTAATCACTGAGGGTATTATTTTTTATCAAAATCGGTTCCCCCCTCTATTTCTACCCATTAGGGATTAGACCACTTACTAAAATAAATACGGGCGAATTCAGCTACGCTAAAGTCGCCCGCAAATAAACACAAATGACTTATTTCCCTGCTGAAGTAAGCGGCCCCGGTTTACCGATCAAATAGCCCTGAACCAGATCACAACCTAATTTTCGTAACGACTTCAGCTGTTCTTCCGTTTCGACGCCTTCTGCCACAATTCGCATATGCAGGCTTTTACCCATGCTGATGATCAGGCGCACGATATCCAGATCGTCTTGCTGATGGGGGATATTAATAACAAATGATCGATCGATTTTTATCTTATCAAACGGGAAATAGCTTAAACGCGAGAGCGACGAATAGCCGGTACCAAAGTCGTCAATAGAGATCTGCACGCCAAGCTCACGCAGCTGGCTCAGGATCTCTAACGAGCGGGTATTTTCATTAAATACGTCAGACTCGGTAATTTCCAAATCCAGCCGATACGGATCCAGCCCGGTTGTTCTTAAGATGGTTACCACGGTATCGGTCAGTGAACTGTTCATTAACTGAACCGGCGACACGTTAACCGACACTTTGAGCGGCGACGACCAGCTGGCGGCCGCTTCACAGGCGGTTTTCAATACCCACTCGCCCAACGCATTAATCAGGCCGATTTTCTCCGCCACCGGGATAAATTCCGTCGGCGGAACGCTGCCGCGTAGCGGATGAAACCATCGAACCAGCGCTTCATAGCCGTAGATTTCACCATTCATGGCATCGGCAATCGGCTGATAGTAAACCCTGAACTCCCCTCTCTCGAGCGCCTGCATCAGGTCATCTTCGAAAGATTTATTCTCCTGCTGGCGCTGAAGCATACCGGGGCGGAATATCTGGACGTAACCGGAGCCCTCTTTTTTCGCTTCATACAGCGCCAGGTCGGCGCATTTGTATAAATAGTCGGTGCGGCTTTCTCCGTCAGAGATGACAATCCCGATACAGGCGCCGATCTGAATCTGCGAGTCGTAAATCTGATACGGCTGGCTAATCTTTTCCCGGATCACCGTTGCCCGCTCCAGCGCCATCTCTTCGCTAAGATCGTGGGTCACCAGAGCAAATTCGTCTCCCCCCAGCCGGTACAGCGTTTCTGACGTTTTACGAAAAAATGAGAGACGGCTGGCCAAATCCTGCAATAGCTTATCTCCGGCGTCATGACCCTGCGTGTCGTTGACGTCCTTGAAATTATCCAGATCGAACAACATAACCACCGCCGAGCCGTGATAGGGCCGCACCTGGTTAACCACCTCCTGCAGGCGTTGCCAGAAAGAGAGCCGGTTGGGCATCCCGGTCAGCGAATCATGATAGGCATCGTACTGCAGCCGACGGTTTTGCACCTGTAGCTTTTCTTTGGAAGCCTGCAGATCGGTAGCCAGTAATTTCATCCGCACGTGAGCGCGACGCAGGGTGTTATTCTGCTTCAGCATCAACATCCCGAGCGTGATACAGAGAATAATCAGCAGAATAGAAATGGCCGAATAGATGTAATAGAGGTTCTGTATTTTATCGTGGGTGAGATTAACCAGATTAAAATCCTGGGCGAGAGAGGTGGACGCGAGCGAGGTCAACGGCCCGTCCAGGGTGCTCATCTCTTGTAACATCAGCTTCAGCTGTGCTGTCGTCATGGTATCCAGCTGCTTATCCAGCCGGTCCAGAAGAATAATCAGGCTGTCAACTATCGCCTTACGATGAGGATCTTTGCCGATAAACTTTCCCAAATCACCCTGCTGCAGCAGCGCAATCTGGCTCATCATGATTTCCAGACGCAGACGCACCTCATCGTGGTCGCTTCCCTTTACCTCCAGTCCCATCGCACTCAGTCGCGCCTCAAGACGCATGTACTCGGAGACTATCTGGGAAACGGACCACGAATCAGTATAACGGGTTAATTTTTGCAGCTCACTTTGCCGCTCATGGACCAGATAAGTAATGTAACCGGTCACAATGAAGAGCGACAAAATAATGGCAGTGAGTATTCGATTCAAGATCAAACCCTTACTCAATTATAATCTTCGAAACCTGCCATGCCGAACGGGAATAATAAATCTGATTCTGCAATTCCGGGCTACTGTCGTAGGGATAAACAATAAATAAAGGCCCTTTATCACGAATGCGCATATATTCGCCGTTCATTTTTAAAGCCAAAATTACGGGAAATTTATGAAAGTCATCGATGGGAACAATGGTGGTGTAATCGTTCAGCGCCAGCACCCGCGCCGACTTGCCTTTGGCACCGACTAAATCCATGAGTTTACTGAGGGAAACGCCGTCAAAGCGAACCTTTCCCGAATACCACGGGGTGGTTGTTACGATCGTTTCCATGCCCAGTTTTTCCAGTGCCGCCACATCAAAAACGGCGGTATCACCCTCATTCGTATTAGTAATCAGGCCGGAAATAGTTAAAACGGGTTTACCCACGGGCGCCGGCAGTTTTTCTGCAAAAGCGGAAGGCAAAACCATGACACAAAATAAAGCTGCAAAAATTAAACGCATTTAACTCACCCTTCCGAAATTGGAGACTTGTTAATTGTAAACCATTTAAGTCATTTCTTAAAAGGTGTCCTCAACGGGTACAAAAATTTAAATTAAACACAATAAGCCAAGTCCTAAGCTCGCATTCCGAACGGCCCAGCCGGGCTGCACCCGGCCGGTCAGGCAAACGCTTAATGCCTTTAAACACGCAGAGCAGGTAAAAATCTTTTCACTTGCCCTTCTGCGCGGTAGTCTCAGGACAGGCGCGAATTCGGAAAGCGTCTCATTCCAATAATTAGAAACTCAGCAACAGACAGGACAGGTATGGAATCAACGTTAATTTCTCAGGGCCCCGGCAAGGAGGCATGTTCACTCAACCGCGCCCGCAGAGCGGCCTGGGGCAGCTTCGCCGGGGCCGTGGTCGACTGGTACGACTTTCTGCTCTATGGCATCACCGCCGCGCTGGTATTTAACCGGGAGTTTTTCCCGCAAATCAGCCCGGCAATGGGTACCCTCGCCGCGTTTGCCACCTTCGGCGTCGGCTTCCTCTTTCGCCCGCTGGGCGGCATTATCTTCGGTCATTTCGGCGATCGCCTCGGGCGCAAACGCATGCTGATGATGACGGTGTGGATGATGGGGATCGCTACCGCCTGCATCGGTCTCCTGCCCTCGTTCAACCAGATAGGCTGGTGGGCGCCAGTTCTGCTGGTTCTGCTGCGCGCCGTACAGGGTTTTGCGGTGGGCGGAGAGTGGGGCGGCGCGGCGCTGCTGGCGGTTGAGAGCGCGCCGAAAAATAAGAAAGCGTTCTACAGCAGTGGCGTGCAGGTGGGTTATGGCGTCGGATTGCTGCTCTCTACGGGGCTGGTGTCGCTGATAAGCGCCTGTACCACCGATGCGCAGTTCCTTAGCTGGGGCTGGCGTCTGCCGTTCTTGTTTAGCGTCGTGCTGGTGCTGGCGGCGCTCTGGATCCGCAACGGCATGGCGGAATCTGCCGAATTTGAACAGCAGCAGCGCGAACAGCAGCAACAGCCGCAGAAAAAGCGTCTGCCGGTAGTAGAAGCGCTGTTCCGCCATCCGGGCGCGTTCTTAATGATTATCGGTCTGCGCCTGTGCGAACTGCTGACAATGTATATCGTCACCGCCTTCGCGCTTAACTACTCCACGCAGAATCTCGGCCTGCCGCGCGAGCTGTTTCTTAACATTGGCCTGCTTGTCGGGGCTATCAGCTGTCTGACGATCCCCTGCTTCGCCTGGCTGGCGGACCGCTTTGGCCGACGCCGCGTCTATATCACCGGGGCGCTGATCGGCACCCTCAGCGGCTTCCCGTTCTTTATGGCGCTCGAAAGCCAGTCATACTTCTGGATCCTGTTTTTCGCGCTCATGCTGGCGAATATTGCGCACGATATGGTGGTTTGCGTCCAGCAGCCGATGTTTACCGAAATGTTCGGCGCCAGCTATCGCTACAGCGGGGCCGGAGTGGGATATCAGGTCGCCAGCGTCGTCGGCGGCGGTTTTACGCCGTTTATTGCCGCCGCTCTGGTCACCCTATCCGGAGGCTCCTGGCATAGCGTTGCGATTTATTTGACCGTAGGTTGCCTGCTATCTGCCCTTACGGCGATGCTGATCAAACCTTGTCGCCACGGCGATGAACCGCTTTAAGGAGTTACCATGATTCAGGAGCCCTGCTGGCCGCAGCGCTTTCATCACCAGCAGCTGCCGCTTCACTACTGCGCCGATCCGACGCTTGCCGAGCAGCCGCTGTTTGACCGGGCACGCGACGGGGAAGCGGTGGCCCAGCTCTGGCAGGCCCCGCAGGGATTTGTGGTGCCGGGAAGCTATCGCAAATTTGCCGAACTCCCGGCGGTAAGCGATCAGTTTGCCAGCCGGGGATGGCCGGTCTGGCAGCGCCGCTCCGGCGGCGGCCTGGTCCCGCAGGGGCCGGGAATTGTCAATCTCAGCCTGGCCTGGCCGGTTTATCACTCGCTGGGCGAAGCCGCAGAGCCGATTTATCTTTTCCTCTGCGGCCTGTTGCAGCGTACGCTTTCAACCTTTGGCGTAGCCAGCCACTTTCAGGCGGTCAGCGGTTCATTTTGCGATGGTCGCTATAATCTGGCCTGCGGCGAAGGCGGGCAGGTGCGAAAAATAGCCGGCACGGCCCAGTACTGGCGCCCCATGCCGGCAGGACGGGGCCATGTGGTCCTCGCGCACGCGGTGATCCTGCTGGACGTCGAGCTGCAGGCTGCCCATCGGGCGGCCAATGATTTCGAAGCCCGGCTCGGCAGCGGACGGGTATACCGCGCCGAGAAAACCGTGACGCTTGCCGAACTTGTGACACAACCAGCCGATTTGCTCCCCCGCTTTCGCGAGGCGCTGGTGCAGGAGTTACAGAATATTAGCTGAAGGTCGTCTTCAGATAGCGGCTAAAGGTCTCTACTGCCCGCGATACGCGCGGCGCATAGGGGCGAATAACGTAGAGACTTTCCGCAAACACATCCACCGGCCGCCATTCCGGCAAGAGCTCCTGTACCAGCCCGCGGCCAATCGCCTCCCTGGCGCTAAAATCCGGCAGTAAGGCAATTCCCAGCCCCGCCAGCACCGCATCGCGCAGGGATTCGCTGTTATTGGTGGCGAAGGGTCCCTGCACCTTAACGCTCACCCGCTCATCGTTGCGCTCGAAGGTCCAGTGCGGGCTTTGCGGCCCGCGCGGGTAGGTCAGGCATTGATGCTGACGCAACGCGTCAGGCGAATCGGGGCGACCAAAGCGGCGAATATAGTCCGCCGAGGCGACCACCAGGGTTGCCGTACGGCACAGCGGCCAGGCTACGTGGGTCTCCGGCAGCAGCTCGCGACGACAGTGGCGAATGGCAATATCAAACCCTTCGCTGGCGAGCGACACCAGCCGATCGGTCACCTCCAGCTGCAGATGAAGCTGCGGGTGCTGATGCAGAAAAGGCGTGATGGCCGGAACCAGCTGCTGTCGAGAGAACGCCACCGGCGCGGTAAGGCGCAGCGTTCCGCGCAGCGGGCCGCCCTCATCGTCGCAGGTGCCGGTAAAAATCTCGCGGATCTGCCCAAACGGTTCGTTTAGTTCCGCCACCAGCCGCTGGCCATCTTCGCTTAGGGTCACGCTGCGGGTGGTGCGGTGCACCAGCGTCTTGCCGGTGACTCGCTCCAGTTCGCTTATTTTCTGGCTAATGGCGGACTTGCTGACCGCCAGCTTTTCCGCGGCGCGAGTATAGCTTTTTTGCTCCTCCAGTACCGTCAGCCAGTAGAGGTGGGTCCAGTAAATGTCCGGGCGGATTTCGCTCATCATGATTGTTCACAGAGAAAAACAATGAGTTCAAATATAGCGGTTTTTACCGACTTCAGCACGAGGTAGCATCTCTTTCACCGAGGTAAATCCGACAATAAGGACCATCTGCTATGCCATTACTGACGTTTGATATCATAGAAGGACGCAGCGAAAACGAGATCAAAACCCTGCTGGATGCGGCACATCGCGCCGTTGTGCAGGCGTTCAAGGTACCAGAGCGTGACCGCTACCAGATTGTTCACGAAAACAAAGCTCACCATATGATTATTGAGGATACCGGGCTGGGGCTGACGCGAAGCCGGGACGTAGTGGTGGTGAGGGTTTATACCAGCCCGCGCAGCGAAGCGCAGAAGCAGCTTTTTTATGCCACTCTGCAGGCTGAGCTTAAGGAGCACTGCGGTCTGAGCGGCGAGGATCTCATGATCTCGGTAATCAGCAACCACAAAGGGGACTGGAGTTTTGCTCACGGCGTGGCGCAGTATATTACCGGCGACCTTTAGCCCTGCCGACGATGCGACTGGCGCACGATGGGTTCCCCAGTGCGCCACGTCGCCGTCGGCCCTTCAGCAGCATCAATGAGCCGATTCAACGCCTCTTCCACCAGCCGCTCCCGTCGCTGATCGTAGGTCGTTAGCTGCCATTCCGGCGCCGCCGCCTCATCGATATTATCGAAACCGACAATACCCATCGTTAAATCGCGCTCGCGCAGCGCCTGAAGAGCGCCTATCGCCAGAATATCGTTTTCACAAAACAGGGCATCTACTCTTTCGCCTGCGGGCGTCGCGTCCAGATAGTCACTCATCGCCGCATATCCCCGGGTACGTAAATACTGGCCGGCAACCAGCAGAGTATCAAGCCGGCAGCCTGCCTGCTCCAGCGCCGCTTCGTATCCTTCCATCCTCATTAAATGGTGGGAAGCGGTATCCGGACCCTTCATATAGCCAAAAGTGCGATGCCCCTGCGCCAGTAGCAGTTCAGCAAGCTGCTTTCCGGCAAGCCGACCATCGATATTGACCACCTGGATTTCCGGATGATCGGTATTACGGCCAATCTGCACCAGCGGAACGCGATGAATTTCAGTGGCAATCGCGATAAGTTCCGGTGTCAGCACCGTGGCCATAAACAAGATACCGTCAACCTGGAGCTGGTAAGCCAGCGCCATCGCTGTGCGGGTATTTTCTTCATCGGTGACGTTAATCACCAGCGCCATGTAGCCACGATTCTGCAGCTGGCGAGTCACTTCGTTAAGCAGCAGCACCATGTTGGGATTGCGTAACTCGTCGACCGCCACGCCAATAATATGCGTTTGCTTTTGCGTCAGGCTACGCGCCAGTAAATTTGGTCGATATCCCAGAATATTAGCGGCTTTCATCACCTCTTCCCGGGTTTTGGGCTGGATGGAGGCCCCGGGGGTAAATGCCCGGGAAACCGTCCATTTGGAGACGCCAGCCAGTAACGCAACGTCGCTGGCGGTCGCTTTTTGTCGTTTTGGGGCGCTCATACTCGGTTTTAACGTTCCTGATAAAAAACATCCAATAGAACGTAAAATACAGCAAGATAGAATCCGCTCAACAAAAAACGCGCCGCGTTCTCCCGCCCCCCGGAGGGAAAACGCGGCCCGTTGTCACTGACTTAATGTGGCGTTGAGGGCATCAATCGACGTCCGTAGCCCTGCTTCAACGCTCATCGTCAGGTCCTCCATCTCCAGCGACACATAACCGTTATATCCGGTCATGCGCAGCACCGAGAAGAACTCTTTCCACCACTTCAAATCCTGTCCACAGCCAACCGCCACGTAGTTCCAGGTGCGGGTTTTGGTCTGCGTGACCGGCTGGTATTCCAGTAAGCCGTCGACATCCGCCAGCCCGCGTTCAATACGCGCGTCTTTACCGTGGACGTGATAAATCACCCCTTCAAGCTTACGGGCTGCGGCAATCGGGTCTGCCCCCATGGCGATCAGATGCGACGGATCGAGATTCATGCCGATTATGTCGCCAACCGCATCGCGCAGGCGCAGCAGCGTGCTCGGGTTGTAAACCAGCTGGCTGGGGAATTCCTCGAGAGCAATCTGTTCGATGCCGTGTTCAGCCGCATGGCGGGTAAAAGCCTGCCACCAGGGAATAGCAACCTCGTTCCACTGGTAATCGATCACGCCTGGCATATAGTCCGGCCAGGAAACCGTCGAGGTGATCCAGTTAGGTATTTTATCGTCCGGCCCGCCGCCCGGCAGGCCGCTCATCATGACAATCTTTTTCACCCCCAGCTTTGCCGCCAGCTCGACGGTACGATAGCTGCTGGCGGTATGCTTCTCGCCCAGCGCGCCGGGGGCCAGCGGGTTACCCGAACAGTTCAGCGCAACGATCTCCATTTCGCGCTTTTCCAGTTCTCCGCGAAACGCCGCCAGCGCTGCCGAAGAAGCCAGCAGTTCTTCAGTTTTAACATGTGGACAGGGCGACCAACCGCCTGCGGTCATCTCCACGCCCGTAATGCCGTACTGCTTGACGCGATCGAGCATTTCCGGGAACGCCAGGCCGGCGAGAACATCGGTACAGAGTGCCAGTTTCATATTCTATCCTTCTTAAATGAGTGTCCTTCGAGGATCTGCATAAACGCGTCTTTGCTGTCGGCGCTGGCCAGCAGCGTGGTTTTCACTTCGTCATCAAGCAGGTCTGCCAGATCCGCTATAACATCAATGTGTTCATTATTTTTTGCCGCCACGGCGACCACAAGGAAAGCCACTTTCCCCTCCCCCCAGCCCACGCCATCCGGGAACTGAAACAGCTGGAAACCGGTTTGCCGCACCAGGTCGATCCCCTCTTTGCTACAGTGGGGCATCGCCACTCCCGCCCCGAGCCAGGTAGAGAGCGCCTTTTCGCGATCCACCATCGATTCAAAAAAACCCTCGCTGACGTAGCCGCTGGCCTGCAGGGAATCCGCGGCAATACGCAGCGCCTTTTTCTTTGAATTCGCCCGACAGCCAATAAAAATATCTTCTGGTTTCAGCGTTAACATGCGCCTCTCCCTTCGTTAATGGGTCAGCGGTAGAGCGCCGGACACTCCGGCAGAGAGACCGCGTGCTTTTCGCCATCCTTCAGCGATGCCAGGCCAGCATCGCATACCATCGCCACGACAAATCCGTCCCACGATGATGGCCCGCTCATCTCCGCCCCCAGGTTTACCCGGTCAACGAAATTCTGCACCTCGCGATCGTAGGCGGTGGCGAAACGTTCCATACAGGTTTTGGGGATAGCACGGCTATAACCCTGTGCCGAACGGACGGTGGTGAGAGCCTGTTCGGTCAATGCGCTAATGGCATTTTCGCCAATCACTTCACAGCGAATGTCGTAACCATAATCGCAGTTAACAAACAGCTCATCATCAATACGTACGCCGGATTCGGTTTCAAAAATCACAATCAACGGATCCTGCAGATGCGCGCAGGCTCTGCGCGTTTTCTTCTGTGGTTTATCGACGCGTACCGAAACGATATTTTCGTTAAGCAGATAGCGGATAATATCGATCTCGTGGGTCGCCGAATCGTTAATCGCCATCTCCAGGGTGTAGCTTTCTGGCACGGAGGCGTTGCGATGTGCGCAATGGATGAGCAATATTTCCCCCAGTTCACCGCTATCCAGGGTCGCTTTAAGCTGGTTGTACCCTGGGTCGAAACGGCGCATAAAACCCAGCTGCAGCATACGTTTGCCGTAGGCCACTTCAGCATCAATAATCGCTTTGGCTTCATCCGCGGTTGGGGTCAGCGGCTTTTCGCAAAACACCGGTTTACCTGCCTTGATGGCCGCCAGAATTTGTTCTTTATGTACCGGACCAATAGAACAAATAAAGATCGCATCCACGTCGTCCGATTGAATCATTTCGACCGCATCGTAATAGGGTTGAGCGCCATATTCGCGGGCAATAGTGTCGGTAACATTACGATTGATATCGCAGACGGCGCTGACCCTGGCGTTCTGAATCACCGTCTGAAAACGCTGGAGATGATCGCGCCCAATCATACCTAAACCAATTAAACCGATATTAACTGTCATATATTCCTCCATGTCGCTAAATCAGAATCTGAATTTTTGTTCAATTTGTTCAAGGGTTAAGCCACGGGTTTCCGGCAGGAACTTCACCAGCAGAATCAGCATTATGACGTTGGTTACCGCGAAGAAACCGAAGGTCATTCCGCCGCCGTAGCTGTTGAGTAAAATCGGGAAAATAGACTGAATGATGAAGTCAAATATCCATAAACCGAATACCGCAAAACCCATACCCAGACCGCGCATCCGCAGCGGGTAAATTTCCGCGAGCATCAGCCAGAACACCGGTGCGATCCAACCCTGCATGAAGGTCAGAAACATCAGCATCAAGGCAAGGATGATGTAGCTGGCGCCGGTAAAGTTGGCATGCAAGCCGCTGACGCCATCAACGGTTTCCATATGGAAGAAGAGCTTGAACGAGAGGCCAATCAACACCAGGCTAAGGGTGACGCCGATCTGTCCGGTAAAGAACATTTTCCGTCGGGAATGCCTGCCAATTAACAGCATCCCTAGTAGCGTGGCCAGAATAGACACGACGCCATTAGCCACGGCGCCGGTCACCGCCGCCGCATCGCCAAGTCCGGTGGCTTTCAGCACCGTCGGCGCGTAGTACATAATGGTATTCACGCCGGTTACGCGCGTTGCCAGCACAATCATCAGCCCGATCAAAATCAGCTGCAGCACCCATTTTTTCTTCAGCTCGTCAACAAATCGGCCATGGTTGATGCCAATCTGACTCACCTGCTGGATATCGCGGATCTCCTGCTCCACCTCTTCAGGCCGACGAATCGTTTTCAGCACCGCAACCGCTTTGTCTATTTGCCCCTTACGCACGAAGAAGCGCGGAGACTCCGGCATTACCAGCATTCCAATCCACAGCAGCGCGCCGGGCAGCGCCGGAATAGCCAGCATCAGCCGCCAGTTGTGCGACATGTCGGGATAGAAATTGACGATGGAAGCGTTGACGGAGTAAGCGAGAAACTGCCCGGTGACGATCATCAGTTCGTTGACCGTCACCAGCCGTTCACGCTGCGCGGGCCGCGCCAGCTCTGAAATATAAATCGGCACCGTCACTGACGCACAACCAACCGCCAGGCCGAGGATAAAGCGGGCGATTATCATCGACGACATATCCCACGCGACGGCGGTACCGAGGGCGCCAAAGATAAAAATCACCGCTACCCACAGAATATTTTTCCGCCGCCCCTGGCGGTCGGACAGCCAGCCGCCGCCAACGGAGCCGATTGCCGCGCCGAATAATAAAAACGATGTCACCAGCCCTTCCTGCAGAGGAGTGAGGCCAAGATCGTTCTTCATGAAAATCAGCGCGCCGGAAATAACCCCGGTGTCATAGCCAAAGCACAGCCCACCAATGGTTGAGACGAGGGTTATTAATCTGATTTTCTTATCATTATCTGTTTTACGACTTTCAGTTATCACATGATCGGTCATTTTGTTGTCCTGTCAGGGATGAGCGTTCTATCGTTTTGTTTTTATGAATAAAAAGATCACATTGCCGATGCAGATACGGCAGGTTCTGGCATCAGGAATACATTTGCACCTTTTTTGCACCCGGGTGCATTATTTAACAACTTGTTATACTCTCACGGATTAAAAAATCCATAACAAGTTATTTTGAAATATTCATTTCGTTAAGGGCGTCAACTTTTTGCTCATTGAATGGCCAATTTTGTCGATCGCAGTCACGATCCGCAGAGCTTGTCGCTTTCGGGGGGAGCAAAATGCGTGGTTCAGGCTAATGGCTGGGGAGGAAGGCTATACGAAGGGGAACCCGTGGATTAATCCGCGTTCCCCAGAGAGCCAGGGACGTCAGGATCGCTGGGCGCTGGCGATACGCTGTCTGGCTTTTTGTTCAATATTTTCCAGCAGCTCCTGCACGTCGTCTTCATCAATGTCGAGAAACTGACCGTCCAGCAGGGCCGCATGAATATCTTCGCGCGTCACGGATATGCCCAGCGGCACCGCCTCCGCTTTCGCCTTCACTTCCTCCGCCGCCAGCGGATGCGGGTAGCGCCGTCCGACCAGGTTATTAAAAACAATGGCCAGCATCGCCAGCATCAGTGAGTTGAGTAACACCGGGGTCAGAACAAAGTGATAGCCTTCGCTCTGTATCCCCGCCCCGCCGAGGATCGCCGTTAACGCCACCGCTCCGCCCGGCGGATGCAGGCAGCGCAGGAAATACATGCCGGCGATCGCCAACCCTGCCGCCACGCCGCAGGCCAGGGCCAGGTTCGGGATGGCGATTCCCACGGTCACGCCAATTAGCGCTGAAAGGACATTACCGCCGACTATCGACCACGGCTGGGCCAGTGGACTGCTCGGCACGCCAAACAGCAGCACCGCCGACGCGCCCATCGGGGCGATAAACCAGATATTGACCTCGCCTAATAGCCAGTGGCTAAACATACTGGTGACCGCCAGCCCCGTCCCGGCGCCTATTGACGCCAGAACGATATGTTTTCTGGCGACCGGTAACGCGTGCGGCTTAAGGCGGCCAAGGAAAATGCGGATCCGTGAAAAGAGCGATCCGGGTAAAACGCTTAACATCGTGCAGCTCGCTTACATCATAATAAGAACTTATGTTTCATTTTCTTTTTTTAACCTTGTTTTAACAACCACGCCTTTATCGTGGCTTTTCGTTATTCATTTTGTGAATGTAAAAAAGGCGCGCGCTACGCTAGAATCGCCCTCACGTTTGGGTATCAGTACTCTATGGATTGAAGGTCAAATACGTTGAATAACAAGAAAAAATTAGAGAAAGAAATCGCATGGGCCAGCCAGAATATGCCGCGTACGCTGCGCCAGGTCGCCGCCCTGCCCGACCTCAGCCAGGTTCGTCTGGCCTGCTGTATGCACCTGGATATGAAAATGATCCCACTGGTGCAGGGAATTCTGGAAAAAGGGGCGAAGGTTTTCCTGACCACCTGTAACCCAACCACGGTGCAGGATGATGTGGTCGCCTGGCTGGTGGAGCGCGGCGCTGAGGCTTGCGCATGGCGTGATATGAGCGATGCCGACTGGCAGCAATCGTGGGAAAAAGCGATTGCCTGGCAGCCGACGCATCTGTGCGAAATGGGCGCGGATATAACAACCCTACTGCATCAGCGCGGGGAGTTCGGCAATGTTGTCGCCGGGCTTGAAGCGACAGGCTCTGGCGTTAGCCGCCTCGGCGATATTCGGCCCGGCTATCCGATTTTTAACTGGGATGATTTGCCGGTTAAGGAAGGTCTGCATAACCGTCATATGGTCGGCCTGACCGCGTGGCATACCTTCTTCCAGACGACCCACCTGACCCTGCATGAGAAAAAAGTACTGGTCATCGGCTATGGTCTGGTCGGCCAGGGGGTTGCGGCGGCGGCGAAGGCCTTCGGCGGCCAGGTCATGGTGGCGGAAATCGACCCGGCACGGAGATTACAGGCTGCCTACGACGGCTGGCACGTTGTTGAATTACAGGAGGCGATAGCTTCGGCGAACGTGGTGGCCACGGCTACCGGCGGCAAAAAAGTCGTTAACAGCCAGGCGCTTGATAAATGCAAAGATGGAGTGTTTATCCTCAACGTGGGTCACGTGGCGGAAGAGATTGATTGCGAGTACCTGCGCCAGTTCAGCCATGAAGAGGTCATGCCCTATATCAACGCTTACCGGATGGGCCAGAAAACGATCTATCTGATGGCGAACGGTTCAATGCTCAACCTGACCGCGGGTTTTGGCGATAGCCTGAACGCCTTTGACGTCACCCTGGCGGTGATGGCCAGCGGCATCCAGCATATTGTAACCGACGGCATGACGGCGCCGGCGGACGTTTATCTGCTGCCGCAAAGCGTATGGCAAAAAGCGCTGTAAGCACATGCGCTGAGTAATTTTCCCGGAGGCGGCGCGATGCGCCTGTCCGGGCTACCGGCCCGCAGACTGCTGTTAACCTGTAGCCCGGCTAAGCGCAGCGCGAGCCGGGAAGAAATCATGCCGATCCCTCACCTCAGCACATCCTCCGCAGGCGGCGCGATGCGCCTTGTCCGGGTTACCGGTCCGCAGACTGCTGTTAACCCGTAGCCCGGTCAGCGCAGCGCCACCGGGAAGAAAGCAAACTTACAGCAGGGCCAGCAAAAATATGACTTCACCGAGCTCAATCGCCGCGCCTAAGGTGTCGCCGGTTTGCCCGCCCAGAGTACGCTTTAGCGCCTGGCCTAGCGCCCAGACCAGCACCAGCGTGATAAGCGCTGCGCGCAGACCGTTAACGCCGAGCAGCAGCGTCGCCAGCGCCAGAGCGATCCCCATGGCGATCAGCGTCTGTTGCAGCGAGATTTTACCGATAAACAGATTGCCCAGCCCCTCTTCGCGGGCATAGCGCTGACGGTACATCAGCAGCACCGCCATACCGCGGGCCACGGCGCAGGCGGCCGCCAGGGCGGCAACCGCAGACGTACCGCGCAGCGTGACCTCGCTGACCACCAGCACTTTTGCAATCAGCACAAAAATCAGCGCCAGCCCGCCGTGAGTGCCCAACCGACTGTCGCGCATAATCTCCAGCATCCGCTCGCGGCGGCGGGCAGAGAAAATGCCATCACAGGTATCCGCCAGCCCATCCAGATGGAAGCCGCCGGTCAACAGCGCCAGCGCCAGCACGCCGAGCAGCGCGGCAAGCGGGCCGCCGCACCAGGGCTGGAGCAATATCACGACAACCCCCGCGATCGCTCCCAGCAGCAGGCCAACAAAGGGGAAAGTAACGATACTGCGTTGATATTGTTCAATTTCCAGCCCCTGAGACAAACGCGCCGGGACCGGCAAGCGGCTGATAAACGATAATGCGGCAAAAAATGACTTAATCATGGAAAGATGACTCCTGTCGTTAAACCTTGCGACCAGCGGTTATTCACCGCCGCCGCCGACCGTAACCTGACTTATCTGCGTAGCTGCTGCGTGGACGCTCTTCCAGCCGCCAGTGAGCCAGCCGGGTATCGCGGTGATGTTGAATGCGTGCAGCTATTTGGTTATCGGATATCCGGGAGGTAGCGATATAGATCGCCGAAACGAAAGAGTTGAGTAGAGATTGGGCATCACGGCGTAGGCCGCTAAGCGCGTCGCCGGTCATCAGTATCATCGCGGCGGCACCTGTTGCAGGGACAGCATGAGATAAAACCTTCCGATATCAATATGTTTACGGCGGAAGTATACCAAATTCCTGGGGAAAGGTTCAGCGTTACAGAGGCTGTTTTGCTAAGGAATGCGAGATGACGCAAGAGGAGGAATCACTCCGGCAGCGAGAGCCGCCGGAGCACGCAAACGGGATTACTCGGCAGATTTATCTTCTACTTTCGCTTCGCCCATTGCTTTCAGCTTTTTAGAGATATCGCGACGTTCTTTGGAGATCTCGGCGTTTTTAATGATGTAGTCGTCAACGCGATCTTCGTAATCGCTCTTCATGCTGGCAATGATGCCCTGGATAGCTTCAACGCTCATGCCCGGCTTGATGTAGTCGCTCAGGTTGTCCAGCAGCAGTACGCGCTTCTGGTTATCACGGATCTTTTTCTCAACGTCCTGAATTTCACGCTGCAGTTTATTCTTACGACGATACAGGCGAACAAACTCCAGTACGTCCTGGAAAGAAGGCTTAGTTGTTTCCATTTTTACACCCCTAATATTTGAGATTCGGATTCGCTAAAGCGACTGCTACATAGGGCTAACATAACTGTTAGCAGCCGCTGATGACAATGTTTTTTCCTTTGCCTTTATCATAACCCTAAACGCTGCTGAATCGAAGCAAGCGATGGGCAAACCGCGCGTATCTGGTCTTTATTTACGCAACGCCCGGCAGATTAAATGCGACAGCAGCTCAAGCTGCCGGGCCAGTTCGATGGTTAGCCAGACATAACCATGGATTGGCGTTTCAGAGAAATTGTCGTCCTGCTGCTCTTTGATGAGCTGGCGCAGCTCGGCCACAATTTCGTTGAGCTTTTCATTGTTAGCAAGAATCGGCTGTGGATTGCCCTCATACAATGCATGGGCGATAGTCAGCAACGTCTGCTGGGTCATTTGCTGCGTTTCGCGCAGCGTATGGGCATTCAGCATAACAAAATGGCCGGGACGCGATGCCCAGTAGGCGTTGATTTGCAGCTCCAGCATGCACACCAGATTACGGCTAACGGTCTGGATCGCTTCAAAGATGGCCTTCTGGATATGCGTCTCTTTGCTGGCGGGCGTAATTAATCCGCGCATTTTGACCACATCGTTAAGCACCTTCTGCATATGCTTTTCCAGACGCGGACGCTCGACGAGGTTCGGCGAGAAACCCGCCTGATACAGACGGTTGAAGGCGGTGACGTAGCTGGCCATCTGGATGCGCCAGTGCAGGAAAGCCCGCTGCGGCCAGATACCGGTAAACAGCATAGCCAGCAGGGAGCCAAAGATAACGTCGCCGCTTCGCCATAGCGCGGTCGTCATATCGCCCGGCGGCGCGCCGACCACCACCGCCAGCGTGATGCCGATCAACAGCGCCTGGTAGGGCTTTTTACCCAACGCCAGCCAGCCGCAGAGGAACATCGCCACCGCGCACCACAGCAGCATAATGGGCAGAGAGATAAGTTCCAGCTTGAGCGCCACCAGCCCGAGCGCCGAGCCGAGGATCGTGCCGCCGATACGCTCAAACGCGCGCGGGACGACGTTTCCCCAGAAGGAGATAGGCCCCATCACCACCACCAGGGTGATGAGAGGCCAGGTACCTTCCGGCACGTTAAGCAGGCGCACCAGCACAAAGGTGAGCACAAAGGCCAATGCTATTCGCACGCCATGGACGATGCGGTAATGGCGATACAGCCGAATTTCAAATGGCTTAAGTGATTTATCCGCGCGCACAACCGACTCCGACACAACGAAAAGGGCAATTGTAACTGCTTTTTCGCCGCAAGCATCACGCGAATGTAAGAAACCTTGTCAATTAAAGGGATAAGTTCACTTCACTACGGGTTCAACCGCGATATACATATCAATGTCCCAGTAGCCGTCCTGGTTACCATCGTTAAGGTAGACTTCAAAACAGGGCTTCATCGCCATCTGATGCTCTGTGCTTTGCATCAGACTTTCGAAGAACTGATACCACGGAGTCGCAAAATCGAAATTCTCGACTCTGGCGCGGGCAACGGCATACTCGCCGCCGGCGATTTCGGTCATCATCACGCCTTCACTTCCTTCAGGGATCTGATAGTCTTCCGCCACCGTGACGGCGGTGTCGCAGCGCAGCTTTTCCGCCGGGACTTCGTCTGGATTGTCGTAGTAAACGGCCACCCACTCCTGCGCAGGAACCCGGCTGTTGTCGACCCACATCATCAGCTGTTCAAACCCCTGTTTAACCGTCTGTTCCCAGGGGCCGACCAGATGAAAACCGGCAATTTTCTTCTTGCCTACGGATTTAACGTTATAGTCCATGTTGCCTCCACTGTTGATAAAACACTGTATGTATATACATACAATCTAACAGTACAATCACCCATAGTATGTGCGGTAATTCACAAATCCGCGCGGCAAGAAGATTAAAAAAACGCCACCGGCGGGTTATAAACTGAACGGCAGTTCAATGCCGATGCTGGCCCCAACATCGTCGCTGGCGCTGTGGTTTGCATCGGTGTACCACATGGAGGTATTCAGGCGAACCGTCGGCATGACATCGCCGCTCCAGCCCAGCTGTACGCCCTTCAGCGTGTCGGCGTGCGGGAAGGCTTTATTGATTCGTTGGTTCTTCGGATTGACTTCCGCGTAGACCAGGCGCGCGCTCCAGCGCTGATTTGCTTCGGTGACCAGCTCCACCTTACCGGCATACAGGCGTCCATCGCCGCCCATCGCATCGCCCAGCGGGTAGCCCTGCTGATAGTAGCCATCTTTATAGATAAAGTGGTTATAGATATAGTTGGTGCGTCCCATATTCGAGCGGGTATCGTGGGCTTCCAGATACCAGTTAACCGCATTGCTGTTCCACTGATGGTGCCCTTCCACGCCGCCAAGGTAGAGGTGCGCCGAGGGCAAGTATCCGGCTTCATCCTCGCCGATCATCTGGCCGTAAATGCTCACCGGCCAGCCCAAGGTTGGCGCCAGCTTCAGCTTGAAATCAAAACCGGCCAGCTGATTGCCGGGATCGTCGGCCGATTCACCGGTGTTATCATTGCCGGTCAGGCCGTCCCAGAAGCTGCTGAATGATGAAGGTCGCCCTTCGCCGCCCCACTGCATAACGCGCGAAGCGCCCAGTTCCAGCGAGGAGATGGGCGAAAACGTCAGGCGACCGCCGAAGATTTTGGTATGCGGTACGGCGGCGTACTGGTTCATCTGGCTGGCGGAAAGTTGATACTGCCACGGGCCAATCCAGCTTAGCCATGAGGTTTCCGGCGCCCGCTGTTCTGCACGCTGCAGCAGAAAACCGGTCATGGGACGCGCGGCATCGGAGCGAATCAAACTCCCTTCATAACCCGGTCCCCACCACTGCGGGATTTGCCCGAACGCCAGCCACTGGTTCCACAGTTTTACCGCGCCGTATGCGCCGTTGGCGTTTACGCTGGAGCCGTTGTCGATGCGTTTGTCGCCTTCAACATTGCCCTGTAGATGCAGATCCCACCATTCACCGCTGTTGTTCAGGGCGAGAGAAAGCGACTGGTCAGCGGGATAAGACTGGGCAAACCCCTGCGGAGTTCCCGGCTTATCAGTGGAACTGTAACCGGTAACGCGCACGTCGGCTTTGAGCGCCCTTAAACGCTGATTTACCCGACTCAGAACCACCCGCTCTGCGGATGTTGTCGGATGGGCATTGGCCAGCGCACGGTTAATCTCTTCTTCGCTCAAAGGCCAGGTGGACAAACTTAAAGAGAGGGTTCCGCGGTCGGATAACCAGGCTAAATCATTGCGGAATTCGTTATCGGCCAGAACGAGGCCAGAGGCAAAACCAGAGGTGCTAAAAACGGCGAAAAGTCCCAGAGAAAGCGCACTACGCGCAAAGTATTTCATCTTCCCAGCTCCATTTTGGGCGCACAAGCGCCAGGGGATTTCCTGAATGGTGACCGGGTAAGGTAAGGGATGGACACTAAACAAAGCGCCAACCGAAGCAGCATAATAATCAAGCAGCTACGAGATGCCGCTCCAGGCGGAGCGGCGGAGAAGTTACAGTTTTTGATGCAGATAATCGCTAAAGCGCGACAGCAGGCCGCCCTTGCCGACGCTTTCCAGCGTCACCAGCGGCCAGTGGGCAACGACTTTATCGCCATCATAAAGAGAGATTTCACCGACCCGCTGGTGGGCGGCAATCGGCGCTTCCAGCACTTTTTTATCCAGCACATATTTCGCCTTAATGCGCGAGACTTCCGATTTCGGCAGCGCTAACCAGAAGTCCTGATCGGTCCCCAGCCTAATCTGCTCTTTATCGCCATACCAGATACGCTCAACGCCGACCTGCTTGCCGTCCTGCAGGACCTGGACGGTATCGAAGTTTTGCTGGCCCCAGTGCAGCAGCTTCGCCGCCTGCTGTTCACGCCCTTTCGGGCTGTCGGCCCCCATGACTACCGCAATCAGCCGGCGCTGGCCGTCCACCGCGGAGGCAATCAGATTGAAGCCGGCGCCGGAGGTATGGCCGGTTTTCAGACCATCAACGTTCATAGTTTTATCCCACAGCAGACCATTGCGGTTCTGCTGGGTAATGCCGTTCCACGTCAGACTCTTCTGGCTGTACATATGATAAACGTCCGGCTCGCCGTGAATAATCGCCCGCGAGAGTACCGCCAGATCGTAGGCTGAGCTGTGCTGCCCCGGCGCGTCGAGGCCGTGAACGGTTTCAAAATGGGTATCCTGTAAATGCAGTTTGTCCACATAGCTGTTCATCAGCGCGACAAACTGCGGCTGGCCGCCGGCAACATAATCCGCCAGCGCCACGCAGGCATCGTTGCCGGAGTCAACGATGAGCCCGCGGCTCAAGTCGCGTACGCTAACCCGATCGCCGGGCTTAAGAAACATCAGGGAAGATCCCTTAAAGACCGGATTGCCCTGCGCCCAGGCGTCTTTACCGACGGTGACGATGTCGTCAAAGGTGATGCGGTGGCTGTCGATGGCGCGATCGACCACATAGCCGGTCATCAGTTTGGTCAGGCTGGCGGGATTGCGCTGCTGATGCTCGTTACCGGCGGTAAGGACCTGGCCGGTGGTGTAATCCATCAGCACCCAGGAACCGGCCTGAATGGAAGGCGGCGTCACGTTGACGGGAAAATCATTGGCGGCAAATGCGCAAGAAACGCTCGCAGCGAGCAAAGATACAGCAATAAACAAACGGCCTTTCAACGGCATATCCTCTAAATTGACAGATTCGCCGTCCTTTTTACGGAACTTCTCGTTTCATATCAGGGTTTAATTGCAAGAAAATATGACACTGGCGGTGTCAGGTAAAGCCGATACCCTTCTGATGGCCCGGCAAATCGTTTACCATGATGGCTGCTCGCCACCAGGGATAATGAACAGATTATGCAAGATAGCGCCAACCAGCCCGGATTTTTGTTTCACGATTACGAGACCTTCGGCACCAGCCCTTCGCTCGACCGGCCGTCGCAGTTTGCCGCCATCCGTACCGATGAAGACCTGAATGTCGTCGGCGAACCTGAAGTGTTCTACTGCAGGCTCGCCGACGACTATCTGCCGCAGCCGCAGGCGGTAATGGTCACCGGGATAACGCCGCAGGAGGCCAATGCCAAAGGCGACAACGAAGCCGCGTTTGCCCGCCGCGTTCACGATCTGTTCACGGTGCCGAAAACCTGCATCGTCGGCTACAACAACGTGCGCTTCGATGATGAAGTCACGCGCAATATCTTCTATCGCAATTTTTACGATCCTTACGCCTGGAGCTGGCAGCATGACAACTCCCGCTGGGATCTACTGGACGTGATGCGCGCCTGCTATGCGCTGCGCCCCGAGGGGATCAACTGGCCGGAAAATGATGAGGGCTTACCGAGCTTCCGGCTGGAGCATCTGACCGTCGCTAACGGCATCGAACACAGCAACGCCCACGACGCGATGGCCGACGTTTACGCCACAATCGCGATGGCAAAGCTGGTGAAGACTCAGCAGCCGCGCCTGTTCGACTATCTTTACGCCCACCGCAACAAGCGCAAGCTGGCGACGCTGATTGACGTGCCGCAGATCAAGCCGCTGGTGCATGTTTCCGGTATGTTCGGCGCGGCGCGCGGCAACACCAGCCTGGTCGCCCCGCTGGCGTGGCACCCGGATAACCGTAACGCGGTGATTATGGTCGACCTGGCCGGTGATATCGCCCCTCTGCTGGATCTGGATGCCGATGCCCTGCGCGAACGGCTGTATACGCCGAAAAGCGAGTTGGGCGATCTGGCTGCGGTGCCGATCAAGCTGGTCCACCTCAATAAGTGCCCGGTGCTGGCGCAGCAAAATACCCTGCGCCCGCAGGATGCTGACCGATTGGGCATCAATATCCAGCGCTGTCTGGAGAACGCCCAGCGGCTGCGGGCTAATCCACAGGTGCGCGAGAAAGTGGTGGCGATTTATGCCGAAGCGGAGCCGTTTGTGCCGTCCGATAACGTCGATGCACAGCTGTATAACGGCTTTTTCAGCGATGCCGACCGCGCGGCGATGAAAATCGTACTCGAGACGGAGCCGCGCAATCTGCCGGCGCTGGACATTACCTTTGCTGATAAGCGTATTGAGCGTCTACTGTTCAACTATCGCGCGCGCAATTACCCGGGCACGCTGGATGAAGCCGAGCAGCAGCGCTGGTTGGAGCACCGTCGCCAGGTGTTTACGCCAGAGTTTTTGCAGGCCTACGCCGATGAGCTACAGATGCTGTATCAGCAATATGCGGATGATAAAGAGAAGCTGGCGCAGCTGAAGGCGCTGTGGCAGTACGCGCAGGATATTGTTTGACTGGAAGAAATTCCCGGGTTGCGGCTAACGCCTTACCCGGGCTACCAACGGTGGCAGGACTCGTATCCCGGGTAAGACGCCTCGCGTCGCACCCGGGAACGTAGTTTAGCCTTTGGCGCGGCTGGCGATAATCGCCTCAGCCACGTTGCGCGGGGCTTCCGCGTAGTGGTGGAATTCCATGCTGTAGGTCGCCCGGCCCTGGGACATTGAACGCAGCGTGGTGGAATAGCCAAACATCTCGGCCAGCGGCACGTCGGCGCGAATAATCTGGCTGCCGAACCGCTCCTCCATTCCCTGTACCATCCCGCGCCGGGAAGAGAGATCGCCCATAATATTGCCGGCGTACTCTTCCGGGGTCTCCACTTCCACATGCATCACCGGTTCAAGAATAACCGGGTCGGCCCTGCGCGCCCCTTCCTTGAAGCCGAATATCGCCGCCATCCGGAAAGCCATCTCCGAGGAGTCAACGTCGTGATACGAACCAAACGTCAGGATCGCCTTAATATCCACCACCGGATATCCCGCCAGCACGCCGGTGCCCATCGCTTCGCGCAGCCCTTTTTCGACTGAAGGGATGTACTCGCGCGGCACCACGCCGCCTTTGGTCGCGTCCTCAAACACGAAACCGCTTCCCGGCGCCAGCGGTTCAAGGCTCAGCACCACGTGACCGTACTGCCCTTTACCGCCGGACTGGCGAACAAACTTGCCTTCCACCTCTTTGACCGTTTTGCGGATCGTCTCGCGATAGGTCACCTGCGGACGCCCGATATTCGCCTCGACGCCAAACTCGCGCTTCATGCGGTCAACGATAATCTCCAGATGCAGTTCACCCATCCCGGAAATGATCGTCTGGCCGGACTCCTCGTCAGTATGCAGACGAAACGACGGATCTTCCGCCGCCAATCGCTGCAGGGCGATGCCCATTTTCTCCTGATCGGCTTTGGTTTTCGGTTCAATCGCCAGCGAAATCACCGGCTCCGGGAACTCCATCCGTTCAAGGGTAATCACCGCATCCGGGTCGCACAGCGTGTCGCCGGTGGTGACATCCTTCAGGCCGACGCAGGCGGCAATATCTCCGGCGTGCAGTTCGTCCACTTCATGGCGATCGTTGGCCTGCATCAGCACGATGCGGCCGATGCGCTCTTTCTTGCCTTTCACCGGATTCCACACCGCATCGCCTTTTTTCAGCGTCCCGGAATAGACGCGGATAAAGGTCAATTGGCCGACGTAGGGGTCGGTCATCAGTTTAAATGCCAGCGCCGAGAACGGTTCGTCGTCGCTCGGGTGACGTTCAGCGGGCTGCCCTTTCTCATCCACGCCCTGAATCGCCGGAATATCCAGCGGCGACGGCATCAGCTCAACCACCGCATCAAGCATCCGCTGCACGCCTTTGTTTTTAAACGCGCTGCCGCACAGCACTGCCTGGATTTCCCCCTTCACCGTGCGCTGACGCAGTCCGGCGACGATTTCCGCCTCGCTCAACTCGCCGGTTTCAAGATAGTTATCCATCAGTTCGTCGCTGGCTTCCGCCGCCGCCGAAACCATTTTTTCCCGCCACAACCGGGCAGTTTCCAGCAGTTCGTCGGGCACCGGCGCATAGCTGAAGGTCATTCCCTGGGTGGCGTCATCCCACAAAATGGCGCGCATTTTGATGAGATCCACCACGCCGGTGAAGTGCTCTTCGGCGCCCACCGGGATCACAATCGGTACCGGGTTCGCATTCAGGCGATCGGTCATCATCTGCACCACGCGGAAAAAATCCGCGCCGGGGCGGTCCATCTTGTTGACGAAGGCCAGGCGCGGGACGTGGTATTTGTTCGCCTGGCGCCAGACGGTTTCCGACTGCGGCTGCACGCCGCCCACGGAGTCGTAAACCATGACCGCACCGTCCAGTACGCGCATAGAGCGCTCGACTTCAATGGTGAAATCCACGTGCCCTGGGGTGTCGATGATATTAATCCGGTGTGGCTCAAAGCTGCGGTCCATACCGGGCCAGAAGCAGCTCACCGCCGCGGACGTAATGGTGATCCCACGCTCCTGCTCCTGCGCCATCCAGTCGGTAGTTGCCGCGCCATCGTGTACTTCCCCCAGCTTGTGGCTCATCCCGGTGTAAAACAGGATGCGCTCGGTGGTGGTGGTTTTGCCGGCATCGATATGCGCGGAGATACCGATGTTGCGATAACGTTCGAGGGGGATGGGTCGGGGCATGATGCGTCCTTAGTCATTTTGACTGTCAGTCAGCGGCCGGAATGAGCCGCCGTTCATTTAACGGCTTTCATCATAGTACAACTGTACGAGTATATTCGAACTATTTTTGCTATCGTTACGATTGGTATGGCTGCGACGACGCGCGTGGCTTTAGAAAAAGAGTTTGGGTATATTACCGGCCAGCCGCTGATAACGGCTGCTCGCGGATCTGCGCCGCCGCCGACACAGGAATATTATGATCGCCAATCACCCCGAACGTGAACAAATTCGCCTCGAAAATGTGCTTTTCGCCCTCGGTAACCCGCTGCGGCTTGAGATTATCCGGATCCTTGCCGACGGCAGCGAGCAGAGCTGTAACGCCCTGCGTCATGAAGATGTGGCGAAGTCGACCATGACTCACCACTGGCGCGTCCTGCGCGACAGCGGGGTCATCTGGCAGCGGCCTCAGGGGCGGGAGAATTTGATTTCGCTGCGCCGGGAAGATTTAGACGCGCGCTTTCCCGGCCTGCTGGATACGCTGCTTAAGGTAATGCAGCAGGAGAAGTAAATCGCCCACATTTCTGCCGAATCTGCCGGAGGCGATGCTGCGCCTCTATCCGGGCAACCACCCCGCAAAACCACACGAACTCGTGCCCGGGAATCCCGGGTTGCGGCGTACACGCCTTACCCGGGCTTGTATTATTAAAAAACCAGAAAGAACCGGCCAGTTCTCTCTGGTGGTGGTCCGGATGCCGTACCCGGGCTCAGACTTTTAGTCTGTACAGTAGATGCCTGCACCGGACCACCGCTATCCACAAATGACAAACCGAACAGTATCATGGACCGGTTCACCCGGTACCCCGCATTTGCAAGGATGGTTACACCATGGAAAACGACATTCACTTTATCGGCATTGATGTGGCCAAAGCTAAACTCGATGTCGATATGTTGCGGCCTGATGGCCGTCACCGCAGCAAGAAATTTGCCAACACCCCAACAGGACATGACGAGCTCGTCAGCTGGTTGCGGGGACATCAGGTCATCCATGCCCATGTCTGCATGGAAGCGACCGGGACGTATATGGAAGATGTCGCCGCTCATCTCTCTGATGCGGGGTATCCGGTCTCTGTTATCAATCCGATGCTCAGCAAAGCGTTCGTCCAGAGTCAGGGAATACGCAGCAAAACGGATACGGTGGATGCCCGCCAGCTGGCGTATTTTTGCCGGGAGAAACGCCCGCCGATATGGGAAGCTCCCCATCCGGTTGAACGCGCCCTGCGGGCGCTGGTTCTGCGGTATCAGGCGCTGACGGAGATGCATGTTCAGGAGCAGAACCGGCGGGAAAGCGCGCGTGAGGTACAGTTGCCAAGCATAGACATGCATCTGCTGTGGCTGGAGACGGAACTGAAACGTCTTGAAAAGCAGATAAAAGACCTGACGGATGATGACCCGGATCTGAAACACCGGCGCAAACTGCTGGACAGTATCCCGGGCATCGGCCCCAAAACCGCGGCGGTGCTGCTGGCTTATGTGGGTCTGAAAGACAGGTTCAGGGAGGGGAGGCAGTTCGCCGCGTATGCGGGTCTGACGCCGCGGCAACATGAGTCAGGCAGCAGCATCAGGCGGGTAAGCAGGATGAGTAAAATGGGCCATGTGTCGCTGCGTCGTGCATTGTATATGCCGGCGATGGTGACGCTGTATAAAACAGAATGGGGTCGGGTGTTCAGGGAACGGCTGGAAAAGAACGGAAAAAATGCAAAGCTGATAATCGGTGCGATGATGAGGAAACTGGCCCAGGTGGCATACGGCGTCCTGAAATCAGGACGCCCGTTCGATGCCACACTGCATACGAAAAATGCTTGCATGGCATAACAGTATCTACCAGACCGTGGGCAGCGGTGAATCTGTAGTCCGGCTAAGCGTAGCGCGAGTCGGAAAGATCGACATCCGCCAGAAACAAAAAAGCCGGAGGTTTCCCTCCGGCTTTCTCATCACCAAACGCGATCAGGCAACGTCTTCGTACTGCGGTACCGGGTTGCGGAAGCTTTTGGTCACGCAGGCCAGGTAGACCAGACCAATACCGCCCCAGATCAGGCCGAGAACCATGGAGCTCTCTTCCAGGTTGATCCACAGCGCGCCGACGGTCAGCGCGCCGCACACCGGCAGAACCAGATAGTTGAAGTGGTCTTTCAGCGTCTTGTTGCGTTTTTCACGGATCCAGAACTGCGAGATCACCGACAGGTTAACGAAGGTGAACGCCACCAGCGCACCGAAGTTAATCAGCGCCGTTGCCGTCACGAGGTCGAATTTAATCGCCAGCAGCGCAATCGCGCCAACCAGCAGTACGTTCCACGCCGGAGTCCGCCATTTCGGATGCACGTAACCAAAGAAACGCGTCGGGAACACGCCGTCACGGCCCATCACGTACATCAGACGGGAAACGCCCGCGTGCGCAGCCATGCCGGACGCCAGTACGGTGACGCTGGAGAAAATCAGCACGCCCCACTGGAAGGTTTTGCCCGCAACGTACAGCATGATTTCAGGCTGCGATGCGTCCGGATCCTTAAAGCGCGAGATATCCGGGAAGTACAGCTGCAGGAAGTAGGAAGCCCCGATAAAGATCAGGCCACCAATCAGCGCCGTCAGGAAGATAGCCTTCGGGATCACGCGCTCTGCGTCTTTGGTTTCTTCAGACAGCGAAGAGATACCGTCGAAGCCGAGGAACGAGAAGCAGAGAATGGTCGCACCGGTAATCATCGGCACCACGTGCGCGCCTTCAGACCAGAACGGACGGGTGCTGGTCAGCGTGCCCGCGCCTTCGCCGTGCATAACGCCGTAGATAATCAGGCCAACAATCACCGCTACGATACCCATCTGCAGGATAACGATCAGGGTGTTGAAGTTCGCCACGGTCTTAATGCTGCGCAGGTTGGAGATGGTCATAAAGGCCACCAGCGCAACAACGAAGATCCACGACGGAATGGAAGGCACCAGCGCTTCAAAGTAAATTTTTGCCAGCAGAATGTTGATCATCGGCATGAACAGATAGTCCAGCAGCGATGACCAGCCAACCATAAAGCCAACGGCCGGGCTAATGGATTTCTGTGCGTAGGTATAAGCGGAACCCGCCGACGGAAAACGGCGAACCAGTTTACCGTAGCTCAGCGCCGTGAAGAGAATGGCGATCAGCGCGAAGGCGTAAGCCGTCGCAACGTGACCATCAGTCAATCCAGAGACGATACCAAACGTATCGAACAGCGTCATTGGCTGCATATAGGCAAGGCCCATCATTACAACCGGAATCAACGTAAGCGTTTTACGTAATTCCACGCGAGAGGTTTTTGGAGTAGCGTTATGCGACATAGTTATCCCCTTTTACGGTGAACGCCAGCGCGTAAGCAAAAAATTGCCCCATTTCTTTGTATTCCTCAGCGACAACCACTGTCGGTTTTTAGTAAATATCTATCCGGTACGAAGCCCGGCCTCTTGGTATTGAATGATGTGTCTTTCAACCAAAAAAATAACCGACACTTTAAAAAAGCGTCGGCCAGTTTCTGATTTTCAGGACGCGTATTTTGCAACAACTACTGGCACGATGACAAGATGTTGCAAGGCTTAATAATTACGGCTAATCTCTAACAGATTAATATTCATACGATTTTAGTATTATAGACCTGATGGATAGCACTATTTGCTAATATCTCTGCTCGCCACCACTCGCCCGCCAGACCACCGCCCTCTTCATGCCAGCCAATCCACGCGCGATTTACCGGCGCAACCATCCTGGTTTGAATTATTCGCAGCTCGCCGCGCGCTAATAAAGGCTGCACCTGAAATAGCGGCAAATAGCCCCATCCCAGCCCGGCGCAAAGCAGCGTCAGCTGGCCGGAAAGATCGAATACCGTCAGGCTGTCCTGATTTTCTGCCTGCGGCAACGAGCCGCAGTTGGCAATCGCGCGATAACGGCGCAACGTGCGCCAGCTCAGCGGTTCGGTAATTTGCGCCAGCGGATGCTGGGGCGAAACGACAAATACCTGCGTCAGTTCACCGAGAAGCAGACAACCGTACCCGCTTAGCGCCGGCGGGTCGCTCTGAACCCCGAGCAGCAGATCCGCCCGCCCTTCCGCCAGGGTCTGCCAGCCTGCTGCGAGAGTATCACGGCGAAATTCCAGACGGGTGGCGTGATGCTGGCGATAAAACGCCGTTATCAGCGGCGCCAACAGGTGAAACGGGAAACCGCTATCAACGTTCAGCACCAGCCTGTCTTCCCAGCCCTGTTGCAGCCTGACGGCCTGCTTTTCCAGCTCGCGGGCGGTATGCAGCACGTCGCGCCCTTTTTCCAGCAGCATCTGGCCGGTACGGGTAAAACGCGCCCGATGGCCGCTGCGATCGAGTAGTTGAATATTGAGGTCGCTTTCCAGCTTATGAATGGTATAGCTCAGCGCGGAGGGGGTTTTATAGAGCTTTGCCGAGGCTGCGGCAAAACTGCCCTCTTTGTCGAGGGCATCAAGAATGACGAGCACATCCAGCAGTGGTTTCATCGCTACCCCCTTACGGTACGCGATTCACCGCTGGCGGATCACTCCATCGGCATCACCAGCGGGTCGGGGTATTGGTATTCAAACCCCAGTTCGTTGCAAATACGGCTGCCATCCACGATCTTGCCGCTACCGTTTTCCGGGTTATCAGAGAAGACGGGAACGGGAAGCCCAAGCTCCCGGGCCATCAGCGGATAAAAGACGCCGCGCGCGGGATGCTTAGGCGCACATATATTATAGATGCGTCCGCCTTTCGGGGACTGCAATAACAGCTCGATCGCGGCGATCGCATCCTGGAGATGCACCAGGTTCACGCCGTGCTGGCCGTCCGGCGCGGATTTTCCGGCAAAGAAGCGCCCCGGGTGACGAGACGGCCCCACCAGCCCGGAAAGGCGCAGAATGTCCACCGAGGTGCCAGGAAGATTGTGCAGCCAGTCCTCCAGCTCTTTCAGCACTTGTCCGCTGGCGGTTTGCGGATTACGGGGCGAGCTCTCTTTCAGCGTGCCGCTGGCGTTACCGTAGACGGAAGTCGAGCTGGTAAACAGGATGCGCGGCACGTGATGCGCGAGCGCGGTATCAACGATTTCCTGTACCGCCTGACGATAGAAGTCGTCTCCCGGCCCGGTCCGGCGCGCCGGCAGGGTAATCACCAGCGCGTCGACGTTCATTAATGCATCCAGATCCTCAGCGTCGCAGACCAGCTGCGGCTCCAGACGCAGCGGGTAGCTGTCGATACCGCACATCCGCGCCGCCTCCACGCCATCCTGGGTGGTCTTACTGCCGGTGACCTGCCATCCCCGCGACATCAACGACAGCGCAAGCGGCATACCCAGCCATCCTAATCCTACAATTGCGACCTTCTTCATCCCCTTGCTCCTGAATTTTCGCTGTGCTGACTTAAGGCTACGCCAGCCGGCGGCAACTGACAATTTCTTCGGTCAATATGAAATGAATTAATGATAGAAAAAAGCCCTTGCTTTATGCGAGTGAAGTGGTTTAGGTTAAAAGGCATCAAATGCATAGTCATTCACAGAGAATTTTATGAACAGCGTTCAATTTAAAAACCACCATCATCACCATCATCCTGACTAGTCTTTCAGGCGATGTGTGCTGGAAGACATTTGGATCTTCCAGTGGTGCATGAACGCAAAGAGAGCCCCCGGAAGATTCACTTCCGGGGGCTTTTTTTTGGACCGCATTCGGACAGATTCAGACAGGGTTACAGAGGAAAATAACAATGTTAGACAATAGTCGTTTACGCATAGCTATTCAGAAATCAGGGCGTTTAAGCGAAGATTCACGCGAATTACTCAGCCGCTGCGGCATCAAAGTGAATCTGCACACCCAGCGCCTGATCGCGATGGCGGAAAATATGCCGATCGATATTCTGCGCGTGCGTGATGACGATATTCCTGGCCTTATCATGGACGGCGTGGTCGATTTGGGGATTATCGGTGAAAACGTGCTGGAAGAAGAGCTGCTGAGCCGCCGCGCCCAGGGCGAAGATCCGCGCTACTTTACCCTGCGCCGTCTCGACTTCGGCGGCTGCCGCCTGTCGCTGGCGACCCCGGCGGATGAACCCTGGGACGGCCCTGCGGCACTGGACGGCAAACGCATCGCGACCTCTTACCCGCACCTGCTGAAGCGCTACCTTGACCAGAAAGGCATCTCCTTTAAATCCTGCCTGCTGAACGGCTCGGTTGAAGTGGCCCCGCGCGCTGGCCTGGCCGACGCGATTTGCGACCTGGTCTCTACCGGCGCGACTCTCGAAGCGAACGGCCTGCGCGAAGTGGAAGTCATGTTCCGCTCCAAAGCCTGCCTGATCCAGCGCGACGGTGAGATGGTGGATAGCAAACAGCAGCTTATCGACCGCCTGCTGACCCGTATTCAGGGCGTGATTCAGGCTCGCGAATCGAAATACATCATGATGCACGCGCCCACCGAGCGCCTGGAAGAGGTTGTCGCCCTGCTGCCCGGCGCCGAGCGTCCGACCATCCTGCCGCTGGCGGGGGACAAGCAGCGCGTCGCCATGCACATGGTCAGCAGCGAAACCCTGTTCTGGGAAACCATGGAAAAACTGAAAGCGCTGGGCGCCAGCTCCATTCTGGTTCTGCCGATTGAGAAGATGATGGAGTAATCCGGCGGGTCGGTCACGGGACAAACAGGGGAAACAATCATGAGCTTCAACACAATTATCGACTGGAACGGCTGTGGCGCAGAACAACAGCAACAACTTTTAATGCGTCCGGCCATTTCCGCCTCCGAGAGCATCAGCAAAACGGTGGCGGAGATCCTGAATAATGTTAAAGACAACGGCGATGCGGCCCTGCGTGAATACGGCGCAAAGTTCGACAAAACCGAGGTCACAGCGCTGAAAGTTAGCGAAGAAGAGATTGCCGCCGCCGGTGCGCGCCTGAGCGACGAGCTCAAGCAGGCGATGGCCGTAGCGGTTAAAAATATCGAAACCTTTCACAACGCGCAGCGGCTGCAGGCCGTAGATGTGGAAACCCTGCCGGGCGTGCGCTGCCAGCAGGTGACCCGCCCTATCGCCTCCGTTGGCTTATATATTCCCGGCGGCTCGGCGCCGCTGTTCTCAACGGTCCTGATGCTCGCCACGCCGGCGCGCATCGCGGGCTGCCAGCAGGTAGTGCTGTGCTCGCCGCCGCCGATTGCCGATGAAATTCTCTATGCCGCCCAGCTATGCGGCGTGCGCAATATCTTTAACGTCGGCGGCGCGCAGGCAATTGCCGCCCTCGCCTTCGGCACGGAGTCGGTGACGAAAGTCGATAAAATCTTTGGCCCGGGCAACGCCTTCGTCACCGAGGCCAAGCGTCAGGTGAGCCAGCGTCTTGACGGCGCGGCTATCGATATGCCCGCCGGGCCATCGGAAGTGCTGGTGATCGCCGACAGCGGCGCAACCCCCGATTTCGTCGCCTCTGACCTGCTTTCCCAGGCGGAGCACGGCCCGGATTCGCAGGTGATCCTGCTGACGCCGGATAGCACGATGGCCACCCGCGTCGCCGAAGCCGTTGAGCGCCAGCTGTCCGCGCTGCCGCGTGCGGAAACCGCCCGTGAGGCGCTCTCCGCCAGCCGGATCATCGTGGCCCGCGATATCGCCCAGTGCGTGGAAATATCCAACCAGTACGGCCCTGAACACCTGATTATTCAGACCCGCAACGCCCGCGAACTGGTCGATGGCATCACCAGCGCCGGCTCGGTGTTCCTCGGCGACTGGTCGCCGGAATCCGCCGGGGATTATGCCTCCGGAACCAACCACGTGCTGCCGACCTACGGTTACACCGCGACCTGCTCCAGCCTCGGCCTGGCGGACTTTCAGAAACGCATGACCGTGCAGGAGCTGTCCCGCGACGGGTTCGCCGCCCTCGCTTCCACCATTGAGATACTGGCCGCCGCCGAGCGCCTGGACGCCCACAAAAACGCCGTTACGCTGCGCGTTGCAGCCCTTAAGGAGCAAGCATGAGCATCGAAGATTTAGCCCGCGCCAACGTCCGCGCGCTGACGCCGTATCAGTCTGCTCGCCGTCTGGGCGGTAAGGGCGACGTCTGGCTGAACGCCAATGAATTCCCCACCGCGGTTGCGTTCCAGCTGACCGAACAGACGCTGAACCGCTATCCGGAACCGCAGCCGAAAGCCGTCATTGAACGCTATGCGCAGTATGCTGGCGTTAAGCCGGAGCAGGTGCTGGTCAGCCGCGGCGCCGACGAAGGCATTGAACTACTGATCCGCGCCTTCTGCGAGCCGGGCCAGGACGCGGTGCTCTACTGCCCGCCGACCTACGGCATGTACAGCGTCAGCGCCGAAACCATCGGCGTGACCTGTCGTACGGTGCCGACGCTCGCCGACTGGCAGCTGGATCTGCCGGGCATCGCAGCCAATCTTGACGGCGTGAAAGTGATTTTCGTCTGCAGCCCGAATAACCCGACCGGACAGATTATCAACCCGAAAGATTTCCGCACCCTGCTGGAGATGGCGCGCGGTAAAGCCATCGTGGTCGCGGATGAAGCCTATATTGAGTTCTGTCCGCAGGCGACGCTGGCAACCTGGCTGAACGAGTATCCGCATCTGGTGGTTCTGCGCACGCTGTCCAAGGCGTTTGCCCTGGCTGGCCTGCGCTGCGGCTTTACCCTCGCCAACGTCGAGGTTATTAACGTGCTGCTGAAAGTTATCGCGCCCTATCCGCTCTCGACGCCGGTCGCCGATATTGCCGCTCAGGCCCTGAGTGCGGAAGGGATTGCCGCCATGCGCGAGCGCGTGGCGCAGATCCTCAACGAACGCGATTATCTGGTCAGCCAGCTGCGCAGCATTGCCTGCGTGGAAGAGGTGTTCGCTTCCGAGACCAACTACGTACTGGCGCGGATCACCGCGTCCAGCGCGGTGTTTAAATCTTTGTGGGATCAGGGCATTATCTTACGTGACCAGAATAAACAACCTTCATTAAGCGGCTGTTTGCGTATCACTATCGGTACCCGTGCAGAGAGCCAGCGCGTCATTGACGCTTTGACTGTGGAGAATGTATGACCCAGAAGTTTCTCTTTATTGACCGTGACGGTACGCTGATTTCCGAACCACCGGTTGATTTTCAGGTAGACCGCTTCGATAAGCTGGCGTTTGAGCCGCAGGTGATCCCGGCCCTGCTCAAGCTGCAGCAGGAAGGGTATAAGCTGGTGATGATCACCAATCAGGACGGACTGGGAACCGCCAGCCTGCCGCAGGACGAGTTCGACGGCCCGCACAACCTGATGATGCAGATCTTCTCCTCACAGGGCGTCAACTTTGACGAGGTGCTGATTTGTCCGCATCTCCCGGCGGATAATTGCGACTGCCGCAAGCCGAAAACCAGACTGGTGCTGCCGTGGCTGGAGCAAGGGGTGATGGACACCGCCAATAGCTACGTGATTGGCGACCGGGCCACCGACATTCAGCTGGCGGATAACATGGGCATTACCGGACTGCGCTACGATCGCGAAACGCTTGACTGGCCGACCATTTGCGAACAGCTGACCCGTCGCGATCGCTACGCCCACGTTGAGCGCATCACTAAAGAGACCCAGGTGGATGTCAAAGTGTGGCTCGATCGCGAAGGCGGCAGCAAAATCTCCACCGGCGTCGGCTTCTTCGATCATATGCTTGACCAAATTGCCACCCACGGCGGCTTCCGTCTGGAGGTCAAGGTCGGCGGCGACCTCTATATTGACGATCACCACACCGTGGAAGACACCGGCCTTGCGCTGGGCGAAGCGCTGAAGCTGGCGCTCGGCGACAAGCGCGGCATCGCCCGTTTCGGCTTTGTGCTGCCGATGGACGAATGCCTGGCCCGCTGCGCGCTGGATATTTCTGGCCGCCCGCACCTTGAATACAAAGCTGATTTTACCTATCAGCGCGTTGGCGATCTGAGCACCGAGATGGTCGAGCACTTCTTCCGCTCGCTCTCCTATACCATGGCGGTCACTCTGCACCTGAAAACCAAGGGCAAAAACGATCACCACCGCGTTGAGAGCCTGTTTAAGGCCTTCGGTCGCACGCTACGCCAGGCCATCCGCGTCCAGGGCGACACGCTGCCATCTTCGAAAGGGGTACTCTGATGAACGTGGTGATCCTCGATACCGGCTGCGCCAACCTCAATTCGGTGAAATCTGCGGTGAGCCGCCACGGCTACGAGCCGCAGGTCAGCCGTGACCCGGACGTGGTGCTGCGCGCCGATAAGCTGTTTCTGCCGGGCGTAGGGACGGCTCAGGCGGCAATGGACCAGCTGCGCGAACGGGATTTAATTGATCTGATTAAAGCCTGCACCCAACCGGTGCTGGGCATTTGTCTCGGTATGCAGCTGCTGGGAAAACGCAGCGAAGAGAATAACGGCGTCGACCTGCTGGGTATTATCGACCAGGACGTGCCAAAAATGACCGACCACGGCCTGCCGCTGCCGCATATGGGCTGGAACCGGGTAAATGCGAAAGCGGGCGATCGTCTGTTTCGCGGCATTGAAGACGGGGCGTATTTTTACTTCGTCCACAGCTACGCGATGCCGGTCAACGTTAACACTATCGCTCAGTGCAGCTACGGCGAGGCCTTCACCGCGGCGGTGCAGAAAGATAACTTTTTTGGCGTCCAGTTCCACCCTGAACGCTCCGGCAGCGCCGGGGCGCAGCTGCTGAAAAACTTCCTGGAGATGTGATGATCATTCCTGCTTTAGATTTAATTGACGGTACGGTCGTCCGTCTCCATCAGGGCGATTATGGCCAGCAGCGCGACTACGGCAACGATCCGCTGCCGCGCCTGCAATCCTATGCCGCGCAAGGGGCCGAAGTACTGCATCTCGTCGATCTGACCGGGGCGAAAGATCCGGCGAAGCGCCAGATCCCGCTGCTGAAAACGCTGGTTGCCGGCGTGAACGTGCCGGTGCAGGTCGGCGGCGGCGTGCGCACGGAAGAAGACGTGGCCGCCCTGCTTGACGCGGGCGTGGCGCGCGTGGTGGTGGGCTCGACGGCGGTGAAGTCGCCGGAAGTGGTGAAAGGCTGGTTTAAGCGTTTTGGCCCGCAGCATCTGGTGCTGGCGCTGGACGTACGGATCGATGCGCAAGGCAGCAAGCAGGTGGCCGTTAGCGGCTGGCAGGAGAATTCCGGCGTAACCCTGGAGGAGCTGGTGGAGAGCTATCAGTCCGTCGGCCTGCAGCACGTGCTATGTACCGATATTTCCCGCGACGGGACGCTGGCCGGGTCTAACGTCTCGCTGTATGAAGAAGTCTGCGCCCGCTATCCGCAGGTGGCGTTTCAGTCCTCCGGCGGCATTGGCGATCTGCATGATATCGCCGCGCTGCGCGGAACCGGGGTGCGCGGGGTGATTGTCGGCCGGGCGCTGCTGGAAGGTAAATTTAACGTAACGGAGGCCATTCAATGCTGGCAAAACGGATAATCCCCTGTCTTGACGTTCGCGACGGCCAGGTAGTGAAAGGCGTGCAGTTCCGTAATCACGAAATCATCGGCGATATTGTCCCGCTGGCAAAACGCTATGCCGACGAAGGCGCGGATGAGCTGGTGTTCTACGATATCACCGCCTCGAGCGACGGTCGCGTGGTGGATAAAAGCTGGGTATCGCGCGTTGCGGAAGTGATCGACATTCCCTTCTGCGTCGCCGGCGGCATTAAGTCGCTGGAAGAGGCGGCGCAAATCCTCTCCTTTGGCGCGGATAAAATCTCTATCAATTCCCCTGCCCTGGCGGACCCGACGCTGATTACTCGCCTGGCCGATCGGTTCGGGGTGCAGTGTATTGTCGTGGGTATCGATACCTGGTTTGACGCCGAAAGCGGGAAGTATCACGTCAATCAATATACCGGCGATGAGAGCCGTACGCGGGTGACGCAGTGGGAAACGCTGGACTGGGTGCAGGAAGTACAAAAGCGCGGGGCCGGCGAGATCGTCCTCAATATGATGAATCAGGACGGCGTGCGTAACGGCTACGATCTGCAGCAGTTAAGCAAGGTACGCGCCGTGTGCCACGTGCCGCTGATTGCATCCGGCGGTGCCGGGACTATGGAGCACTTCCTGGAAGCCTTCCGCGACGCCAACGTCGACGGCGCGCTGGCCGCCTCAGTGTTCCACAAGCAAATTATCAATATTGGTGAACTGAAAACGTACCTGGCAGCACAGGGCGTGGAGATTAGGGTATGTTAAGTGAACAGCTGGATTGGCAAAAAACCGACGGTCTGATGCCGGTCATCGTGCAGCACGCCGTTTCCGGGGAAGTGCTGATGCTGGGCTATATGAATCAGGATGCGCTGGCGAAAACCGAAGAGACCGGTAAAGTGACCTTTTATTCACGGACCAAACAGCGTCTGTGGACCAAGGGGGAAACGTCGGGTAATTTTCTCAACGTGGTGAGCATCACCCCGGATTGCGATAACGACACCCTGCTGGCGCTGGTAAATCCGATTGGCCCAACCTGCCATAAAGGCACATCGAGCTGCTTCGGCGAAACCGGCCACCAGTGGCTGTTTCTCTACCAGCTGGAGCAACTGTTGGCCGAACGCAAGCACGCTGACCCGGAGAGCTCTTACACCGCGAAGCTGTACGCTAGCGGCACCAAGCGCATTGCCCAGAAGGTGGGAGAAGAAGGCGTTGAGACCGCGCTGGCCGCCACGGTGCATGACCAGTTCGAGCTGAAGAATGAAGCGTCGGATTTGATGTATCACCTGCTGGTGCTGCTGCAGGATCAGGGGCTGAATTTAACGGACGTGATTAACAATCTTAAGAGCCGTCACTGATGCCTTGCGCCCCCGCGCTGGCGGGGGCGATTTGCGGCCTATCAGGGTTTCTGCTCCAGCAGCGTGCTGTAGAGATTCACGTAGGCATCAATCATATGTTCGGCGGTAAACATCTCCTCAAAGCGGCGACGTGAATTTGCGCCATAGCGCGCTGCCGTTTCATCACTGTGCCACAGTTCGTTCATCGCTTCGACCAACGCTGCGCTGTTATCCGGCGGGATCACGCAACCATTGACCTTATCCTGGTTGATAAACGAGGTTCCGGTGCCAATTTCACACGAGATCAGCGGCCGGGCGAACCGCGCCCCTTCCAGTAAGGTAATGCCAAACGCCTCTGAGCGCAGGTGCGAGGGAAAGACCACCCCGCGGCACAGATGAAAGAGGATATATTTATCCTCATCGTTCAGCATGCCGGTGAATATCACGTTATTCAGGCCGCGCTGTTCAGCCTCACGGCGAACTTCCGCTTCCAGCGGGCCGCCGCCGACAATAACGATCGGCAGTCGACTGCGCTCTGCGGCATCCAGCAGAATATGCAATCCCTTATAGTAACGAAATGCGCCGACAAAAAGGAAAAAGCGCTCGCCGACTTTCTCTCGCCAGTAAGCCAGGCGCTGCGGATTATGCTGCACATCCTTTTGCTCGAGGCCGAAGGGAATGACCACCGTTTTATCGAGGTATTTTTGCAGCGTCTGGCTGGAGGCTACGTAGTTTGGCGATGAGGCCACAATGCAGTCAACGCTGGAAAGAAATTGCTCCTGCAGCGGTTGATATAATTTCATTAGCCGCTTTTGTTTCACAATATCGGAATGATAGGTGACAACGGTTTTCGCTTTAGGATGCGCCATCAGATGTAGCATATCCATAAAGGGAAACGGGAAATGATAGTTAATAATATCGTAGTTATCTTTAATTTTATTAAATCGCTTTAACGCGCCGAGTGAGAATGGCGTCGAGGCGATTTCAATTAATTGCTTATTATAGATAACCTGATGCTGTTCGTAAGCCACTGGCCCGGTATTTTTATCCGGGGAAAAGGTGAAGACGTCGGCCGCGATCCCCCGACGAGCGCAGCCCTGGCACAACTGATAAATGACCTGTTCAATACCACCGTAGGTATTCGGATAATAGGTCTTATAGACGTGTAAAACTCTCAACTTGCACCCTTAGAGTAATTTATAGGCATCGATCGTCTGGGCCGTACAGGTTTCCCACGAAAACTGTTGTGCCTGAATAAAACCGCGCGCTACTGCTATCTCCCGCCAGTATTCATCCTGCAGACTTTGCAATATATGAGCGCTTATCGCGTCTACATCGTTAGGGTCGGATAACAACCCCGCATCCCCCGCCACTTCAGGTAATGATGTGACATTGGAGCATACTACTGGGATACCGCAAGACATTGCTTCAAGAATAGGTAATCCGAATCCTTCATAAAACGAAGGATAAATAAAGGTTCTGGCTGCCGCATATAAATACGGGAGATCGCCATCCGGTACATAGCCCAGATAACGGATCCATCCTTCACGAGTCCCGCGTTCAACGATCTGCCACAGCGCATCATCTTCCCACCCACGGTAACCGCTGAGGATCAGCGGGTAGCGCATGCGCGTCTCCATCGGCAGAAGCTGGTACGCCTGCAACAGGCCACGAATATTTTTCCGCGGCTCCATCGTGCCGATGTAAAGCGCATAGCGCTGCCACTCCAGCTGATATTTCTGCAGAACCGGTAGACATTCATCCGGGCTGCGCGGAATATAGTCGCCGCTGCAGGCAAGATGGGTCGTTACGATCCGATCGGCAGGATAGTTAAACAGCCGGATAATTTCGCTGCGGGAAAAGTCAGATACCGTCAAAATAAGCTTTGCCGTGTCCAGACTTTCGCGCAGTGACTTTTCCATATAACGCACCCGGTCCTTTGGATGAAATTCCGGACAGGTGAATATGGAGATATCATGAAATGTGGTTACGGCACGTTCCAGACGATGCGGCAGATAAAAGTTAGGCCCATGATAGATATAATCTTTATAATCGCGCAGCGCCCACGCCTGGCGACGCGGATGCAACACGCGATAGGCTTCAATCAATAACGGCTGACGGCGTAAAAAAGCCGCCAGGTTACCGTGATTGCTGGCTCGGGTATCCGCTTTATTTTCAATCTGGGGAATGCTGTCAATAAATGAAGAGCCGTGAAATAATTTTAGCTCTTCAATTTCGCTGGCCACCGCCAATCGTTTTACCAGTTCGAGGGAATAACGACCGATACCCGTTAATGGATATTTGATTGGCTCAGTTGCAAATATAATTTTCATAATGAATGGCACATCATTAAGCTGGCATCCCCTGCATTAAAAGGCAAAAAATGCAGGGGACTATTTTATTTAAAATATTTAGCTTTAGCTAAGCCTTGACACATATTAACCAGGCGACGGGATACGGCCTGATAATCATGCTGCTCCCGCCAGGCATCGGCTCGTTTCTGAGTAGCGCTGGCCCATGAATCCTGCTGACGAATGGAATGTAAAATCCGATCGATGCCCTGGCTAATATCATCCACGCTGCATCCATCAAATTTAAAGACTGCATCATCCAGGTCATCAAATATCGCCAGCGGCGTAACGGCAACAGGCTTCTGCGTCGCCATACCGTAACGCACCGCCCCGCTCGCCGACTCGCCGGTATTCTGATAGGCAAAAATCAGCAGATCGGCTTCGGAAAGTAAGCGCAGACTTTCATCATCCGGCAGAAAATCGTTATGCATTTCAACCAGATCGGTTACGCCCAGACGTTGAGAAGCGGCTTTAAGTTCCGCAACCAGATCGCGCGATTCACCCACCGGATATTCCGCATTCACCAGACGCAGACGAACCGGCTTGCCGGCCTGCTTAAGACGATGGACGGACTCAACAAGTTCCATCAATCCCTTATGCGGCAAACAAAAACCGTAGCTAGCGATTAAGGGTAATGCCTGCGGATTATTGCGCGGCGACGGTGCAGAATAATTAATTACCCCATGGGGGAACAAGGCAACATTGTCGGTGAGACCCAGCCCTTTCAGACGATTCATATCGGCAATGGAATGTACCAGCAATCGATCGCAAAGCGCCAGCGCATCCACCATTTCGGCAAGGCGGAAGTTCCATTCCGGCTCTTTTTGCGGATCCACCGTCGAATGCATCGCCATTACAACCACGCGTCCGGCATCATGCTGATGGCGAATGAACGCCGCCAGTTCACGATGATTGAAGAAACCGTAGTTAAACTGAATCACTAATACGTCAAGACGTAGCGCATCGATTTGCTGTTGAAGATTTTCCAGATAGTTGTTCTCTTTACCGACTATCCAGTTACGCAGAACAAAATCTTCATCAGGATTAACTAAATCTTCCGCGCTGACCTGCGGAGCAAATATCACATCCGCGCCATGCGGCGCGCTTTCCACTAAATGCTGAGAATAGGTAGCAATACCGCACTTAGTGTTCCAGGTCGTCAACCAGCCGATGCGCGCCCGGTGTTGAGCGATATCAATGTGCGCCCGCAACTTCTTAACAGCCTGCTGAGAGCGCTCGGCGACTGCCGCCCAGGTAAATTGCGATAGAATGCGCTGACGCCCGGCATCCGCCATTTCCCGCAGTGCGGATTTATCCGTCGATGCAGCTTGCTGCAGGGCTTCCGTTAAATTATCGATATCCACGCTGGCCCAGGTGGATGCAAACAGACCAAAGTGGGTTTTTACTCGAGTGAACTGATAATCTACCAACCATGAATTTTGTGAATTCACAAAATCAAGCTGACCACTCCAGTTGGTGACAATCGCCGGGAGTCCGCTAAGCATTGCTTCAGCGATAGGCAGACCAAACCCCTCCGCGCATCCTGGCGCAACCAGCACGTCACAGCTTTCATAGAGGCCTTTTAGCTCCTCGGCCGACATATCCGCTTTAATCACCTCGACCAACGGATAGTCTGCAAACTCGCTTTGCGCTTGCGCAAGCCAGGCGTCTATTTCGTTATGCGGATTATTAAAGGTTTTAATGGTCAACGAGACGTTGTCACGGCGGGTAAACGCCCTGCCCCAGGCCTGCAGCATCGCCTGAACGCCCTTGCGTGGGAAGCAGGAAGAGACATGCAGGAAACGGAACATCCCCTCTGCGGCGCGGTTCAGGGGTTTTGCCGGGGTGTTCAGCCAATGATCGCAGCCGTTACCCACGACAAACGCCGGTACGCTCAGCCCGTTGTCGATCAAGACCTTACGAACGTGTTCGGATGTACACAGGACGCCATCCAGTTCACGATTGAATTCATGTATCCAGGGCTGCGGGAAGCCGGTTTCTTCCCAGGCATAGCAGTGAAGCAATTTAACCCGGGCATTCATATCCGCCACGCGCGGAGGGTAGATATTACGGCTGAGGATATCAACCTTTTTGCCCGCCTCAAATGACCGGCATTTATTGTAAAAATTAAGCAGATCGCTATTTTCGGCCTGCGCCATAAATGCCGCATCAGGGGCAAAATCCCCCGGCCCTTCCGTCGAGTGCAGCAGCACATCGACGCCATCCCCCGCCAGCGCGCGGGCAAATTCACGATTCACAAGCGCCAGGCTGTATGAACTATCGAAAGGCCCTTCTACGCGCCAGTTTAGGGCATCGTCTTCAAGCTGATAGAGCTCAGCCGTTTTCAGGTTGAAATCCATGGCCGTCGCGCATAAACGTAAATCGCGATCTTCAGGCTGCCCTTGAGAAATGGCGAGGATGCGCTGAACCAGCGCCGCTGGCGAAGCGTGTGCTGCGCTTTTTCCCTGCACTGCGATGTTTTCAAACGCTTCCAGCGCCGTAACAGCGGCCTTATCCCATGAGAAATTTCGCGCCTGCTGCTGCGCCATCTCTTTCAGACGCGCCAGGAAATGCGCATCCGTCAGGCATTGGGTCATTTTTTCCCGAATAGAGGAGACGGAATACGGGTCAAACAGGGCATCAGGATTACCGATAACTTCAGGAATGCTGGTGACGTTCGAGCCAATAGCCGGCGCGCCACACGACATTGCCTCCAGCACAGGCAGGCCAAAACCTTCATGTAACGAGGCAAAGATAAAGAGCTTACACAGTCGGTAAAGCTGAATCAGTTCGTTTTCCGGCACATAGCCGGTCAGCACCAACTCCCCCTGCTGCAGGCCATTCGCAGAGGCCAGGGATTCGAGATACTGACGATCGCCAATGGAAAGCTTACTGACGATCACCAACTGATGTGCGCGACGTAATTCATCACTGAGCCCGGAATAGGCCTCAATCAGACGTTTAAAGTTTTTACGCGAATCGAACCCACCCGGCGCATAGAGGACAAAATCGCGCTGAATGCTATAGTGGCCAAGAACCGTCTCTTTTTCGCTTGCGCTAACTTCTGCCATGCAAAACTGCGGGTCCGCCGCGGCGGCGATATTACGCACATGGTCGCCCTGCAGATGCAGGTGTTCAATCGCCTCCTGGGCGGTATAAGCGGAGTTAGTCAGCAGAAGATCGGCATTCTTTAACCATTCAACTTTCTGCAGGTAATAGGGCTTATAAACGTCGTCCAGCAGATAGGTTTCCGCCTGCACCAGCGGAATCAGATCGTGGTGCAGAACCGCCACTTTGTAGCTGCGGCTAAACTTATGCACGGATGTGACGGCATCATCGACGTGCCCTTCAAACAGGCTGGTGATGAAAACGACATCCGGGCGTAGCCCCTCAAGGAAGGCTTCACGCATCAGCTCAGCGCTTTCCCGACGCCATTCATTGCCTCTGTCCATCGCCCGCACCGGACCCGCAGCGTGCCAGATGACGATATTTTCTGCCGGCAGCAGATCGGCAAACTGCGCTTTCACGTCAGCGATGGATTCCCCCAGCATGGCGGATAAAGCGATGAAAACTTCGTGCTGGCTATTATTCCTGATAATCGCTCTGGCAATAGAAACACTATAACGACCGATGCCACGAAAGCGGCTTTCCGTCTGCGCGCCTTGTAAATCAATGACAATACGCATCGTTATTTCTCCGTATTTTTATTTTTTAATTCGTTATAAATACTCAACGCGCGACTTGTCATCTCTTCAGTGCCCACATCGTATCTTCTGGACTTCGCCATCATCATTGGATCCGTCGACACCAGCATCACGCGCTGGAACAGGCGCTGGAACAGTTGATAACTGCCGGTTTTCCTGAGGATCTTAAACAGATACACCTTTGATTTAGGATAGCGATGGAAAAAGACCAGCGAGAGCGCCATCCCTTTGCGCAATATTTTTCTTGCCGCACGCCGGCAGCGAACTTTAGCCCCTTCCTGACGCAACAGCTGGCGCTGGAAAGAGAGCCAGCGCAGCGGCTGTGTGACTCGCCATGAGCGGCTATTATGCAGATCGGCTACCTGCTGTTGAAGCTGGTGATTGTGCGCAACCAACTGGTTTAATTCGCCTACCTGGCCCTGCAGTAGCTGAATACTCTGTGCCATTTCACCCATTTTCCGGGCGTAGGATTTATCGAGCGCCGCCAGCCGGGCGGCTGAAGCCGCCTGCTGTTCTTGCAGAATTGCGTCGTATCGCTCGCTTAAGGCATCCAACGTCAGGCCGTACTGCTGAGTGAAAAGAGGCTCGAAGCTGGCGAGAACTTCTGGCAGCGCGTCTTTCTGCGCAATAATACTGTAATCGGGGCTGACGCCCTTCAGAACATCAACCAGTTTAATCGCCGCATCAGCGGCTTTCAGGGCATCCTTTTCCTGCAGACGTACAGTGATCGCGCGAGTGAATCCATAGTGGATGGGTAAAAATTCCAGCAACGGCGGCGGCAGCGGATGATGATGAGTGGGGTCCATATAGAATGAACAGGCTCCAACGCTCAGGTTCTCCGGGTTCGGCGTTTCAAGTATCAACAAACCGCCCGGTTTCAACACGCGCAGGGTATGCTTGACGAGCTGCTGTAAGACCTCGAAAGGCAGGTGTTCAGCAATATGGAATCCGGTCAGCGCGATAAGGCTTTCGTCTTCCTGCTGCTCGAGAAACTTCAGGCAGTCCATTTTCTGCACGTTCAGCCCAGCTTCCCGGGCGCGGGCCAGCATACCGTCATCAAGGTCAACGCCGATGTTAGCGATGCCGTTTTCATTCAGGATTTCCAGCCACTCTCCGCGGCCGCAGCCGATATCGGCAATAACCCCATCCGGATAACGTGCTTTTAAGCGCGCCAGAAAAGGTAAATAAAAACTCAGGCGGCCTTTAATATCTTCGACCGTACCCCTGTGTCGTTCTTCAAATGAACGGTAAAACGACGAACCCATTAAGAAATCTCCAGTTCAGGCGGCAGCCAGGACACACCGACAAACTCTTTTTGATTCGTATTCACGACGTTGAATACTACCGCCAGATCGCGCCATTCATAATTTTTGCCCAGATGGGTACTTGAAGTATGTAACGCGACAGCAACGGAATAAGAACCTACGCCCAGGTTAGCGTCGAAAGAGAACATGAATGAGCGCTTTTCTCCTTTTTTCAGGGAGGTGAGTGCCTGATTCAGGTGATGCGTATTGGTTCCAAAGACAGGCTGCCCCAGGCGATCCTTGATCATGTAACCCACCACCAGTTCAGGAATATCTTCCTTAACCTGAACATTGACCAGCAAGTGTACGCGCTCCCCTACTGCAGCAAACTCGGTCACATTACGCTGTTCATCCAGCAGGTTCACTTCAGCAATAGTTACCTCACCGGTGCCGGAAACAGTTTGCGTTTTGCCGTTGTGCTCGACCTGTTTAATAGACTGATTTTGCTTATCAGCCAGCAGCGCATTGTAGTAATCCATGACGGCTTCCGGCTCGCCTTCCATTTCAATGCGGCCTTTATTCAGCAAAATGGCGCGATCGCAGATGCTTTGGATCGCCTGCTTATCATGGGATACCAACAGCAGCGTTGTTCCTTCCTGGCGGAATTTGCGAATACGCTCGAAACTTTTATGCTGGAAATAAGCATCGCCAACGGAGAGCGCCTCATCGATGATCAGCACATCCGGGCGAATCGCCGTGGCCACGCTAAAGGCCAGACGCACCTGCATACCGCTTGAATAGACGCGTACCGGCTGATCGATATAGTCGCCAATTTCGGCAAACTCTTCGATCTCAGGCATCAGCTCGGTGATTTTGTCGGAAGACAGCCCCAGCAGCTGTCCTGACATATAGACGTTTTGGCGACCGGTAAAATCGGAGTGGAATCCCATGCCCAGCTCAAGTAACGCAGCCACACGCCCGGAGATTTCTATGCCTCCGGTCGTCGGCCTTGAGGTTCCGGTAATCAGCTTCAGCAAGGTACTTTTGCCCGCGCCGTTTATGCCGATGATGCCAACCGCCTCGCCGGGCGCGACTTCAAAGTTGATGTCGCTAAGGATCCATTTCAGATTGTGGCGCTTAGTATTAAAGGGGGATAACCATTCGATCAGTCGGCCAGTTTTTGAGTGATACTGACGATAGGCCTTGCCGACATTATTTACTCTGATATAGCTCATTATAATTCATCCACCATATCCGCCGCATGCTTGCGGAACATCCTGAAACCGATGACGCAGAAAATAATGGCAAGAGCCAGAACTGGCCATAGCGAATACCAGTTCGGCGCCTGGTGATAGGCGAATATCGACTGATAAGACTGCATGACGCGCGTCATTGGATTATACAGCAGCAGATTTTTCGCCCAGCCCGGCAATGAATTGAGGACATAGACGATTGGCGTAAACCAGAACCAGAACTGGAGCGCAACGCCCACCAGTTGGCCAACATCGCGGAAAAAGACGTTCATGACGCCCAAAATCATGCCCAGGCCGCCGGCAAACAGCACCTGCAACAGAAGAACCGGGATTACCGAGAAAAACAGCCAGCCAGGGAAATTACCTGTGACGATAATAAAGATCAGGAACAGGCTAAAGATAATCGCGAAATTCAGGATCGCCGACAGAGTGACAATAATCGGCAGGCAGATTTTCGGAAAGCTTAGCTTTTTAATCAGGTTCGCGTTGTTAATAAAAACGCTCTGCCCTTTATCCAGCATTTCCGTAAAAAGTCCCCAGGTCAGTACGCCCGAACAGAGATAGATACTGTAGGCAAACGGACCGGTGTTATCCGGCATTCTGGCTTTCATGACTTCAGAAAAAACCAGGGTGTAAACCAGAATCATTGAGAGCGGCTGTAAAACCAGCCACAGCGCGCCCAGCATACTGGTTTGGTAGCGCGCCTGAAAATCGCGCTTAACGCTGCTCCAGATAAATCCCCGATAACGATAAATCGTCGTGAACAATTCTCTCACCTTATTCCCCGCTTAACAGGTGTAACAGCTCTGCTGTTTTTTCTTTCATCAGCGCAGGCGCTGCTTTTGACTCCACGTTGAGACGCACTACCGGCTCGGTGTTCGAGCTGCGCAGGTTAAAACGCCACT
>NZ_JBEAIJ010000053.1:0-52818 GCF_040065315.1 Klebsiella sp. CN_Kp100
TCCTGCACGACCCACCAATGTAAAAAAGCGCCCTAAAGGCGCTTTTTTGCTATCTACGATATATAAGATTCGAACCTGCAGCAGGTTCGAGTCGACAAAATTGTCGGGAACAATTTTGCACAACGCGTAGCGTTGCCCGAAGGGTGAGTCTCAGGATGAGACGAGTAGCGAAGAGAGACAACGGAGCCGCTTGCGGCGACGGCCCGAAGGGCGAGCGAAGCGAGTCATCCTGCACGACCCACCAATGCAAAAAAGCGCCCTAAAGGCGCTTTTTTGCTATCTGCCATTTCCTCGAAAATCACAACAATCCGCAATACTTTAATGCTGCGTTAATCTACCGTCGCGCTGTGTTTACCGTGGCTACAATTGGCACAGGCCAGTAGCCCGGACAGATGCGCAGCATCGCCTCCGGGAAATGTGCCGGGCCTGATGCCTTTGCGTGGCTTCATCCCGGGGGCGGCGCTTGACGCGCCTTGCCCGGGCTACAGATTCGTGCGTTCTGCAGGTTTGGCAGCCCGGACAGATGCGCAGCATCGCCTCCGGGAAATGGTCCCTGAGGGCAAAATTCCTCACGACATTTTCTGCACAATCGGCTATCTTGTTTAGCATATAAAACACCATTACCGAATAATGCCGTTTTGCGGGCGTTATTGCGGTTTTCAAGTTAAGCCAGTGAAACGAGACTGCAAGATGAGCGTAATGTTTGATCCGGAAGCGGCAATTTATCCCTTTCCCCCCAAGCCCATGCCGTTAAACCGCGATGAGAAGCACTTCTATCGTGAAAAAATTAAACGCCTGCTGCGTGAACGCGATGCGGCAATGGTGGCCCATTACTACACCGACCCCGAAATTCAACAACTGGCTGAAGAGACCGGTGGCTGCATCTCCGACTCTCTGGAAATGGCGCGCTTCGGCGCCCGACATTCCGCCTCTACGCTGCTGGTCGCCGGCGTACGGTTTATGGGAGAAACGGCGAAAATCCTCAGCCCGGAAAAAACCATCCTGATGCCCACGCTGCAGGCGGAGTGTTCATTGGATCTTGGCTGCCCGATCGAGGCGTTCAGCGCTTTTTGTGACGCTCACCCGGACCGTACCGTTGTGGTCTATGCCAATACCTCTGCGGCGGTTAAGGCTCGCGCCGACTGGGTTGTGACCTCCAGTATCGCAGTGGAACTCATTGAGCATCTGGATAGCATGGGGGAAAAAATCCTCTGGGCGCCGGACCGCCATCTGGGCAGCTACGTGCAAAAACAGACCGGCGCCGACGTGCTGTGCTGGCATGGGGCCTGTATTGTTCATGATGAATTCAAAACTCAAGCGCTGGCAAGAATGAAAGCGCTATATCCGCAGGCTGCGGTTCTGGTTCACCCGGAATCATCGCAGGCGATCGTCGATATGGCCGATGCGGTAGGTTCAACCAGCCAGTTAATCAGTGCGGCAAAAACGCTCCCGCACCAGCAGCTGATTGTCGCCACCGACCGGGGTATTTTTTACAAAATGCAGCAGGCGGTGCCGGAAAAAGAGCTGCTGGAAGCCCCTACGGCAGGCGAAGGAGCGACCTGCCGCAGCTGCGCGCACTGTCCGTGGATGGCGATGAATGGCCTGCAGGCCATTGCTGAAGCGCTGGAGAACGGGGGCGCTGAACATGAAATTCATGTTGATGAACAGCTGCGTACCGGGGCGCTGGTTCCGCTAAACAGAATGCTCGATTTTGCGGCTACACTTCGGGGATAGTTCATTACTGCGTCACAGTACGCTCTGGGGATAAGATGGATTTTTTTAGTACGCAGAATATTTTAGTTCACATACCCATTGGCGCCGGGGGCTATGATCTGTCGTGGATTGAAGCCGTCGGTACTATCGCAGGCCTGCTGTGCATCTGGCTGGCGAGCCTGGAGAAAATCGTCAACTATGCCTTTGGGTTAATCAACGTCACGCTGTTTGCAATTATCTTTTTTCAGATCCAGCTGTACGCCAGCCTTCTGCTCCAGGTCTTCTTCTTTGTTGCCAACGTCTACGGCTGGTATGCCTGGTCACGACAGACCAGCGATAACCAGGCTGAGCTGCAAATCCGCTGGCTACCGCTGCCGAAAGCGTTAGGCTGGCTGGCGGCCTGCGTGGTGGCGATTGGCCTGATGACGCTATTTATCGATCCGGTTTTTGCGTATCTGACCAGGATTGCCGTTGCGCTGATGCACGCCCTGGGCCTGCAGGTCGTTATGCCGGCGCTGCAGCCAGACGCATTCCCGTTCTGGGACTCCTGCATGATGGTACTCTCGATTGCGGCGATGATTCTGATGACCCGAAAATACGTTGAAAACTGGCTGCTGTGGGTGATCATCAACGTTATTAGCGTCGTTATTTTCGCCCTCCAGGGGGTTTATGCGATGTCGCTCGAATATTTGATTCTGACATTCATCGCCCTCAACGGCAGCCGGATGTGGATTAATAGCGCGCGTGAGCGAGGCTCTCGAGCGTTTTCCCGCTAGTGGTGATGGTAATGGCCATGCCCGGCGTGCGTCATGTTGAGACGGCACTCCGGGCCGCTGCAGGGCTGATACTCCATCTGCACCGTTACGTGTCCAATTTCGTACTTATGCTGTAAGAAATGTTGGATCCGTTCCAGCAGGCCATCGTGATCGTGCGGCGGCACCACCTGCACGTGCAGCGTCATCACCGTTTTTTCGCCGACCAGCCAGGCGTGGACGTGATGTACATCGCGCACCTCCGGTATTGAGCGACGCAGATCGCGCTTTAGTGCCTCAACATCAAGCGAGCGCGGCGCCCCCTCCAGCAGTTCGTTGACGCTCTCCTGCAGCAAACGCCAGGCGCTGCGCAAAACCAGGCACGATACCAGCACGGACAGGATGGGGTCGATAGGCGTCCAGCCGGTCGTAAGGATCACGATAGCGGCAATAATCGCCCCGACCGAGCCGAGTAAATCCCCCAGCACATGCAGAGCGGCGGCCCGCACATTGAGATTACGTTCTTCACTGCCGCGATGCAGGATCCAAAAGGCCAGAATATTAGCCAGCAGGCCGGCAACCGCAATAACCATCATCGTTTTACCGGCCACCGGCTGCGGATGATGAAAGCGCTGAATGGCCTCCCAGACGATGAGGATCGTAATGACCACTAAAGCAATGGCATTGAGAAAAGCCGCCAGCGTGGTCAGCCGCAGCCAGCCAAAGGTATGTTGCGCATTCGGCGGTCGACTGGCGAAACGCACTGCCAGAAAGGCGAACAGCAGCGCTGCTGCGTCCGTCAACATATGCCCGGCATCGGCCAGCAGCGCCAGTGAACCTGAAATGAGTCCGCCTGCGACCTCAACCAACATGAACCCGGCAGTAACGCAGAACGCCAGCAGTAGCCGACGGGCATTTTTATCTTCGGTGGGTTGCGCAGAATTATGCGAGTGTGATTGCCCCATGGTGCCTTCCCTACATTATTATTTTGATGATTACTTTATGACATGATTCCCTTTCTGGGGTGAATAAAATGAAAAAAAGGAGAGCCTTAGCTCTCCTCCCTGGTGTCCGGTACTCAGCTTACTGGGTGGTACCGTCGGTTTTCGTCGCTTCGTCCTGACCGACTTTTTTATCAGTATCCGGACAGCGGCCATCTTTGCACATTGAGTTTTTGTGCACTTCGTCGCTCGACATGCCGTCATGGTTCATGGTCGAGCCGTCAGGGTGGAGCATGGTGCCGTTGGTATCGGTGGAACCGGAGTTGATTTTACCGTTGTCGACGTTGTTTGGCGCCACGTTTTCACGCGCATCGGGGGCGACCTGGCCCGCGTCGGCCGCTGCGTTCGCTTGCCCATTATTCGACTGCGCCCCGGTATCGGCGGCCAGTGCCGAGCCGCTGGCCAGACCAAGGGTTGCTGCGAGGAGAAGACTGGTTAGCTTATTCATTTTCATTGGATGCTCCTGTTATGTCGATTTGTCGAATTACCTCTTCCAACAGTGCATTTGCCGGAGGTTTGACTCGTTGTGGTTAAAGCTTCGGTGATAGCAAGCGGCATTAATATATAATGCTGAATGCTAAAGAAAATTAAGTTCTAACAGTTAAAAATTATAGCTTGTGGCCACTATTCCGCGACTTTATGGCGTTTTTTAGCCTATTTCCAGGAATATTCTGCCGCTACTGTAAAATCACGTTTACACTTTTTGCATGAAGAGATAGATTGGAGGGATTGCATTTCACTGGATAAGTATGGCAACGCTGGAAATAAGATGAATTATCAGAACGACGATTTACGTATTAAAGAGATCAACGAATTATTACCTCCCGTTGCGCTCCTGGAAAAGTTCCCCGCTACCGAAAATGCTGCCAATACCGTTGCGCATGCTCGTAAAGCGATCCATCAGATCCTGAAAGGGAATGACGATCGCCTGCTGGTGGTCATTGGGCCCTGCTCCATTCACGATCCGGCGGCGGCAAAAGAGTATGCTGAACGTCTGCTTAAGCTTCGTGAAGAGCTAAAAGGCGAGCTGGAAATCGTGATGCGCGTTTATTTTGAGAAACCGCGTACCACCGTCGGCTGGAAAGGGCTGATCAACGATCCGCATATGGATAACAGCTTCCGCATCAACGATGGCCTGCGTATCGCGCGCAAGCTGCTGCTTGATATCAACGACAGCGGGCTGCCCGCGGCGGGGGAATTCCTCGATATGATCACGCCGCAGTATCTTGCCGATCTGATGAGCTGGGGCGCGATTGGCGCGCGGACCACGGAGTCGCAGGTGCATCGTGAGCTCTCTTCCGGCTTGTCCTGCCCGGTTGGATTTAAAAACGGCACCGACGGAACCATCAAAGTGGCTATCGACGCCATTAACGCCGCCGGCGCGCCGCACTGTTTCCTGTCGGTGACCAAATGGGGGCATTCGGCAATTGTGAACACCAGCGGTAATAGCGATTGCCATATTATCCTGCGCGGCGGAAAAGAGCCGAACTACAGCGCGCAGCACGTTGCCGAAGTGAAGGTCGGTCTGGCGAAAGCAGGTCTGCCCGTTCAAATTATGATTGATTTCAGCCACGCCAACTCCAGCAAACAGTTTAAAAAGCAGATGGATGTCGGCGCTGACGTATGTCAGCAGGTTGCCGGCGGCGAGCGGTCGATTATGGGCGTGATGATTGAAAGCCACCTGGTGGAAGGCAATCAGAGTCTTGAAAGCGGCGAACCGCTGACCTACGGTAAAAGTATTACCGATGCCTGCATCGGCTGGGAAGATACCGATACGCTACTTCGCCAGCTGGCCGGGGCGGTAAAAGCGCGTCGCGGTTAAGTCTGCAGCGAACGGCGCAAAAAAAAGCGTGGATTGCTCCACGCTTTTTTTACATCCTGCGAGTATTACTTCGCTTTGCCCTGGTTGGCAACGGCAGCCGCTTTCGCGGCGATCTCGTCGGCGTTACCCAGATAGTAGTGTTTGATCGGCTTGAAGTTTTCGTCAAACTCATACACCAGCGGTACGCCAGTAGGGATGTTCAGTTCAAGGATCTCTGCTTCGCCCATATTGTCGAGGTATTTCACCAGCGCACGCAGGGAGTTGCCGTGAGCGGCGATAATCACGCGCTCACCGCTTTTCAGACGCGGCAGAATCGTTTCGTTCCAGTATGGCACGACGCGGTCGATGGTCAGCGCCAGACTCTCGGTCGTCGGCAGTTCTGCATCGGTCAGTTTGGCGTAGCGCGGATCGTGGCCTGGATAGCGCTCATCGTCTTTGGTCAGCTCCGGCGGCGTTACAGCAAAGCCGCGACGCCACTGTTTAACCTGTTCGTCACCATATTTTTCAGCAGTTTCCGCTTTGTTCAGGCCCTGCAGCGCACCGTAGTGGCGTTCGTTCAGTTTCCAGGATTTCTCAACCGGCAGCCAGGCCTGATCCAGTTCGTCCAGCACGTTCCACAGGGTGTGGATGGCACGTTTCAGCACAGAGGTATAAGCAAAGTCGAAGCTGAAGCCTTCTTCTTTCAGCAGCTTACCGGCCGCTTTTGCTTCACCAACGCCTTTTTCAGACAGGTCAACGTCATACCAACCGGTGAAACGGTTTTCGTTATTCCATTGGCTTTCGCCGTGACGAACGAGTACCAGCTTAGTTACAGCCATACACTTACTCCTCAATACACGTCATCTTTCGCGCCGCCTCGTCGTTGGCTACTTTCACTCACCCTGGTCACATAGTTCACTATGTTCCCGGGGATTTGCTCATTTGCCGCCTTGATGCGACCCGAAATCTGTAGTGTGTATATTTATTGATTGATAACTATTCTCATTATATTGCCGCGATTTACCTCACGGCAATGCTTATCCCTAACCATAGCGAAAATAGTGGCTCAGTGTAAGGTGCTTGTAAAACAGAGGTTATGTTTTTGTCTGTAAGTGACGTAATTTTCAGCAAAATGATAAAAAGCCCTCCATCGGGAGGGCCAGAGGCTATCGAGCGATAAACTGATATTCCGTCAGGCTGACGTACTCTTCGCCGGGGCGCAGTACACAATCCGGCTGCGGCCATTCCGGATGATTCGGAGAATCTGGAAGGAACTCGCTCTCCAGAGCCAGGCCCTGCCAGTCATCGTACGCCTGCGCTGTGCGCGACGGCGTGCCGCCAAGATAGTTGCCGGAGTAAAACTGCAACGCGGGGGCGGATGTATAAACCGTCATCTGTAGCTTTTCGTCCTGCGACCAGACGTGAGCGGCCGGAGTATCGGCATTCCCCAGCGCCTGTAGCAGGAAGGCATGGTCATAACCTTTTACTTTTTGCTGATCTTCGTCGCGCAGGAAGTCGTCCGCCAGGGTTTTCGGCGTGCGGAAATCGAAGCTGGTCAGGGTGACGTTTTGCAGATCTCCCCCCGGAATACCGTCGCTTTCGACGGGCAGATAAACATCGGCAAAAATTTGCAGCTTATGGTTGCGCACGTCGCTCTGCACGCCATCGAGGTTGAAATAGACGTGGTTTGTCAGATTCACCGGGCACGGCTGGTCCACGGTGGCGCGATACTCAATAGCGATCCGGTTATCGTCGGTCAGGCGGTAGTGCGCGGTTGCCGTCAGATTACCGGGATAGCCCTGATCGCCATCGCGGGAGGAGAGAGAAAACAGCGCGTGGCGAGCGTCAGCGCTAACAATTTGCCAGCGGCGCTTATCAAAACCTTCCGGTCCGCCGTGGAGCTGATGGCCAGCCTCGTTGGAGGGCGTCAGATTGATGAGCTGGCCATCCAGGGTAAAGCGGCTGTTGGCAATACGGTTAGCGTAACGGCCTACGGAAGCGCCAAGGTAAGCGGCCTGGCGCGTATAGTCGCCGGGGGTCGCGCAGCCGAGCAGCGCTTCTCGTTCGCTACCGTCCGCCAGGGGCACGCGCGCGGAGAGCAGCGTCGCGCCCCAGTCCATCACGGTGACCGTCATGCCTGCGTCGTTACGCAGGGTAAGAAGATTCCATGGCTGGCCGTCCGGCGCCAGCTCCGTTGTTTGCTTTAGCATTGCCCGGCTCCCTGCGACGGTTTGCAGACGTAGAAGGTCTCTTTAATGCCCGTTTTCGCTTCATACTCTCTGGCAACGGCCTGCTGCACGGTATCAACCAGCTCCTCCGGCACCAGCGCGACGATACAGCCGCCGAAGCCGCCGCCGGTCATGCGAACGCCGCCTTTGTTGCCGATGGTCGCTTTGACGATCTCTACCAGGGTATCAATCTGCGGTACGGTGATTTCAAAATCATCGCGCATGGAGGCGTGAGATTCCGCCATCAGTTCGCCCATCCGCTGCAGGTCGCCTTTTTCCAGCGCCGATGCGGCTTCTACGGTGCGGGCGTTTTCAGTCAGCACGTGGCGAACGCGTTTGGCGACTACCGGATCAAGCTCGTGAGCCACGGCGTTGAACTCTTGCAGCGTGACGTCACGCAGAGCCGGACGCTGGAAGAAGCGCGCGCCGGTTTCGCACTGCTCGCGACGGGTGTTGTATTCGCTGCCCACCAGGGTGCGCTTAAAGTTACTGTTGATAATCACTACCGCGACGCCTTTCGGCATCGACACCGCTTTCGTCCCTAAGGAGCGGCAGTCGATCAGCAGAGCGTGATCTTTTTTACCAAGCGCGGAGATCAGCTGGTCCATAATGCCGCAGTTGCAGCCGACGAACTGATTTTCCGCTTCCTGGCCGTTCAGGGCAATTTGCGCGCCATCGAGCGGCAGGTGGTACAGCTGCTGGAACACCGTGCCGACGGCGACCTCCAGCGAAGCCGAGGAGCTTAACCCGGCGCCTTGCGGCACGTTACCGCTGATTGTCAGATCCGCGCCGCCGAAGGCGTTATTCCGCTGCTGGAGATGCTTCACCACGCCGCGGACATAGTTTGACCACTGCTGGGTATCGTGGCTGGTAATCGGCGAGTCGAGAGAGAATTCATCGGTCTGATTGTCGTAATCGGCGGCAATAACCCGCACGGTACGATCGTCGCGCGGCGCACAGGCGATAACCGTCTGGTAATCAATGGCGCAGGGCAGCACGAACCCATCGTTATAGTCGGTATGTTCGCCGATCAGGTTAACGCGGCCTGGGGCCTGGATAACATGGCTGGCCGGGTAGCCAAATTTCTCAGCAAACAGGGCTTGGGTTTTCTCTTTCAGACTCATGGTTATACTCCGGATTCGCGAAAATGGACGTCGCTCACAGCGCGCAGACGCTCGGCGGCCTGCTCGGCCGTCAGGTCACGCTGGGTTTCAGCCAGCATTTCATAGCCGACCATAAATTTACGCACCGTGGCGGAACGCAGCAGCGGCGGGTAAAAATGGGCGTGCAGCTGCCAGTGATTATTCTCTTCATCGTTAAACGGCGCGCCGTGCCAGCCCATGGAGTAGGGGAATGAGCACTGGAACAGGTTGTCGTAACGACTGGTCAGCTTTTTCAGCGCCAGCGCGAGATCGCTGCGCTGGTCGTCGGTCAAATCAGTCAGGCGCTGGACGTGCGCTTTTGGCAGCAGCAGCGTTTCAAAAGGCCACGCGGCCCAATAAGGAACCACGGCGAGCCAGTGGTCAGTGTCAACGATAGTACGGCTACCGTCGGCTGATTCGCGCTGCACGTAATCCACCAGCATCGGCGCGCCGTGCTCGGTGAAGTACGCTTTTTGCAGACGATCTTCGCGTTCCGCCTCATTAGGCAGAAAGCTGTTGGCCCACACCTGCCCATGGGGGTGCGGGTTGGAGCAGCCCATCGCCGCCCCTTTATTTTCAAAGACCTGCACCCAGGGGTAGCTCTTTCCAAGGTCGGCGGTCTGCTCCTGCCACGTTTTAACCACGCCTTCCAGCGCCTCAACGCTCAGTTCCGGCAGCGTTTTGCTGTGATCTGGCGAGAAGCAGATGACCCGGCTGGTGCCGCGGGCGCTCTGACAGCGCATCAGCGGATCGTCGCTTTCCGGGGCATCAGGGGTATCGGTCATCAAAGCCGCAAAGTCATTGGTAAAAACAAACGTGCCGGTGTAGTTCGGGTTTTTGTCGCCGGTGACGCGGGTATTGCCCGGGCACAGGAAACAGTCCGGATCGTGCGCGGGCAAGGTCTGCTTTGCCGGCGTTTCCTGCGCCCCCTGCCAGGGGCGCTTGGCGCGATGCGGAGAAACCAGAATCCACTGCCCGGTTAACGGGTTATAACGACGATGTGGATGGTCGACGGGGTTAAATACGCTCATGAAGGTTCCTTAGTCTGGATAACCCTGCGGATGACGGGACTGCCAGTGCCAGGTGTCCTGCGCCATTTCGTCAAGGTTGCGCGTCACGCGCCAGTTCAGCTCGCGGTCGGCCTTTTCAGCGTCCGCCCAGTAGGCCGGGAGGTCGCCTTCGCGGCGCGGCGCGAAGTGGTAGTTAATCGGTTTGCCGCAGGCTTTGCTAAAGGCATTGACCACGTCGAGTACGCTGCTGCCGACGCCTGCGCCAAGGTTATAGATATGCACGCCGGCTTTGTCGGCCAGTTTTTCCATCGCCGCGACGTGGCCGTCGGCAAGGTCCATGACGTGAATGTAGTCACGTACGCCGGTGCCGTCTTCGGTTGGGTAGTCGTTGCCAAATACCGCCAGCGATTCACGGCGCCCAACCGCGACCTGCGCGATATACGGCATCAGGTTGTTCGGAATGCCCTGCGGGTCTTCGCCCATATCGCCCGATGGATGGGCGCCAACCGGATTGAAGTAGCGCAGCAGTGCGATGCTCCAGTCCGGCTGCGCTTTTTGCAGGTCAGTCAGGATCTGCTCAACCATCAGCTTGCTTTTGCCGTACGGGCTCTGCGGAGTACCGGTCGGGAAGCTCTCGACATAAGGAATTTTGGGCTGGTCGCCGTAGACGGTGGCGGAGGAGCTGAAAATAAAGTTTTTCACGCCCGCAGCGCGCATAGCGGAAACGAGTTTTAGCGTTCCGGTTACGTTGTTGTCGTAATATTCAAGCGGTTTGGCGACGGATTCCCCGACGGCTTTCAGGCCGGCAAAATGGATCACCGCTTCAATGGCGTGATCGTGAAGAATTTCCGTCATCAGCGCTTCATTACGAATATCGCCTTCAACAAAGGTGGCGCTTTTGCCGCCGAGACGTTCAATGATTGGCAATACGCTGCGCTTACTGTTGCAGAGATTGTCGAGAATAATCACGTCGTGTCCCTGCAGTAGCAGTTGAACGCAGGTGTGACTTCCAATGTAACCGCTACCACCTGTAACCAGTACTTTCATGATTCGCTCCAATAGGCTTATCGTGTGAGAAGAAGATAGCATACCAAAGAAGGTAAAAGTGTGACATAGGGCAAATTGGTGGAATCGTTTACACTAAAATTTCCAGCCGTAGCTTTTAAGATTTTTTGATTATAGTACAGGGGGTTAATTTATGATCAGGCTATTATTCTGAAAAAATAAGGGATCCGCAGACCCCTTTACAGGCTTAATTTTCCAGCGGGCCGACCCGGTAGGTGTAACCGTCTCCACTGCTCACGAACGCCAGGCGATGGGTGATGCAGTCGGGAGCGTCTTCCGCATGGTGGGAGACAAACAGCAGCTGCGTCGCCCCTTCGCTAATGAGCACATCAACAAAGCGGCGCACCAGCTGGCGGTTGAGCGGATCCAGCCCCTGCAGCGGTTCATCGAGGATCAGCAGGGTAGGGTGCTTGACCAGCGCGCGGACGATCAGCGCCAGCCGCTGCTGCCCCCAGGAGAGGCTATGGAACGGCGCATCGGCGGTGCGTTTATCAATCCCCAGAATATCCAGCCAGTTCTGCACCAGCTTATGCTGTTTGTCGGAAACGGCCTGATAGATGCCAATCGAGTCGAAATAGCCCGAGAGAATCACGTTACGTACGTTGGTGCTGACGCGGTATTCAAGGTGCAGGCTGCTGCTGACGTAACCGATATGCTTCTTAATATCCCAGATCGTTTCCCCGCTGCCGCGGCGGCGGCCAAACAGGGTCAGGTCGTTACTATAGCCCTGGGGATGGTCGCCGGTGACCAGGCTGAGTAGCGTCGATTTACCGGCGCCGTTGGGGCCGACTATCTGCCAGTGTTCGCCGGGATTTACCGTCCAGTTCAGATGATTAATGATGGGGCGGTCATTGTAGGAAACCCTGCCGTCGTTGAGCACGATGAGCGGCGCATCGTCGTCCAGCCCAAGACGCGCGGCCGGGGCATCGGGCTCCGGCAGCGTCATGCCATCAAGCCTTTCGCTGTGGGCCAGCTGGGCAATGAGCGCCTGCTGCAGCAGGGCCTGCTTTTCGCCGGTTTCGCTCAGAACACACTCCGCCAGCACGCCGGCAAACTGAACGAACTCCGGGATTTCATCGAAACGATTAAGAACCAGCACCAGGGCGATCCCTTCGCCGTTGAGCGTGGCCAGCAGCGCCGCAAGCTGCTGGCGTGAGGCGATATCAAGACCGTCGAACGGCTCATCAAGGATAAGCAGGTCGGGGTCGCCCATCAGCGCCTGGCACAGCAGGGTCTTACGCGTTTCTCCGGTAGAGAGATATTTAAAGCGGCGCTCAAGCAGGTGGCTGATAGCGAACTGTTCAGCAAGGCGGGCGCAGCGGGAGGGGTCTTTAATCTCATCCTGGATAATTTCCGCTGTCGTGCGTCCGGTATCTTCTTCTCCGGGGCTGAGCAAGTCCGTGTTGTTGCGCTGCCACTCATCGCTGACCAGCTTCTGCAGCTGTTCAAAAGAGAGACGGGTAACGCGTGCGAACGTATTCTCGCGCTGTCCGCTGAGCAGCGTCAGCTCTCCGGATAGCGCCCGCGCAAGGGCCGACTTCCCGCTGCCGTTGCTGCCGACGAAAGCCCAGCTCTCGCCAGCCTGCACGCAGAGCTGTTCAATATTTAACGTTTTGGTGTCGCTCAGGCGAAACATGCCTTGCGAAATTTGCAATGATGACATTGTGTATCCCACTTTTTGCAGCGATTTATTTCAGGGATACGTCTTCACGCCCACAATGTCAATGGCGTTAGCATAACGTGGCGAGAATGATGCGATCGGCATTGAAATATGCTATCGCTTCCGCGCCTTCGGCCAGATCGCGCGTCTGTTCCACCGGCAGGGTGGCGCAAAGGCTTTGACCATCCGGGAGCGCCATCAGTACTTCGCACTGCTCCGGCCCGCGTTCGATGCGGCTGATTCGGCCGGACAGCTGATTATCAGCCTGTACCGCCTGCGCGGCATCCAGGGTGATGCCAACCCACGGCGCCTTCAGCAGCACTAATACTTCCTGGCCTTCATCCAGGCCAAGACGATCGGCGCTTTGGGCGGTAATCGCGACTTTGAGACGGGTTTGCCCGTCGGCCAGCAGGACCTCCACGTGCTGCTGAACCTGCTGATGGTCGCGGCCGGTAATCGTGCCGAACCACTGGTTGCGCGCGCTGGTCTGCAGAGAGAATCGCGAAATGGCGGCCAGCAGGCTGTCGAGGGGAAGGGCGTCATCATCGCTCAGGACATCGAACGCTTTCTGCTGAATCTGCGCCAGCAGGTCGTAGAGCTGAATCAGCCGCTGCCCGTAACGGGTGAGGACCGCGCCGCCGCCGCCTTTGCCGCCGGTCGCCCGGTCAACCAGGGTCTGCTCGCTGAGCTGATTCATTTCATTAATGGCATCCCATGCGCTTTTATAGCTGATGCCGGCATTTTTGGCCCCCTGGCTAATGGAGCCGGTCAGGTCAATTTGCTTCAGCAGGGCGATACGACGGGGATCGGCGAACAGGCGCTGCTGTAATTTAAGGGTAAGGAGAATTTCGGCCTGCATAATCATGTCCTGATGAAAAAAAGGTATTGTGACCGATAGCGGTCATCTTGCAAGATGCTTCTGCGGCGGCAGTCCGTGAGGCACCGCACAAATGGGGCGTGTTTTTCCGGCGGAATTCGTTACAATAAAGTATTCGTACTTTCTGGAGCCAACCATGTTAGAGCTATTGAAAAGTCTGGTTTTTGCCGTAGTCATGGTCCCTGTGGTGATGGCTGTCATCCTGGGGTTGATTTACGGGCTGGGCGAAGTGTTTAACCTCTTCTCCGGAGCCGGCCATAAAGACAGCAGGCCGCAAAACCACTGATTTCCCCCGCGCCCGGTTTGACCGGGCGTTTTTATTTTTCCCCCTTCGTTTGATCCTCCGCTCATTACCCCTAATTTTCTCTGGGAAAGTCCTGGCTCTATCGTTATATTGTCAGCTACATAACGAACCTACGGGAGATTCAGATGGCAGGTCAATGGTTACGCTTTTTTGCCGGAACAACGTTAACGCTCTGCGTTGCCGGTCACGCGCTGGCGGATGAGGGCAAAGTGACGGTTTTTGCCGCAGCATCGCTCACTAACGCCATGCAGGATATCGCTAAAGAGTATAAGAAAGAGAAGAACGTTGAGGTTGTCTCTTCATTTGCTTCTTCATCCACGCTGGCGCGCCAGATTGAAGCGGGCGCGCCGGCGGATCTGTTTATCTCCGCCGATCAAAAATGGATGGATTACGCGGCCGGGAAAAAGAGCATTGATTCTGCTTCTCGGACGACCCTTCTCGGAAACAGCCTGGTCGTGGTAGCGCCGAAAGCCAGCGCTCAGGGCGAGATAAGCATCAATGATAAAACCAACTGGACCAGCCTGCTGAAAGGCGGCCGCCTGGCCGTTGGCGACCCGGAACACGTGCCTGCTGGCATCTATGCGAAAGAAGCGCTGCAAAAGCTGGGAGCCTGGGATACCCTGTCGCCTGAGCTGGCTCCGGCAGAGGACGTGCGCGGCGCGCTGGCCCTGGTTGAACGCAGCGAAGCCCCGCTGGGGATCGTGTACGGCTCTGATGCGGTCGCCAGCAAGGGGGTAAAAGTTGTCGGTACCTTCCCGGAAGATTCCCATAAGAAGGTGGAATATCCGCTGGCAATCGTCGACGGCCATAAAAATGCCGCGGTCAGCGCGTTTTATGACTATTTAAAAGGGCCGGAAGCGTCCGCCATCTTTAAACGTTACGGATTCACTACCCACTAATGTTCTTAAGCGATCCTGAATGGCAGGCGGTACTGCTGAGCCTGAAAGTCTCCTCCCTGGCGGTGGTAGTTAGCTTACCTTTCGGCATCTTTTTTTCCTGGCTGCTGGTTCGTCGGGATTTTCCCGGCAAAGCGCTGCTCGATAGCGTTATCCACCTGCCGCTGGTGCTGCCGCCGGTGGTGGTGGGCTATCTGTTGCTGATTGCGATGGGGCGCCGCGGCTTTATCGGCAGCTGGCTATATGACTGGTTTGGGCTGAGCTTTGCGTTTAGCTGGCGCGGCGCGGTGCTGGCGGCGGCGGTCATGTCCTTTCCGTTGATGGTGCGGGCCATTCGCCTCGCGCTGGAAGGGGTGGACATCAAGCTTGAGCAGGCGGCGCGTACCCTGGGCGCTGGGCGCTGGCGCGTATTTTTCACTATTACGCTACCGTTGACGCTACCCGGTATTATCGTCGGCACCGTGCTGGCTTTTGCCCGTTCGCTGGGCGAGTTTGGCGCCACTATCACTTTTGTTTCCAATATTCCCGGTGAAACGCGTACCATCCCTTCGGCCATGTATACCCTGATCCAAACCCCCGGGGGAGAAGGCGCAGCCGCGCGTTTATGCTTGATTTCGATTGTGCTGGCGCTGGTATCGCTGCTGATTTCCGAATGGCTGTCCCGCCTCAGCCGTCAGCGGATGGGGAAATAACATGCTTGAACTCGATTTTACCCAGACGCTGGGAACCCACTGTCTGCAAATCCGCGAGACGCTCCCTGCCAGCGGCATTACAGCGGTATTCGGCGTCTCTGGCGCGGGAAAAACCTCGCTGATCAACGCTATTAGCGGCCTGACCCACCCGCAGCAGGGGCGCATTGTCCTTAACGGCAGAGTGCTGAACGATGTTGAAAAACGTATCTGCCTGGCGCCGGAAAAACGCCGCATTGGCTATGTTTTTCAGGACGCGCGCCTGTTTCCGCACTATAAAGTACGGGGCAATCTGCAATATGGCATGGCAAAAAATATGGCCGGACAGTTCGATAAGCTGGTCGATCTGCTCGGCATTGCGCCACTGCTTGATCGGCTACCGGGAGGACTCTCCGGCGGAGAAAAACAGCGGGTCGCGATTGGCCGGGCGCTGCTTACCGCGCCGGAGCTGCTGCTGTTAGATGAACCGCTGGCATCGTTGGATATCCCGCGCAAGCGCGAGCTGTTGCCCTATCTGCAGCGGCTGGCGCGCGAAATTAACATCCCGATGCTGTACGTCAGCCACTCTCTTGATGAGATCCAGCACCTGGCGGATAACGTGCTGGTGCTGGAGGCGGGGAAGGTGAAAGCCTTTGGCTGCCTGGAAGAGGTGTGGAGTAGTAGCGTGATGCACCCCTGGCTGCCCGAGGATCAGCAAAGTACCATCCTGAGCGCGATTGTTGCCGCCCAGCATCCGCAGTATACGATGACCGCCCTGGCGATCGGCGACCAGCAGATATGGGTCAACCGGCTTGACAGGCCGCTGGGCGAAACCGCGCGCATGCGCATTCAGGCCTCAGACGTGTCTCTGGTACTGCAGCCCGCTCAGCAAACCAGTATTCGCAATATTTTGCCCGCGGAGGTTATGCAGTGTATTGAAAGCCATGGGCAGGTTGAGGTCAGGCTCGAAATAAGCGGCCGTACGCTGTGGGCGCGCATCAGCCCCTGGGCTCGCGATGATCTGGGCGTTGCCCCGGGCCAGCGGCTGTATGCGCAGATAAAAAGCGTGTCGATAGCCGCCTGATTACAGCAGGTGGCGATAGATGTAGTCGGCGATGCTGGTGGTTTCGTTTTCACCGATCACCACGTTGGCGCGCGCTTTCACTTCCTCTACCGCGTTGCCCATCGCTACGCCGGTGCCGGCGGCCTCCAGCATGCTGAGGTCGTTATAGTTGTCGCCGAAAGCGATAACATCCTGCATTGACAGTCCCCGGGACGCCACCCACTGCGCCAGGCGTTTACCTTTACTGTTGCCTTCCCGGGCAATATCCACCTGATCGTGCCACGACCATTCGCACTCCAGGCCCAGCGTCTGGCCAACGTGCAGGGCAAAACGCTGCAGTTTGGCGGTATCTTCATCGGTCAGGGCGAATTTCCACACGGCGTTAACTTCGCGCGCCGCCTGCGCCAGAGAGTCGACCTGAGTAAATACCGGGCGCTGCTCGACGGGCAGAGACTGGGCCCAGTTGGCAGTGCGGATGACGTGCCCGGTCGGCCGCTCGTAGAGCATGGCGTCATCAACGTACATCAGGCCGTGAATATCATGCTGGTTCAGTAGCTCCGTCAGGCTCAGGGCTTTATCGACCGGCATCGGATCGGACTCAAGCACCTTTTTTGCATGATAATCATACAAATAAGTACCATTGCAGCAAATTGCAGGTGTATCGAGAGCCAGTGCCTGATAAAAAGGATGGATAGCGACGTGATGTCGTCCGGTGACGACAATGATCTGGTATCCAGCATCTTTGGCGCGAGCCAGCGCGTCGAGCGAGGCGGGGAGGATGGTCTTTTTGCCGGTTAAGAGCGTGCCGTCTAAATCCAGGGCAATCACGCGTGAGGTCATGTGTTGTTTCCGGTTAATGATGAAAAGTTAGCAGGCTATGATGGTACACCGCTGTGCCATTCCGGCAAACTTTTCAGCATCTACCGCTAAAGAGCCGATACACTTGATCTTTCAGGCTGCCTGGAGGCAATCTGAAAAATGTTGTGTATGCGTATTGTATTTTTCAGGGCGCCGTTAGTCTGAAAAATGAAATTTCCACGTGCAGTGAGGAAGGAGTATTCATGAAACAAACCGTTTATACCGCCAGCCCGGAAAGCCAGCAGATTCACGTCTGGGATCTGGATCCTGAGGGGAAACTGACGCTGGTGCAGGTTGTTGATGCCCCGGGGCAGGTGCAGCCGATGGTGGTGAGCCCGAACAAAGAGTATCTCTACGTCGGCGTGCGTCCGGAGTTTCGCGTACTGGCCTACCGCATTGCGCCCGATAATGGCGCCCTGACCTTCGCTGGCGAAGCCGCGCTGCCCGGTAGCCCAACGCACATCTCTACCGATCATCAAGGCCGCTTTGTGTTCAGCGCATCCTATAACGCGGGCTGCGTAAGCGTTACGCCGCTGGTGGACGGCCTGCCGCGGGAAGCGGTGGCGGTGGTGGAAGGGCTGGAAGGCTGCCACTCGGCAAATATTTCCCCGGACAATCGCACCCTGTGGGTTCCGGCGCTGAAACAGGATCGTATCTGCCTGTTTACCCTGAGCGACGACGGTTTCCTGGCTGCCCAGGAACCGGCTGAGGTGACCACCGTTGAAGGCGCGGGCCCGCGTCATATGGTCTTCCATCCGAACCAGCAATACGGCTACTGCGTTAACGAACTGAACAGCTCCGTTGACGTCTGGGAGCTGAAGGATCCGCACGGCAAAATCGAGTGCGTGCAGACGCTGGACATGATGCCGCCTGATTTCACCGGCGTTCGCTGGGCGGCAGATATTCACCTGACGCCCGATGGCCGTCACCTCTACGCCTGCGATCGCACCGCCAGCGTTATTACCATCTTTAGCGTTTCGGAAGACGGCAGCGTGCTGTCCATCGAGGGCTATCAAAATACCGAAACCCAGCCGCGCGGCTTTAATCTCGATCATAGCGGCAAATTCCTCATCGCTGCCGGTCAGAAATCGCATCATATTGCGGTGTATGAAATCGAAGGCAAGCAGGGGCTGCTGCAGGAAAAAGGGCGCTATGCCGTAGGCCAGGGCCCGATGTGGGTGGTGGTCAACGCTCGTTAAGCCCGCAGGTGTGGCCGAAACCTCGCCGCGGCGAGGTTTTTTTACGCCTGGCGCAAGGGCTATTTCACCCGCATACGATACTCAATCATGCCGCTTTTCTCCGCGACCCAGTTGTACAAGCGCTGACCCCGCAGATTGGTTTCATGCGTGTGCCAGTACAGGCTGGCTGAGTGACGCTTCCGCGCCTGTAGCTGTACATACTCAATCAACCGTTTGCCGATATGCTGGCCCCGAACGGCCGGATCAACGAACAGATCTTCCAGATAGCAGTAGTCGCTTTCGGCCCAGGTAGAGCGGTGGAAGAGATAGTGAACGAATCCCACAATCCTGCCTTCGCGTTTTGCCACCGCGCAATACATGGGTTCCACAGAATGGAAAAAACGCTTCCAGGTGAGTTGCGTGACGGTGTCCGGGATGTCGACGCGATAAAACGTCTGGTAGCTTTTCCACAGCGGCAGCCACGCGGCAAAGTCAGTTTCAGCTGCGGGTTGGAGGGTAATTTCCGCGAGGTTAACGTCGGTTTTCTGGCTCTTCATGCTTATTCCTTACTTTTAGAAACCGGATGGTTGTGCGTTATGATAGGAGGCGTTCTGGTTCCTAAAAAGTGACACTTTCTGTATATTTATAGGATCCACTTTTATTACGTTGATGCCGCTGCCGCTCATGCCAAAACCCATTGCCCCTCTGTTCCAGGAACTGTTATTAACGCGCGGCGTGATTAAAGACCAGGTCTATCACGCCCTGCGCCAAGCGATTCTGGATGGCCGGTTATCGGCGGGTGCAAAAATACCCTCCAGCCGGGCGCTGGCTGAGATGATGGCGATCTCCCGCAACTCGGTCATTGCCGGGTTTGAGCGCCTGATTGATGAAGGCTATCTGCTGACGCGCAAGGGGGCAGGCACCTTTGTCTGCGACCATATTCCGGATCACGTCATTAGCGAGTACGGGTCGCCGACGGCGCCGGAAACGGCAATAGCCAGCGTTGGGCCGCTGAACCCTGATGTGTCAGCCCTGGTACCCTCATGGACGGAAAGCGAAGATAGCGGAGAGATGGGCGCGGTTTTCGCCGTCGGTATTGGCTGTACCGATCTTTTCCCTCATGCTTTGTGGGGGCGCTTGCTAGGGCGCGTCTGGCGGCAATCGCGCCGTGAACTCGCATCGCACGCCTCCTCCTGGGGATTCCTGCCGCTGCGTCAGGCAATCAGCGACTATATACAGGCGACGCGCGGCGTAAATTGCCACGAAGATCGGGTGATTATTGTTAACGGCATTCAGCAAGCGTTGACGATCGCCGCGCAGGCTTTACTGGAAAAGGGCGATGAAGTCTGGCTGGACGATCCCGGATATAACGGCGCTCGCGGCGCATTCGCCGCCAGGGGAGCCGTTGTTCGGGCCGTTCGGGTTGACGATGAGGGCATGGATATTCAGGATGGAATAGACCATTATCCCGGGGCTAAGCTGGTCTATACCGCGCCGTCGCATCAGTTTCCGCTCAGCGGCACGCTGAGTCTGCCGCGGAGGCTTGCTCTGCTGGAGTGGGCGGAAGCTAACCGCGCCTGGATATTCGAAGATGATTACAATAGCGAATTTCGCTATGCCGCCCGCTCTCTGCAGGCGTTGCAGGGGCTGGATAAACATCAGCGGGTCATCTATGCGGGTACATTCTCTAAGATGATGTATCCGGCATTTCGTCTGGGCTTTTTAGTTGTCCCCGAGCATTTGCGCGAACAGTTTGCCATCACCAAATATTATACTGACCTCTGTAGCGGATATCTGGAACAGGCCGTTCTGGCGCGTTTCATCCGCGAGGGGCACTATGCCAGCCACGTTCGTCGGATCCGTAAAGCCTGTTTTGAGCGAAAAAGCGCGCTGGAGGCGGCGATTAAATTCTATTTTCCCGGGCGCATGCTGGTGCATCCTACGGATTCCGGCGTGCATATAGTCTGCTGGCTGCTGGATGGCTTACGGGCACAGGAGGTGGTGCGGAAGGCGCGCCAGATAGGCTTAGGTGTACAAACTTTTGCGCGCTATTGCCAGCGGCCAATGTCACGTGAGGGAATATTGCTTGGCTTTGCAAACCATCCGCCAGAGGTTTTGGCTGAGGGGATTCGCCGTCTGGCGGCGGTCATATAACTCAATACCGCAGGCTTTATTGAAACAAAAACTATCGCGTTTATTTCTGGCGAAGGCGAGCAAAAATAAATTAAATCTTATTTATAATTAACACACGCCTCTGAGCAGATGAGTCATCTGCTCAGCGGAGGCGAGTGTTAAGAACAATAATATTGCGCATGGATTGTAGATGTATCCACAGCTATATAACGAAACAACCATTCGCTTAGCGATAGGTGACATCCCTGTGAATGACTGCCGGTTAAAAAATCAGATATCATCCATGGTGTAGCTTACGACGATTTCCAGCGTTTTGCGGATAACGTCGGCGGTTACGACATCGCTGGTAGTCTCCAGCGCCGTAATTAACCACAGAATAATCGCTTTATTGTTGAGATGCCCCTCAGACTCCAGGATGCTACTGATAGCCAGTGACATCACCGCTGATTCATCGATCAGCCTGTCGCCTGCGTTGCGGAAATATTCAGAGAGTGCGGTATCGTTCAGGCCTGCGTAAATATCCGGTTGCTGATGCATAGTCTGTCTCATCATATTCTCTACGTTGTGAGTTAAACATTCGACCGTTAGAGGTCAGTGTATTTTATTAGTACCTGGCTGCTGAGGGGAGCCTAATAATGAATTCGGCTTATCCCAATTGTGTTTAGCGCCTGAAGTACCCACAGTTTTGTTGTTTCCACGGCGAGCTACCATATTACTGATTTCATCGATAATACGCCCAATTGCATTCCGCCGCTTTTTATCTTGTTCTCCGGCCTGCATGGCCTGGAGTTTACCGATCAGTGCTTGTTTACTAATAGGCCCCTTGCTTTTGAGTAGCGAGAGGACAGCCTCTCCAATCAATACATCGGTTAATGGATCATAATCATTGTGATTCATAACGGTATCTCTGATCATTGTCATCTCCTTGACTGGGAATTTAGTAGCAAGCCGGTAATCCGTGTCAGATACTGGCCCATCCCCTATATTTCCTCATTCAGTAACGACTTAAATCACCAGATAACTGAAGCTACTTTTACCCCTGATGCTCAAACAAGAGACCAATCAACGTTTGATAATGGTTTTCTTCTTCAGGTTCTGAAGCCACTTCAAGGCGACTCAGCAGTTTCGTACACAGGGATTTGCGATTCAGGTTCCGTCCTTCATTCAGGATATCCATAACAATCTGTCCCAACGTTTCCTGCTGAGAAGGCAACGAAGCTTTATTGAAGTAATGGGCAATAGCGTTAGCCGTGTCAGGAATGTAACCGTTCTGCTGCATATGTGCTCCTGTCAGTTCAATTATCAGTAAAGTTGCGATTAAAGTTATACAATGTTTGACAACTTGTACATAGAAAATGGAAAAAATATGTTAATTTTCTTAATATTTTTTATAACATATTGATTTATATGCTTTTAAAATTGTACAAATCTTAAGGTAAACAGCGAATGGAGATGTACGGCTTGTACAGGTGCGCAGGATGGTAAGAATGTCAGCGAAAAGAGGATGTTAATGTGATTTATTTGTTAAGGACGCGCGCTGTTTTACAGGACTTATGTGAGTAGACCTGCTACTGTAATATCTCATTAGCATTCATCTCTTCTTTCGGAAATTTCATGCTCACTACCATCATTTATCGCAGTCATATCTGCGACAACGTGTCAATTAAATCGCTCGAAAGCATGGTTGCTGCAGCAAATGTAAAAAATGGTCAGGAAGACGTGACGGGTATTTTGCTTTTTAACGGCACCCATTTTTTTCAACTATTAGAAGGACCTGAAGAGAAGGTTGAGGAAATTTATCGCCATATCTGCGAAGACCCGCGGCACCATAACCTCGTTGAGCTTCTCAGAGACCATGGGCCGACCCGTCGCTTTGGCAAAATCGGTATGGAACTCTTTGATTTACGAGAGTTTGACCGCGATGAAGTTCTGCAGGCCGTGCTGGACAAAGGAACCACGAAATATCAGCTTATCTATGACGACAGAGCTCTCCACTTTTTCCGTACCTTCGTCGAAGCCACTGAAAAGGAGAACTATTACGAAATTCCTGCGGCCGAAAGCTGGGACTTTGTGATAGAAGACGAGGCCTGGTATCCTGAAACCCCGCTCGAGCAGGCCGAGTGCAGCTTTGCTTTTCAGCCGGTGATCGATCCGTTTGCCAAAGAGGTCGTCTCCTATGAAGCGCTGCTGCGCACCAACTCCGGTGAATCGCCAGCGGTCTATTTTGACGGACTTTCGCGAGAGGAAATCTACTGGACGGATCTGCACAGTAAGCGCATCGCCTTCGCCATGGCGGGACGTTTGCATCTTCGTGGACGCACCTTGTCGATTAATCTGTTACCCATGACGCTGGTCAATGTTCCCAACGCTGTCGAATTTCTGTTGGCTGAAATTGAAGCCAGTGGTTTGATTCCCGAGCAAATTATTGTGGAATTCACCGAGAGCGAAGCGATTTCTCGCGTTGATGAATTTACCGATTCTGTGCGAAAGCTAAAATCTGCGGGAATTCGCGTGGCTATCGATCACTTTGGCGCCGGGTTTGCCGGGCTAGTGCTGCTGGCGCAGTTTCAGCCGGACCGCATTAAGATTAATCGCCAGCTGGTCAAAGATATCCATAAGCACGGCCCGAAACAGGCAATCGTTCAGGCGATTATCAAATGTTGTAATTCCCTGGAAATTGCCATTTCAGCGGTGGGGGTTGAGCGGGCGGAAGAGTGGATGTGGCTGGAATCAGCGGGGATTACGCATTTCCAGGGAAATTTATTTGCCAGCCCGTGCTTCGGGGGCATTCCGCCGGTAGCCTGGCCGGAGAAAAAAATAGCCTGCGAGCTTCTTTAATTTTTTGAACGCTGCTCAGCGCAGCGTTTCGCTTAAAAAGCCGTGTATAACGGCAAAATAAGCCTTGTTTTTTGCTGTGTACATTGGCGTCCGACCTGTTAATTTTAGCTGTACAAGAAAAGTTAATTGTACAACTCGTCTAAATTAGTTAATTTAGTCGGTAAAGTATTATCAGGTTAGAGGGCGCTAATGGCATATTACAGTATCGGTGAAGTTGCCGAACGTTGCGGAATCAACCCTGTTACTTTGCGTGCATGGCAGCGTAGATACGGTCTGCTGAAGCCGCAGAGAAGCGAGGGGGGACACCGCCAGTTTGACGAGGAGGACGTTCAGCGGATTGAGGAAATCAAACGCTGGATCGATCGCGGCGTCTCCGTTGGCAAGGTTAAGGCGCTTCTGGAAGGCCATCAGCCTGAAACGCAAGACGCAGCCGTTCTGCTCCAGGAAGAGATGATGACGCTTCTGCGAGGTGTTCAGCCCTCAAAATTACGCACCCGCATCATGTCCCTCAGCCATGAATATCCCGTAGATAAACTTATTGACCGGCTGTTTGTCCCCGTGCGCAGCAAGCTTAATCTCGACCAGAATACTTCCCTGGCTATCATCAGTATGCTGGATGGCATTTTGATAGATTGCGTGGCGTCCATCCTTGCGGAATCGCGTAAGAAGGTGGGTAAAGAGACGCTGTTAGTAGGATGGGGTAATGAAGATCGCACTCGCCTGTGGCTGGAAGCATGGCGATTGTCTCAGCGCGCCTGGCACGTTAATGTGCTGGCGGAACCGCTCGACTCTCCTCGCCCGGAACTGTTCCCTGGTCAGCACATCTTTGTCTGGACCGGCCGCGCGCTGACCCCTTTGCAGGCAGAATTACTTAGCCACTGGCAAAGTCAGGGCTTTACCATCGAGTTTCACGGAGAGTAAGTTTCTTAGAGGGTTAGCAGCGGAACATTCTTAGAGATGTTTTTCCGCCGCTTGTCTTCCTGAAGCATGGCAACATGCGCTGGCAGGTAAACTATCAGAAATTTTGCTGAGTCCAGGCTTTAAATGTTTCGCTGCGGCTAATATTAAAAAAATCAGTGCGACCAGAACAGCCTAGTTTTTTAATTAAGGTCAGGCGAATTTGGTAAATTGTTTTAATATGTAAATTCAGTGACTTCCCAATATTAACCATCGCTTCGCCATCGTTCATCAGGCGAATCACTTCTTTTTCGCGGTTGGTAAAAACAATACTTTCAGCTTCACTGTCAGGTTTTTTACCAAACAACGTCGGGCGAAGAATAAAAGATTTTATCTCAGCGGGCGTTGAGCGCGCAGGAATTCTGTACATCGGAATTTCGCTAAGGAAGTTCAGATCGTTGCCGTCGGTGAGCAGGACAAAACGAACTCTTTTGCGGTCGTAATGATGATTGAGCACCGCATAATAGTTATCGCTGGTGAAAAAGACGTATTTTCCATGAAAACAGCCTGGTGATAATGAATCTAGTACAAGCTGTAATCCTTGACGAAGAAGGTTATTGTTAATCCAAAGATCGTAATGATTAAAAAAGAGACCTTGCTTGTCGTTATTCATTTGTCCTCCGAGGCAGAAGTGTTAATTAAAGAATACTTTAACAAATCACGCTTAGTGATGATTTTTCGCGCGTAACATATGCAGCGTCTGGGTGTATAAGTCAGCGAGTATTTCATTTTTCTCGACATTCAGACGGCGCTGAACCTCAACGATTAAACGTTCATTGCTCACGGCCTCGTTCTCCATTCGCACCATATGTTCGATGTTTTTCAACAACGCAGAGTTAAATATAAATTCTGCTGGAATGGTGTTCTTTATCTGCATGGTTAATCCCGGGTTATTTTAGCCATAATCAACTAACAAAGATGAGTGATAACATCATCTTTGCTATACGGTTTTTTCACCATTTCAGAGAAATGGTGTGCAATTTTTAATTCATAAGAATTCGGTAATGCAGAGTAATCAAAACTTACGTAATAACTATAGTCACGATTTTCAGGATGTACAATTTTTGCAGAAAAATTTTGTACATTTAGTGGGTTTTTTTAACAAATAAATTTAACTATATGATTTTACTTATCTTATAGTGTAATAAAAATGTGAAAAACTTGTACAGGATTGTCGCCTGCTCTGATGAAAGAGCGTCATGACGCCAGGTAATGATTTGCAACGGAAAGGGGGCCGCAGGAAAGAGGAGGAGAAAGGGGGAGGCGCTCCCCCTTCAAGTCAGGCGTTATTGTTTCGGTTCAGCGACGACGAAGCTCCCCACGCCGCGGTTATTGTATTCCCACATGCGATTGAAGTTAGCGTCGTTCAGATTACGCTGCGGGTTGCCTTTGGCATCCGCCGTTCCGGTATTGCCGCTGAAAGGACGATTGGAACCGACCGCATCAGCCCACGGTTTGGCAATGTTAAAACCTTCGTTAATGACGCTGTCGCGAATAACGACCTGGCCATTGGTATTGCCGTCAACGTCTAACGAGCGGCCCAGCTGCGCGACGTTATCGCCGGACGCCGTAAAGCGGCTGTTGATCGCCAGGAAGCCGTAGGTCACGCTTTTCAGGGTGGCAGGGGCGAAAACGTAAGCCTCTTTCTGGGTGCGCGAGTTGACTATGCGGAAGTCGGTATTCTCAAACACGACCGCTCCGCGACCGGAAACGATGTCTACATCGCCTTCTATATAGCTGTTGCTGACCAGCGTACGGGTCTGGCGGTTATCCTGCAGGCGATTTTGCACGCCGCTGTTGGTCACGAAAAAGGTATTCTGGCGGCCAAGGATATTAACATTGTTAATCTGTACCCGATCGCCATCGTTACGCAGCGCCACCGCCTGATGCGTCCCCGCGTCAACGCTGTCGCCAAGGTTGTTGGCGATGGTCAGATTCTGCAGCTGCAGGCCGTTGTTCTGCGACCAGAATACCGCGGAACACATAACGCCAACGGTGGCGGCACGTCGGCTCTGGCAGCTGTCGTACATATACCAGGCCGGTTTACCCGGCATATATTTACCGCCCGGATTGACCTGGTGACGCCAGGAGACCGGATCCATTTCTGAATCAAGCGCTGTGCTGATTTTGACGTCAATCGGCTTCTCGCCGGTGCCGTACAGGGTCAGCGCGCCAGGCGCCGCCGGAACGTATACGGTGCCCGCATATTCGCCCGGCATAATGGCGATAAACTGACGACGGTTGGAGTGGCGGATAATCGCCGCATCCACCGCGGCCTGAATGGTGGTATGCGTTACGCCCTGGGCGCCCGCAGGACCCACGACAAAATCCGGCTGCGCCGGCAGGCTGATGGCGGATGGGCTCCACGCCGCAGCGTTAGGATCCAAAGACTGGAAATAGCTCGCCGGTAAAAAGTTTTTTGCTTCATCGGCGGTTAAAACAGGACGAGAGGCCGTGCCCGGCGCAGTCTGCGTTGAGGGCTGTTGATCGGCAGGCGTCGAACTACAGGCGGACAACGTCACGCCAAAGGCCAGCGCCAGCGCCAGGCGGGAAACGGAATATGTGTTCATGTTGCTCCGGGCAAGAATAAATTAAGGGGATAAGTCCTTTAAAGCCTGCTGTTTTATACCAACTTAAGCGAAACGGGAAGATGTAGCGCAAAAAAGTTGCTTCCTTTACATATTCAGCGCCGGAAACGGGCCGCTTTTGATCACAAATAAATAACATTTGCCCCGGTCTGAGTTGACATTTCTCGTGGAATCAAAATAAATGTCTATACAACCCATGACAAGTTGACCGCAATGACACAGACTCTTTTCGAACGCGTAATCTGGCGAAACGTCCGCCTTGCTACCCTCGACCCTCGATACGCCCGGCCTTATGGCTTGCTTGAGGACCACGTGCTGCTGGTGCGCGATGGCCGTATTGAGGCCATTGTGCCCGAAGGCGATGCGCCAGCCGGCCGAAGTATCGACCTCGGCGGCAGGCTGCTTACGCCGGGGCTGATCGATTGCCATACGCATCTGGTTTTTGACGGCAGCCGGGCGCAGGAGTGGGAGCAGCGCCTCAACGGCGTTTCCTACCAGACCATTAGCGCAAACGGCGGCGGCATTAACGCGACCGTGCGCGCCACCCGGGAAAGCAGCGAAGCGGAGCTGCTGGCGCTGGCCCGACAGCGGCTGGCTCGCCTGCTGCGCGAAGGCGTCACCACCCTGGAGATTAAATCCGGCTACGGGCTGGACCTTGAAAACGAGCGCAAAATGCTGCGCGTGATACAACAGCTTGCCGGGACGCATGCCGTGGAGATTTCGCCAACGCTGCTTTCCGCCCACGCCACGCCGCCGGAGTATCAAGGCGACCCGGACGGCTATATCGATCTGGTGTGCCAGACTATTCTCCCGGCGCTGTGGGAAGAGGGGTTATTCGAAAGCGTCGATGCCTTCTGCGAAAACGTCGGCTTTACCCCCGCGCAGACTGAACGGGTTTACAGTACGGCCCAGGCATTAGGTATCCCGGTAAAAGGTCACGTTGAGCAGCTCTCTTCGCTGGGCGGCGCCGAATTAGTGAGCCGCTATAAAGGCCTGTCCGCCGACCATATCGAATACCTGACCCCAGAGGGCGTGGCGGCGATGAGCCGCAGCGGCACCGTGGCGGTGCTTCTGCCCGGCGCGTTCTATTTCCTTAACGAAACCCGCAGGCCGCCGGTTGAACTGCTGCGCGAACATCAGGTTCCGATGGCGGTGGCGACGGACTACAACCCCGGTACCAGCCCCTTTGCCAGCCTGCATCTGGCGATGAATATGGCCTGCGTGAAATTTGGCCTGACGCCGGAGGAGGCGTGGGCAGGCGTAACCCGTCATGCGGCGCAGGCGCTGGGCCGTCAGGCGAGCCACGGTCAGCTGGCGGCGGGCTTCGTTGCCGATTTTGCTATCTGGGATGCGGCGCATCCGGTTGAGATAGTTTATGAGCCGGGGCGCAGTCCGCTCTGGCAGCGCGTGGTGCGAGGAGAGATCGTATGAAGCTATGGCAACCGACGCCCGCCGAGATTTGGCAGGGACGCGACGATAGCGCGGAGGCGGCCAACGCGCTGCGTCTGTTTCAGACTATCGCCCGCGTCGAACGTTTTGAACCGCAGGCGCAGCCCGGTGACATTGCTCTGCTGGGATTCGCCTGCGACGAAGGGGTTCGGCGTAATAAAGGACGAACCGGCGCTGCTAAAGGCCCGGAAATCCTGCGCCGGGCGCTGGCGAATATGGCCAGCCACGACGGCCACGACCGCTGCGTGGATATGGGGAGCGTCAGCGTAGAGGGCGACGCGCTGGAAGCGGCGCAGCAGGCGCTGCGCGAAGCGGTTACGGCCTGCCAACGCGCGGGCAAGCGTACGCTGGTGCTGGGCGGCGGTCACGAGACGGCTTTCGGCCACGGCGCCGGCGTGCTGGACGCGTTTCCCACAGATGAGGTTGGCATTATTAACCTTGATGCGCATCTGGACTTACGTATTGCCGACCGGGCCAGCTCGGGTACGCCGTTTCGTCAGCTGGCGCTGGCCTGCGAAGCGCAGCGGCGCGCTTTTCACTACACCTGTATCGGCGTGAGTTACGCCGCTAATACCCGGGCGCTGCTGGACGAAGCTGCCCGCCGCGAGGTGACGATCATTGACGATTTAGCGGTGCTCTCCGCCTTTGAAGCGCGGGTTATCCCGCAAATCGAGCATCTTATTGCCCGCTACGATCGCCTGTATCTGACTATCGATCTCGACGTGCTGCCCGCGCGTGAAATGCCCGCAGTGTCCGCGCCGGCCGCGCTCGGCGTTCCTCTGGCGACGTTGCTGCGCATCGTCGAGCCGCTGTGCCGCAGCGGTAAGCTCCAGGCGGTTGATCTGGTCGAGTTTAACCCGCAGTACGATATTGATAGCCAGGGAGCCCGCGCGGCAGCGCGTCTGGCGTGGCAAATCGCCCATTGGTGGCAATAGCGATTCAGTATATTCTGGACGTTTCGCTGCCCATTAGCACAAGGAAGCCCGGCCATGTTCTCATCGCAACCTCGTTCCGCGCCTGCGCCATTCTATGAAAAGGTGAAACAGGCTATTAGCGAAAAGATCCACAGCGGCGTCTGGCGGCCGCACGATCGCATCCCCTCGGAGGCGGAGCTGGTGGCGCAGTTTGGCTTTAGCCGCATGACCATTAACCGGGCGCTGCGCGAGCTGACCGATGAAGGCCTGCTGGTGCGATTACAGGGAGTGGGAACGTTTGTTGCGGAGCCAAAAGGGCAGTCGGCGCTGTTTGAAGTGCGCAGCATCGCTGAAGAAATCGCCTCTCGCCATCATCAGCACCGCTGCGAGGTGCTGCTGCTGGAGGAGACTCAGGCTGACCTGATTCAGGCCGCAGCGCTGAACGTAGCCGCCGGAACGCGCATTTTCCATTCGCTGATGGTGCATTTTGAAAATGAGATCCCGGTACAGATTGAGGACCGCTGCGTTAATGCCACCGTGGTGCCGGACTATCTGCATCAGGACTACACCGTCACCACTCCCCACGACTATCTGTCGCTGATCGCCCCCTTAACCGAGGGAGAGCACATTGTTGAGGCGGTGCAGGCTACGGCGGAGGAGTGCGCGCTGCTGCATATTCATGCCCACGACCCGTGTCTGCTGATCCGCCGCCGTACCTGGTCCACCACCCATATTGTCTCCCACGCGCGCCTGCTTTTCCCCGGCAGCCGCTACCGTCTCCAGGGCCATTTTGGCTCCTGAACGCTCTGCGCGTCGGCAAAACGTGATTGCTGACGCAATATAACAAAAATGTATCATTTCTGTTAAATCCTGTCTTGCGCATGCTTGTATAGACAAGTATATGTATTTACGTACACAACGTTAATTGTCAGGAGAACCCCCGATGTCGCAAAGCAAATACCGCCAGCAGGACGTACGTGCACCGCGTGGCACGACGTTAAATGCGAAGAGCTGGCTGACCGAAGCCCCGCTGCGTATGCTCATGAATAACCTCGACCCGGATGTCGCCGAAAACCCGCATGAGCTGGTGGTGTACGGTGGTATTGGACGCGCGGCGCGCAACTGGGAATGCTACGACGCCATCGTGAAGGCGTTGAAAAACCTCGAAAGCGACGAAACATTGCTGGTGCAGTCCGGCAAGCCGGTGGGCGTCTTCAAAACCCATGAAAACTCGCCGCGGGTGCTGATCGCTAACTCCAACCTGGTGCCGCACTGGGCAACCTGGGAACACTTTAACGAGCTGGATGCCAAAGGGCTGGCGATGTACGGCCAGATGACCGCCGGCAGCTGGATCTATATCGGCAGCCAGGGCATCGTGCAGGGCACCTATGAGACCTTTGTTGAGGCCGGTCGCCAGCACTATCAGGGTAGCCTGAAGGGCCGCTGGGTACTGACAGCTGGTCTGGGCGGCATGGGCGGCGCGCAGCCGCTGGCCGCGACCTTAGCGGGTGCCTGCTCGCTGAATATCGAATGCCAGCAGAGCCGCATCGATTTCCGCCTGCGTACCCGCTACGTTGATGAACAGGCGACGTCGCTGGATGACGCGCTGGCGCGCATTAAAAAATATACCGCCGAAGGCCGGGCGATCTCTATCGCGCTATGCGGCAACGCGGCGGAAATCGTGCCGGAAATGGTGAAGCGCGGCGTGCGTCCGGATATGGTGACCGATCAGACCAGCGCCCACGATCCGCTGCACGGCTATCTGCCGAAAGGCTGGAGCTGGGAAGAGTATCAGGCTAAAGCCGAGACTGACCCGCAGGGCACTATCCTGGCGGCAAAACGCTCAATGGCCGACCACGTGCAGGCGATGCTGGCATTCCACGAAATGGGCGTGCCGACGTTTGACTACGGCAATAACATTCGCCAGATGGCTCAGGAAATGGGCGTTGACGACGCGTTTGCTTTCCCGGGCTTCGTTCCCGCCTATATCCGCCCGCTGTTCTGCCGCGGCATCGGTCCGTTCCGCTGGGTTGCCCTGTCCGGCGACCCGCAGGACATCTATAAAACCGACGCGAAAGTGAAAGAGATCGTTAAAGACGATAAGCACCTGCATCACTGGCTGGATATGGCCCGCGAGCGTATCAGCTTCCAGGGACTACCGGCGCGTATCTGCTGGGTAGGACTGGAGTGGCGGCAGAAGCTGGGGCTGGCGTTTAACGAAATGGTGCGCAGCGGCGAAGTCTCCGCGCCGATCGTCATCGGCCGCGACCATCTTGACTCCGGCTCCGTCGCCAGCCCGAACCGCGAAACGGAAGCGATGCGCGATGGTTCCGACGCCGTTTCCGACTGGCCGCTGCTCAACGCTTTACTGAATACCGCCAGCGGCGCGACCTGGGTGTCGCTGCATCACGGCGGTGGGGTCGGGATGGGCTTTTCGCAGCACTCCGGCATGGTTATCGTCTGCGACGGTACCGATGAAGCGGCGGCGCGTATCGCCCGCGTTCTGCACAACGACCCGGCGACCGGCGTCATGCGTCATGCCGATGCGGGTTACGACATCGCCATTGAGTGCGCGACAGAACAAGGTTTGAATCTTCCGATGGTAGCAGCAACGCAGGGGCACGCTAAATGAACGCTTTAACACTGATTCCGGGCCAACTCAGCCTGTCGCAGCTGCGCGACGTCTACAGCCAGCCGCTAAACATTACGCTAGACGAAAGCGCGTTCGCGGCGATTGATGACAGCGTTGCCTGCGTCAACGCGATTCTGGCGGAAGGCCGCACCGCCTACGGTATCAACACCGGTTTTGGCCTGCTGGCGCAAACCCGTATCTCCACCGAAGACCTGGAAAATCTCCAGCGCTCACTGGTATTGTCGCATGCGGCGGGGATCGGCGAACCGCTGGATGACGATCTCGCGCGTCTGATTATGGTGCTGAAAATTAATAGCCTGTCGCGCGGCTTTTCCGGCATTCGCCTGAGCGTGATTCAGGCGCTGATCGGCCTGGTCAACGCCGGGGTAACGCCGTGGATCCCGGCGAAGGGATCGGTCGGCGCGTCCGGCGATCTCGCGCCGCTGGCGCATATGTCCTTAACCCTGCTTGGCGAGGGGAAAGCGCGGGTGCGCGGCGGGGAGTGGCTACCGGCGACGGAAGCGCTGCGTCAGGCGGGGCTTGAGCCGATTACTCTGGCGGCAAAAGAGGGGCTGGCGCTGCTCAACGGCACGCAGGCATCGACGGCGTTTGCCCTGCGCGGGCTGTTCGAAGCCGAAGACCTGTTTGCTTCCGCAGTGGTCTGCGGGGCGTTAACCACCGAGGCGGCGCTTGGATCGCGTCGTCCATTTGATCCGCGTATTCATGAAGCGCGCGGCCAGCGGGGACAGATTGACGCCGCGGCGCTCTATCGCCACCTATTGACCGATGACAGCGCAATTTCCCAATCCCACCATAATTGCACCAAGGTGCAGGACCCGTATTCTCTGCGCTGTCAGCCGCAGGTGATGGGAGCCTGCCTGACCCAGCTTCGCCAGGCGGCGGAAGTGCTGCTGGTTGAAGCGAACGCGGTCTCCGATAACCCGCTGGTATTTGCCAGCGAGAACGACGTGATCTCCGGCGGCAACTTCCACGCCGAACCGGTGGCGATGGCGGCGGATAATATCGCGCTGGCGATTGCCGAAATTGGCTCGCTGTCCGAGCGCCGAATCGCCCTGATGATGGATAGCCATATGTCGCAGCTGCCGCCTTTCCTGGTGAAAAACGGCGGCGTCAACTCCGGCTTTATGATCGCCCAGGTGACGGCGGCGGCGCTGGCCAGCGAAAACAAAGCGCTGTCGCATCCGCACAGCGTGGACAGCCTGCCGACCTCCGCTAACCAGGAAGACCACGTCTCAATGGCGCCAGCCGCCGGTCGCCGCCTGTGGGCGATGGCGGAAAATACCCGCGGCGTGCTGGCCGTAGAGTGGCTGGCTGCCGCGCAGGGTCTGGATATGCGTGAAGGCCTGACCAGCAGTCCGCTGCTGGAAGAGGCGCGCCACCTGCTGCGCGAGCGGGTGACCCACTACACCGAAGACCGCTTCTTCGCTCCGGATATCGAAAACGCCATTGCGCTTCTGGCCGCACGTCATCTTACGCGGCTGCTGCCTGCCGTGCTCTCAGACCAACGCTAAACCATCGCTGTTCTCTGTACCTGCGCCGGGAGGATATCTTCCTTCCGGCCACCCTACACGCATATTTGTCGTCGTATAAAAACTATCAGGACACTTGCATATGCAACAACAAAACAAGCCACACCTGCTGCGCGGGCTGAATGCCCGTCACATTCGTTTTATCGCGCTCGGTTCCGCCATCGGCACCGGGCTGTTCTACGGCTCGGCATCAGCGATCAAGGCCGCAGGCCCGGCGGTACTGCTGGCCTATCTGATTGGCGGCGCGGCGGTGTTTATCGTGATGCGGGCGCTGGGGGAAATGGCGGTACGCAACCCGGTTTCCGGCTCCTTCAGCAGCTACGCGCGACAGTATCTTGGCCCGCTGGCGGGGTTTATTACCGGCTGGACCTACACCTTTGAGATGGTGATCGTCGCCCTCGCGGACGTGACCGCTTTCGGCATCTACATGGGACTGTGGTATCCCGATGTTCCGCGCTGGATCTGGGTGCTGAGCATTATCTTTTTTATCGGCGCCATGAACCTGTGCAGCGTGCGCGTTTTCGGCGAGATGGAGTTCTGGCTGTCGCTAATCAAAGTGGTGGCGATTATTGCCATGATTGTGGCGGGCGGCAGCATTATTTTCTTCGGATTCGGTAACGCCTTCCCGGCAACCGGGCTGGATAACCTATGGAGTCACGGCGGCTTTGCCCCTAACGGCTGGGAGGGGATCGTGGCTTCGCTCGGAATCGTCATGTTTGCCTTTGGCGGCGTTGAGATCATCGGCGTCACCGCTGCGGAAGCGAAGAATCCGCACAAGGTGATCCCGCAGGCGATCAATACGATTCCGCTGCGTATCGTGCTGTTTTATGTCTGCACCCTGGCGATTCTGATGGCGATTTTCCCGTGGAACAGCTTCGGCGAGCGAGGTAGTCCTTTCGTACTGATCTTCGATGGCCTGGGCATTCCGGCAGCGGCCACCATTCTGAATATCATCGTCATCAGCGCCAGCATTTCGGCGATTAACAGCGATATTTTTGGCGCGGGGCGCATGATGTACGGTATGGCGAAAGAGGGGCTGGCGCCGAAGAGCTTCCAGCGCATCGCCAGCAACGGGGTGCCGTGGATGACGGTGGTGGTCATGGGCGTGGCGCTGCTGGCGGCGGTGGTGCTGAATTATCTGATGCCGGAGCAGGTGTTTGTGCTGATTGCCTCGCTGGCGGCCTTCGCGACGGTATGGGTCTGGTTAATGATCCTGCTGGCCCACTTTGCGATGCGTCGCGGTCTGTCCGCTGAGGAGCGTAGCGCTATCGCGTTTCCGGTGCCGTTCTGGCCGGTTGCGCCGCTGCTGACACTACTGTTTATGGGACTGGTTATTGCGGTGCTGGGGATGGTGGAAGAGACGCGGATTGCGCTGATCGCCGGTCTGGTGTGGCTCGGCCTGCTGACGGCGGTGTGGTTTGCGCGGGTGCGCAAAAACGCCGTGCAGGCAGTGACGGAGTCGTGATTGTTTTGGTTTACCCGGGTTGCGGCTGACGCCTTACCCGGGCTACCCAATCGCACTCACCTGTAGCCCGGATAAGGCGTTTACGCCGCCATCCGGGGATTAGCTAAACAGGGCGGTAATCGACGCGCTGCCGAGGCTGTGGAAATGGACATTAAAGCCGACCATCGCGCCGCTTGCGCCCTCATCGACCGCAATTTTTTCGACGTCCAGCGCGTGAACGGTAAAGATATAACGATGGGTCTCGCCCTTCGGCGGCGCTGCACCGCCGTATCCGGTCTGACCGAAATCGGTACGAGTCTGAATAGCCTCTTCGGGCAGTTCGGCCTGGCCGGAACCGGCTCCCTGCGGTAACACGCGGGTATCGGCGGGAAGGTTGGCCACCAGCCAGTGCCACCAGCCGGAACCGGTCGGCGCATCGGGATCGAAACAGGTCACCACAAAGCTTTTAGTGCCGGCCGGCACCTCATCCCACGCCAGGTGCGGTGAAATATTATCGCCATCGTAGCCCATGCCGTTGAAGACATGACGATTAGGCAGCTTCTCGCCGTCCTGCAAATCATGACTGATTAATTTCATCGTCTCTCCTCGCATTAATTCACTGATTAGCAAAGAAGTGTAGCGCGTGCGCCGCGCCTTTACCGTCTCTTATTCGCTAAAAAATGTTTCATCCTGAACGGCGATGTTAACCGCCCGCGTCAGGCGGCTTAGCTGCTCCCGCGCAATGATGTACGGCGGCATCAGATAGATCAGGCGACCGAACGGGCGTATCCACACGCCTTGTTCGACGAAGAAGCGCTGCAGGGCGGCCATATTAACCGGTCGATGCGTCTCAACCACGCCAATCGCCCCTAAGACCCGCACGTCGGCAACCTGTTCAGATTCGCGCGCCGGGGCCAGCTCGGCGTTGAGCTGCACTTCGATCCCCGCCACCTGCTGCTGCCACTCGCCGCTTTCCAGCAGACGCAGACTCTCGGTCGCCACCGCGCAGGCCAGCGGATTGCCCATAAAGGTCGGTCCGTGCATAAAGCAGCCCGCTTCACCGTCGCTGATGGTTTCCGCCACCTGACGCGTGGTGAGGGTGGCGGAGAGCGTCATGGTGCCGCCGGTCAGCGCTTTGCCAAGGCACAGAATATCCGCCGTAATCCCCGCGTGCTCGCAGGCAAACAGCTTACCGGTGCGGCCGAACCCGGTGGCAATCTCATCGGCGATCAGCAGGATACCTTCGCGATCGCACATTTTGCGGATCCGCCGGAGCCACTCGGGATGGTACATCCGCATTCCGCCCGCGCCCTGAACAATCGGCTCGAGGATCACCGCGGCGATTTCATGACGATGGGCGGCCATCAGTCGGGCGAACGGCGCCATATCCCGCTCATCCCAGTCGCCGTCGAAGCGGCTCTGCGGCGCCGGGGCGAAGAGGTTATCCGGCAAATAACCTTGCCACAGGCTGTGCATTGAGTTCGTCGGATCGCAGACCGACATGGCGCCGAAGGTATCGCCGTGATAGCCGTTGCGGAAGGTAAGAAAGCGCTGGCGCGGGTCGCCCTTCGCCTGCCAGTACTGTAGCGCTATTTTCATCGCCACTTCGACGGCAACGGAGCCGGAATCGGCGAGGAACACGCACTCAAGGCTTTCCGGGGTCATCGCCACCAGCTGGCGGCACAGGGCCACCGCCGAAGGGTGGGTTATCCCACCAAACATGACGTGCGACATCTGGTCGATCTGCGCTTTCATCGCCGCATTCAGGCGCGGGTGATTGTAGCCATGAATCGCCGCCCACCAGGACGACATGCCGTCAACCAGCTGCTCGCCGCCGGCGAGGGTCAGCTCGCAGCCGTGGGCGGCCACTACCGGATAGACCGGCAGCGGTGAAGTCATTGAAGTGTAAGGGTGCCAGATGTGGCGCCGATCGAAAGCGAGATCGTCCGTTGTCATAATCGACTTGTAAACCATTTTGAAAACATTTAGGTTTACAAGTCTACACTGAACTTACAATGAATCGTACACAAAATATTTCGCGCAGCATCGAGGCGGCAAACGAGAAAACCCCATGAGCAAAGTTCACTATGTCACTGGGGTGCGCGAGTGCAGCCAACAAAGAGGCTGTGTGAAATAGAACGTGTACGACTTTTGGAGAGGCTAATGGCTCACCACCCACGTTGGACAATGTCGCAAGTCACTGAGTTATTTAATAAACCATTTCTGGATCTGCTGTTTGAAGCGCAGCAGGTCCACCGTCAACACTTCGACCCGCGCCAGGTTCAGGTCAGCACGCTGCTGTCGATTAAGACCGGCGCCTGCCCGGAAGACTGCAAATACTGCCCGCAAAGCGCGCGCTATAAAACCGGCCTTGAATCCGAACGCCTGATGGAGGTTGAGCAGGTGCTGGAGTCGGCGCGGCAGGCGAAACAAGCCGGTTCAACCCGCTTCTGTATGGGCGCGGCGTGGAAGAACCCGAACGATCGCGATATGCCGTATCTTGAGCAGATGGTGAAAGGGGTGAAAGCGCTGGGGCTGGAGGCATGTATGACGCTTGGCACGCTGAACGAGAGCCAGGCGCAGCGTCTGGCCGGCGCCGGCCTGGATTACTACAACCACAACCTCGATACCTCGCCGGAGTTCTACGGCAATATTATTACCACCCGCACTTATCAGGAGCGCCTCGATACCCTCGACAAAGTGCGCGATGCCGGAATTAAAGTGTGCTCCGGCGGTATTGTCGGGCTCGGGGAAACGGTCAAAGACCGTGCCGGGCTGCTGCTGCAGCTGGCCAATCTGCCGACGCCGCCGGAAAGCGTGCCGATCAATATGCTGGTAAAGGTCAAAGGCACGCCGCTGGCGGATAATGACGACGTTGATGCCTTTGATTTTATTCGTACTATCGCCATTGCGCGCATCATGATGCCGACCTCGCACGTGCGCCTTTCCGCCGGTCGCGAACAGATGAACGAACAGACCCAGGCGATGTGCTTTATGGCCGGGGCGAACTCGATTTTCTACGGCTGCAAGCTGCTGACCACGCCAAACCCGGAAGAGGATAAAGACCTGCAGCTGTTCCGCAAGCTGGGGATCAACCCGCAGCAGACCGCGGTGCTGGAAGGCGATAACGCCCAACAGCAGCGCCTGGAGCAGGCGTTGATGAACCCGGATACCGAGGAATATTACAACGCGGCGGCGCTATGAGCTGGCAGCACCGTATCGAACAAGCGCTGGCGGAGCGGCAGGCGGCGGATGCGTTGCGCCGTCGCCTGCCGGTGACCCAGGGCGCAGGACGCTGGCTTATTCGTGAAGGGCAGCGTTGGCTCAATTTTTCCAGCAACGATTATCTGGGCCTCAGTCAGCATCCAACGATCGTCAAGGCCTGGCAGCAGGGCGCGGAGCGCTACGGCGTCGGCAGCGGCGGTTCCGGCCACGTCAGCGGCTACAGCGAGGCGCACCACGTGCTGGAAGACCAGCTGGCCGACTGGCTGGGCTATCCGCGCGCGCTGCTGTTTATTTCCGGCTTTGCCGCGAATCAGGCGGTGATTGCCGCTCTCGCGGGCAAAGAGGATCGGATTGTCGCCGATCGTCTCAGCCACGCCTCGTTGCTGGAAGCCGCCAGCCTTAGCCCGGCGCAGCTGCGGCGTTTTCAGCACAATGACTCCCGACATCTGCGGGAACTGCTGGCGAAACCGCTATCCGGTCAGCAGCTGGTGGTGACTGAAGGCATTTTTAGCATGGACGGCGATAGCGCGCCGCTGGCGGAGGTTCAGCAAGCGTCGCGGGCGGCCGGGGCGCTTCTGCTGGTTGACGACGCGCACGGTATCGGCGCGCTCGGCGAAGAGGGGCGAGGCAGCTGTTATAGCCAGCAGGTTCATCCGGATTTGCTGATCGTCACCTTCGGTAAAGCGTTTGGCGTCAGCGGGGCGGCGGTCCTCTGCAGCGAAGCGCTGGCGGATTATCTGCTGCAGTTTGCCCGCCATCTCATTTACAGCACCGCCATGCCCCCGGCGCAGGCAGTGGCGCTCAGCGCCGCGCTGGGGGTGATACGTAGCGACGATGGCCGGCAGCGGCGGGAAAAGCTGGCTGGCCATATTGCAGATTTTCGCCGCAAAATGACCCATTATTCCGGCGAACTGACCCATTCTGACAGCGCGATTCAGCCGCTGATCGTCGGCGATAACGCTCGCGCGCTGCGGCTGGCAGCCTGTCTACGCGAGCGCGGCTGCTGGGCGACGGCAATCCGCCCGCCGACGGTTCCCGTCGGTAGCGCCCGCCTGCGCCTGACGTTGACCGCTGCGCACGATTCCGCCGATATTGCCCGGCTGCTGGAGGTACTGCATGACGGTGGTGAATAAACGTGCGGTAGCTGCGGCGTTTGGCCGCGCGGCGGGACAGTACGCCCGGCATGACGAATTACAGCGGCGTAGCGCCTCTCTGCTGCTGGCGCAGCTCGATATTAAAACCTTCCCCGAGGTGCTGGACGCGGGCTGCGGTCCCGGTAGCATGAGCCGCTTCTGGCTTGATGCGGGGAGTCGGGTGACGGCGCTGGACCTTTCCGTCGACATGCTGGCTGAAGCCCGCCGCGGCGGCTGCGCGCATCGCTACGTCGAAGGCGATATCGAAGCGCTGCCGCTGGCGGACGGCTGCGTCGACCTGGCGTGGAGCAACCTGGCGGTGCAGTGGTGCGACAACCTCGTCACCGCCCTTGACGAACTTTCCCGGGTGGTGCGGCCCGGCGGACGCGTGGCGTTCAGCACCCTACTGGCGGGCTCTTTGCCGGAGCTGAACCAGGCCTGGCGCGCTATCGATGAGCAGCCGCACGCCAACCGTTTTCTCAGCGAGCAGGCGGTGCGTGATGTGCTGGCCGGTCGCCGCGCGACCGGCCGCGTCCATGCCATTACGCTGCCGTTTACCGATGCGCTCAGCGCGATGCGCTCGCTGAAAGGCATCGGCGCTACCCATCTGCACCACGGACGCAGCCCTGCGCCGCTCAGCCGCGGTAAGCTGCGGCAGCTTCAGCTCGCCTGGCCGCAGCAGCAGGGACAAAGTCCGCTGACGTACCAACTTTTTACAGGAGTCATCGAACGTGATTAAACGTTTTTTCGTTACCGGTACCGACACCGAAGTGGGGAAAACCGTCGCCAGCTGCGCGCTGCTGCAGGCGGCTAACCGCGCGGGATTTCATAGCGCGGGCTATAAACCGGTGGCCTCCGGCAGCGACCATACGGCGCAGGGATTGCGCAATGAAGATGCGTTGGCCCTGCAGCGCAATAGCCGCGCGGTGCTGCGCTACGAACAGGTTAATCCCTTTACCTTTGCCGAGCCGACCTCGCCGCATATCATTAGCGCCGATGAAGGGAGGCCGATTGACGCCGCCGCGATCTCTGCGGGTCTGCGCGAACTGGAGGAACGGTCTGATTGGGTACTGGTGGAAGGGGCGGGGGGCTGGTTTACGCCGCTGTCAGAAACGCTGACCTTTGCCGATTGGGTACAGGCGGAGCGGCTACCGGTGATTCTCGTCGTCGGGGTCAAGCTGGGGTGCATCAATCACGCGATGCTGACCGCTCAGGCGGTGCAGCAGGCCGGACTGCCGCTGGCGGGATGGATCGCCAACGATATCCAGCCGCCGGGCAAGCGTCACTCTGAATATCTGGCAACGCTAGAGCGCGTACTGCCCGCGCCGCTGCTTGGAGAAATTCCGTGGCTGGCGAATGCGCAGCAGCGCGAGGATCTCGGCCAGTATCTCGATCTCAGCGCGCTGGATCCGGCGTCATCCATTTTGCCAGCAGCGGCGCATCCAACTGCATAACGTCGCCCTGGGCCACGCTGCGTCCACAGTGCAGGAGACAGAAACGATCCGCCACCCGACGGATAAACGGCAGGTGTTGTTCGGCGATCAGCACCGTCAGGCCAATATCGCGGTTCAACCGTACCAGTAAATCCCCGAGCTTGTGTAAAAAGCGCGGGCCGCCGCCGCGTGAGGGTTCGTCGAGGATCAGCAGGCGCGGGCGGGTTATCAACGCCCTCGCCAGCGCCAGCTGGTACTGGTCGTCGGCGGTCAGGGTAATCCCTTTACTTTGGCGCAGCGCGTAAAGCTCCGGAAAGAGCTCATAAATCTCTCCGGCCATGCCCGATGCGGATTCGCCGCCCGCAGCAAGGGCTATATGCAGATTTTCCTCAACGCTTAGCTGCGAAAAAATACGTTTATCCTGCGGGACGTAGCCTATGCCGATAGCGCTGCGCGACTGGGCGGAGAGCGGCATCAGGTCATAAGGAGCCGCCCCCGCGTCCTGCCAGGTCATACTGCCGCTGGCGACCGGCAGATGCCCGGTAATACAGTTAACCAGCGTGGTTTTACCCATGCCCTGACGCCCCATCACGCAGGTGCATTTCCCCGGCCAGAGTTCAAGGTCAACATTCCACAGCGTGTGCTGGCTTCCGTAATAGTGATTCACGGCACGTAGACTCAACATAGACGTTTTCTCCTTTCCTGAGATATCAGGCGACGAGAAGATGCTGCAAATCTCTTGCCAGGAAAAAGAACTCTCGGTTTTTGCCGTTGAATGCAGGCGGCGGCGTCAGAAAGCGGACGGCGCTTGCACTTTCCCGGTGCCCGCGCGCTGGAATGTGGTGCAAAAAATAATAAAAAATCCAGCTAATCTTTGCCGATAAACAGCAAAAAAAATTCAATAAATTTTTTTCGCAGCGGGTTTTGCCGGTCCGCTCGGTTTTGTTCGGGTGGCTTGGGTCAGGGGCTGCAGACAGTTATCCACTATTCCTGTGGATAACCTTGTGTATTAGAGTTAGAAAACTTGCGGTAAGCTAGAGACTACGCGGCCTGCGGGCGAATTGACGCGAAACCCGTCTTTTATTAAATTTCATTATATTTCAAATGCTTAAATAAAAGCAATGCCTGTAAGAAAAGTGTCACCGGCTGCCATAAAACATTCATCCACTCGCTTGACAAATGTTAAATGTCAATACTTTCTGGGGATAACCCCACAGAGTGGTGGATTATGCGCAAAAGCGCTATTTATTCGTCTATTCTGACGGCAAAAAGGGCTGATTCGCCCGGATACGATAATAGGATACTGTTTTTATATCCAGTGTTTTTTATTGGCAAAAGCTGTGCTGGCGAGTAGAATTAAAGACCTGCCGTTCAACCCTTCTTCAGGTCCTGATAGATGAGTAAACCGTTCAAGCTGCATTCTGCTTTCCGTCCCTCCGGCGACCAGCCGGAAGCCATTCGTCGCCTGGAAGAGGGGCTGGAAGATGGCCTGGCGCATCAAACGCTGCTCGGGGTGACCGGCTCAGGTAAAACTTTTACCATCGCCAACGTCATTGCCGACCTGCAGCGCCCGACGATGGTGCTGGCGCCGAACAAAACGCTGGCGGCGCAGCTATACGGCGAGATGAAAGAGTTCTTCCCGGAGAACGCGGTGGAGTATTTCGTCTCGTACTACGACTACTATCAGCCGGAAGCCTATGTGCCAAGCTCGGACACCTTCATCGAGAAAGATGCTTCGGTAAACGAACATATTGAACAGATGCGTCTGTCGGCAACCAAAGCGCTGCTGGAGCGTCGTGACGTGGTGGTGGTTGCCTCGGTCTCCGCCATCTACGGCCTCGGCGATCCGGACCTCTATCTGAAGATGATGCTGCACCTGACGGTCGGCATGATCATCGACCAGCGCGCCATTTTGCGCCGCCTGGCTGAACTGCAGTATACCCGCAACGATCAGGCCTTCCAGCGGGGTACCTTCCGCGTGCGCGGCGAGGTGATCGATATCTTCCCGGCGGAGTCTGACGACGTCGCGCTGCGCGTAGAGCTGTTCGATGAAGAAGTCGAGCGCCTGTCGCTGTTCGACCCGCTCACCGGCCACATCGAGTCGACGATCCCGCGCTTTACCGTCTACCCGAAAACCCACTACGTCACTCCGCGCGAACGTATTGTCCAGGCGATGGAAGAGATCAAAACCGAGCTGGCGGAGCGGCGTAAGGTGCTGCTGGAAAACAATAAGCTGCTGGAAGAGCAGCGCCTCAGCCAGCGTACCCAGTTCGATCTCGAAATGATGAACGAGCTAGGCTACTGCTCGGGGATTGAAAACTACTCGCGCTATCTGTCAGGGCGCGGGCCGGGCGAGCCGCCGCCCACGCTGTTCGACTACCTGCCGGCGGATGGTCTGCTGGTGATTGATGAATCCCACGTCACGATTCCGCAAATCGGCGGCATGTACCGCGGAGACCGGGCGCGTAAAGAGACGCTGGTGGAGTACGGTTTCCGTCTGCCGTCCGCGCTGGATAACCGTCCGATGAAGTTTGAAGAGTTTGAGGCCCTGGCGCCGCAAACGATCTACGTTTCGGCAACGCCGGGCGCCTATGAGCTGGATAAATCCGGCGACGAAGTCGTCGACCAGGTTGTCCGCCCGACCGGGCTACTGGATCCGGTCATCGAAGTGCGCCCGGTAGCCACTCAGGTCGACGACCTGCTGTCGGAAATTCGCCTGCGTACCGCGATCAACGAGCGCGTATTGGTCACCACGCTGACCAAACGGATGGCGGAAGACTTAACCGAATATCTGGAAGAGCACGGCGAGCGGGTGCGCTATCTGCATTCGGATATCGATACCGTCGAGCGTATGGAGATTATCCGCGATCTGCGCCTCGGCGAGTTTGACGTGCTGGTAGGGATCAACCTCCTGCGTGAAGGTCTGGATATGCCGGAAGTCTCGCTGGTGGCGATCCTGGACGCCGATAAAGAAGGCTTCCTGCGCTCTGAACGCTCGCTGATTCAGACCATTGGCCGCGCGGCGCGCAACATCAACGGTAAAGCGATTCTCTATGGCGATAAAATTACGCCGTCAATGGCGAAAGCGATCGGTGAAACCGAACGTCGCCGCGAGAAGCAGCAGGCCTATAATGAAGAGCACGGTATTGTTCCGCAGGGGCTGAATAAGAAAGTGGTCGACATTCTGGCGCTCGGTCAGAATATTGCCAAAACGAAAACTAAAGGGCGCGGCAAGTCTCGCTCACCGGTTGAGGCGGATGTCGTGGCGCTCACGCCGAAGGCGCTGCAGCAGAAGATCCACGAGCTGGAAGCGCAGATGATGCAGCACGCGCAGAATCTGGAGTTCGAAGAGGCGGCGCAAATTCGCGACCAGCTTCATCAGCTGCGCGATCTGTTTATCGCCGCTTCGTAGCGGAGTTGCCAGATAAATATCGCCCGGGCTTTACCGGTGCTTCAGGGGGGGACGGGCGGTGTTTTTCGTGGGGCGGGTAAGGCGTTAGCCGCCACCCGAGAGAAAAGCGAGCGCATGAGCCAAAATGAGGCGCAACACGTTTTGTCTATTTATTGCCCCTCTGTCGCGATTTTCCGTGATGCTTAATGTTGGCTTAATATTGTTTGGCGAAACTATCCTCAATCTACTGAGGATAGCGCCATGCAAAAATTAACCTTCCGCGAATATCTGGCAGTCACCTGCGCTTTTGTTATCGTCGTTGCCTTTTTTCATCAATGGGTGCTGACGTTCTGACGGACCGTGTCGGGAAAAAGCACCCACGCGCGAACGCCGGGCCCGGGCTGACGGTTATGTAAAAAGAACTGGGCGTCGTGCAGCTGGGCGATGCGGGTGACGATGCTTAACCCGAGCCCGATACCACCGTAGCGGCTGTCCATGCGGACGAACGCTTTGCTCAATTCACCGCTTTTGGCCTCATCAATGCCCGGACCTTCATCTTCTACCGCCAGAACCGGCGTGGGGCCGGGGGCTATCGACACTTTAATCGTCGAACCCGTCGGGCTGTAACGATGCGCGTTTTCTACCAGATTGCGTAAAATCACCTGCACCAGCGTGGCGTCACCTGACACTATCGCTTCACCCTCTTTGTCGCTGACCACCAGCTTTTGCTGACGCTGTTCCAGCATCGTCTCCAGTTCGCTGCGCAGCGGCTCGATCACATCTTCCTTCAGCCTGACCTGCTGATAGCTGCCGGCGGAGAAAGACTGGCCGACCCGCGCCAGCTGAAGCAGTTGATTAATGCTGTTGGTCATCTGATCGAGGCGCTGGATCAGCGGGGCGACGCTAACGCCATGCACTTTCGCCAGCAGCTCCAGATGCAGACGCAATCCGGCCAGGGGCGTGCGCAGCTCATGGGCGACGTCGGCGGTAAACAGGCGCTCGCGATCGAGCGTTAAGTTAAGGCGGGAGACCAGCTGATTAATCGCGGTAGTGACCGCGGTGACTTCGGGCACCGACTCTTGCAGGGCGATAGGCCGCAGGTTATCCGGGGTACGGCTTTCAAGTTCCTGCTGGAGGCGGGATAGCGGCCTGGTGATTTTTTTCACCGCCAGCAGGGAGATATAGAGCGCCAGGCCGATAATCAGCAGGCTCGGGATCAGCAGACTGGCTACCGCTTCGCGAACCTCATGCTCAATATGCTTCTGATTATTATGACCTTCGATGGCGCTGGCCACCAGCAGCTGAATCTGTTCCTGGCTTTCATGCCACAGCCAGAACACGCTGATGAGCTGGCAAACCGCCAGTATCGCGCCAATGGTCAGCAGCAGCCGATGGCGCATGGTCCAGTTTTTACTGACAAACAGAGCCATAGCGTTATTCGGCTCCTGTATTATCGACCAGCATATAGCCGAAGCCGCGGACGGTGCGGATCCGCGATTTACCCACCTTATCGCGTAAATTATGGATATGCACTTCCAGCGTATTAGTGGCCGGTTCGTTGTCCCAGCTGTAGATATCGTTATAAAGAATTTCGCGGTGTACCGGACTGCCCGCCTTCATCATCAGGCGGGAGAGCAGCGCGTACTCTTTCGGGGTTAGATCCAGGGACTGTTCGCCGAGCCAGACCAGCCGCCGGGTGAAGTTCAGGCGCAGGTTACCGATAGTCAGCTCGTTATCGCCCTGATTGTTGTGGCGACGCAGCAGGGCGCGGATGCGCGCGTTAAGCTCTTCAAGAGCGAAGGGTTTAACCAGATAGTCATCCGCGCCGGTATCCAGGCCGCTAATACGTTCATCAACGGTATCGCGGGCGGTGAGGATCAGCACCGGCTGGCTAAACTTCTCTCGCCGCATGCGCGCCAGAAAGTGCAGGCCGTCCTCATCGGGCAGCCCGAGGTCAAGCACCACCAGACTGTAGTGGTTGCTGGCCAGCGAGAGCGCGGCTTCGTGGGCGGTAGAGACGCCGTCGCACACGTAGCCCTCGCTTTGCATCGCCAGAATTAATCCTTGTAACAGGAGCGCATCGTCTTCAATGACTAAAATTTTCATCGGCCTGCCTCTCTACATGGCGTTAAAATATCGTCTGTTGCCTGGTACTCGTGAGTGCTGACCCCGAGCAGACCGAGCAGGGTGGAGAAAAGGTTATCCTGCGAATACGTTTGGGTTTTCGTTTTTTGCTGCAAACACTGGCTGGAGACCCCATAGCGCTGTTGATAATCCGCTGACAACCACAGCAGCATGGGCACATGTTTTTGCGTATCTGGCGCTATGGACCACGGCAGCCCGTGCAAATACACCCCATCCTCGCCAAGCGACTCTCCGTGATCCGAGAGATATACCAGGCTGGTGGTAAATTTATCCTGCTTCGACTGCAGTAATTTTATCGCTTTGTCGACCACATAATCGACATACAAAATCGTGTTGTCGTAGGTATTAGTGAGCTGTTGCTGGGTGCAGCTCTGGATCTCATTGGTATCGCAGGTCGGCGTAAACTGTTTAAACTGCGCCGGATAGCGATTGTAGTAGGTCGGCCCGTGGCTGCCGATGGTATGCAGAACGATAATCCCGTCCTGCTGTAGATTATCGATATAGCTATCCAGATTATGGAACAGCACTTCGTCGTAGCACTCGCCGTCGATGCATTGGCCGCTCAGCTTAAGATCGGTGACGTTTTCGTGCGGCACCCGGTCGCAGGCCCCTTTACAGCCGCCGTCGTTGTCATTCCACTGCACTTTAATTCCCGCCCGTTGCAGGATATCCAGCACGCCTTCCTGATGATGCGCCAGCTCTTCATCATAGTGGGCGCGCGGCATATTAGAGAACATGCAGGGGACGGAAACCGCGGTAGCGGTGCCGCAGGAAGTCGTATTAGCGAAATAGATCACGTTATCCTGCTTCAGACGCGGGTTGGTCTCGCGAGAGTAGCCGTTCAGGGAGAAGTTGGCCGCCCGCGAAGTTTCACCTAACACTACAATGGTCAGATTTTTCCGCGGCCCGCTGCGCATCTGCGGCTTCTGAACGGCGTCTTCGCCAATTTTGACCAGCGGAAGATTGTCCATTCTGTTATGCGCATACCATGAATTCACCGCCACAATGCTGTTTGACGGGCTCAGGGACTTTACCAGCTCTTTGTTGTTGCGAAACAGCGAAGCGTAATCTTTATAGAAGAGGGCGGCGACCAGAATAATCAGCAGCGCTGAAACCGCGATGCTCACCAGCCGTACGGCAAGACTGCGCCAAAGCGTCTGCGGTTTGCGAATTTTGATCCACCATGCCGCGACGACGGCCAGAATGCCGGAAAGCCCCAGTATCAGCACCATTTTCCCGGAGAGCAGCGCAAAGCTCTCCGCGGGCGTGGTATCGAAAATATTGGTAATCATCGCCCGATCGATAACCACCCCGAAGGTCCAGATAAAATACTGGGCCGAGGCGCTGAGCAAAATAAACAGGCTAACCACGAGGCGGTCGAGCTTCAGGAACGAGGCGAGAGTGGTGATGATATTCATCACGCTGATGGCCACTATCGGCATACTGAGGAATACCAGCCAGTTATGCAGACCGTTAACCGGCAGCAGGGTAAATGCCTGGCGATAGAAAGCAAGATTCAGCGCGAGGCCGATATAGCAGGCGAACAGAAGCAAATAGGCCGTACGGCTGAGTACCGGCCGACGTAAAGAAAATGACGACATAGCGAACGTCCACATGAAGAGATGTCCGCTATCCTGCCGATTCTTTTTTAAGACAACCTTAAGATTTTAAGCCAGCCAGCTTTTGCCGCCACAATTAAGCCGCTTGAGGATTAACCTAACGCCTGAATGGCCTGTTCCAGCGCGTTGCGTAATAGCTGCCGATCGTGGCGATAGGGCACATCGCTGGCGTCCAGCGGCGTCTGAATGATGACCCGCTGTTCAACCCCTGCGGTATCGGCTTTCGGGCCGACAACCAGCGCGTCAATTACTCGTTTGCCGATTTGTTGCTCCATAATGGCGACCCTGTCGGCCAGCGTCAGGCTGGCCGCCGGGCTATGCTCTTTGCCGAGGTTATCGATAAATACCATTGGCGCGGGCGTGCGGCGCAGCGCTTGCGCCAGTTCATCAAGCAGCAAAATCGGCATCAGGCTGGTATAGAAACTGCCGGGGCCAATGAGGATTAAATCGGCTTCGGCGATAGCTTCTAGCGCCTCCCGGGTTGTGGGCACCGGCGGGGAGAGCATAAGCTCGCGCGGTACGCAGGCCAACTGATCGATATTGACTTCGCCGTAAATTTCGTGCCCGTCCTGATCGATAGCCATCAGATCGACCGGCTGTTCCGACATCGGGATCAGAAACGCATCGACCTTCAGTAAATTGCGGATCAAATTGATCGCTTCAAGCGGCCGAACGCTCAGATGATCGAGGGCCTTAAGCATCAGGTTTCCGAGGTTATGCCCGGAAAGTTCGCCGTTACCGCTAAAACGGTATTCAAACATCGCCGAGGCCACGCTGGGTTCAGCAATTAACTGATTAATACAGTTGCGCATATCGCCCCAGGCGATGCCGCCTTCCGCGCGGCGAATACGTCCTGTTGATCCGCCGTTATCGGTTGTAGTCACAATGCCCGTCAGGCGCGAACCCAGCGAAGAAAGCGATGACATTACCCGTCCCAGCCCGTGTCCGCCGCCGAGAGCCACAACGCGATCAAGATCGGCGAAAGTACGATTGCGCATAAAAATCCTTATCTCAATTAATCGGGCTCACAGTAACTGATTTCACCTTAAAAAACGATGTCCGTTCTCTCCGGGTATGAAGGATTTTTTAGCGTGGCAATGGCGAGAATATCAGCGTACTGGTGAATTCCCGCCGATTTCCAGGGTGATATTTTTAGAGCTTTTGCGCTCCAGATAACCTACTGCGCGGGAAAAATAAAATACTCAACGGGTCTGTTACCGCCCGAAGGCAAAGAAGGGAGGGATGAATTACGCTGCTTTCTCACACGCTTAGTCGTAAAAAAGCGAGATAAATCCGTTATATACATCGTTGCATAACGAAATGTGGGTATGGCATAACCCTGGTTTCCGCGCTACTATTCGGCGTAACCCACTAACACTCTAGCCTCTGTGCCTGTGTCGAAAGATATGGTGCTTTGGCCGTGACAACTTCGGTTGCCACCAGGGCGCGAAAAGAAATGACCGCGTCTCCCGTATTTGGAAAGGTGTCTATGGCTTCACAGCTTACCGATGCATTTGCGCGGAAGTTTTACTATCTGCGTTTGTCGATTACCGACGTATGCAACTTTCGTTGCACCTACTGTCTCCCCGATGGCTATAAGCCCGGCGCCGTCACCAATAAAGGCTTTCTCAGCGTCGATGAAGTGCGTCGCGTCACGCGGGCTTTCTCCGCTCTGGGAACCGAAAAGGTGCGCCTGACCGGCGGTGAACCCTCTCTGCGACGCGATTTTACCGACATCATCGCCGCCGTGCGGGAAAACCCCTCTATTCGCCAGATTGCGGTCACCACTAACGGCTACCGGCTGGCGCGGGATGTTGAAAGCTGGCGCGATGCCGGACTGACGGCGATTAACGTCAGCGTGGATAGCCTCGACGCCCGTCAGTTTCATGCTATAACCGGCCAGGACAAATTTCGTCAGGTGATGGATGGCATCGATGCCGCATTTGCCGCTGGCTTCGAAAAAGTGAAGGTCAATACCGTGCTGATGCGCGATGTTAACCATCATCAGCTTGATACCTTTCTCGCGTGGATCCAGCCGCGCCGCATTCAGCTACGTTTTATCGAATTGATGGAAACCGGCGAAGGCAGTGAACTGTTCCGCCGCCATCATATATCCGGCATGGTGCTGCGTGATGAATTGCTGCGCCGCGGCTGGATCCATCAGATCCGCCAGCGTAGCGATGGTCCGGCGCAGGTGTTTTGCCACCCCGACTATGCCGGGGAAATCGGCCTGATCATGCCTTATGAAAAAGACTTCTGCGCCACCTGCAACCGTCTGCGCGTCTCTTCCGTAGGAAAACTGCACCTGTGCCTGTTTGGCGAAGGCGGCGTCGATCTGCGCGATCTGCTTGCCGATGAGCAGCAGCAGCCGGCGCTGGAAGCGCGGATTTCCGAAGCGTTAACCCATAAAAAACAGACCCATTTCCTGCATCAGGGCAACACCGGTATTACCCAGAACCTGTCGTATATTGGCGGATAATGCATTTTAAGGAGCGATCTAATGAGTCAGGCCAGCGCTGAGTTTATCCCGACCCGTATTGCTATTCTCACCGTTTCCAGCCGACGCGGCGAAGAGGACGACACCTCCGGCCACTGGCTGCGCGATGCCGCCCAGGAGGCGGGGCACGTCATCGTCGATAAGGCGATTGTTAAAGAGAACCGCTACGCCATTCGCGCCCAGGTATCGGCGTGGATTGCCGGCGATGAGGTGCAGGTGGTGCTGATTACCGGCGGTACCGGCTTTACCGACGGCGACCAGGCGCCGGAAGCGCTGCTGCCGCTGTTTGACCGCGAGGTGGAAGGCTTCGGTGAGGTATTCCGCATGCTCTCCTTTGAGGAGATTGGCACCTCGACCCTGCAATCCCGCGCCGTTGCCGGGGTAGCCAACCGCACGCTGATTTTTGCCATGCCTGGTTCAACCAAGGCCTGTCGTACCGCATGGGACAATATCATTGCGCCGCAGCTCGATGCGCGCACGCGCCCTTGCAACTTTATCTCTCATCTTAAGAAGTAGTTTATGTCACAGCTGACCCATATTAACGCCGCCGGCGAAGCGCACATGGTCGATGTCTCAGGGAAAGCGGAGACGGTTCGCGAGGCGCGCGCCGAGGCCTATGTTGAAATGCAGGCGACGACGCTGGCGATGATTATCGACGGCAGTCATCACAAAGGCGACGTCTTCGCCACCGCGCGTATCGCCGGGATTCAGGCGGCCAAACGCACCTGGGAGCTGATCCCGCTTTGTCATCCGCTGATGCTGAGCAAAGTCGAAGTGAATCTGCAGGCGCAGCCCGAGCATAACCGGGTGCGTATCGAATCCCTGTGCCGTTTGACCGGTAAAACCGGCGTCGAGATGGAAGCTCTGACCGCCGCTTCCGTTGCCGCGCTGACCATTTACGATATGTGCAAGGCGGTGCAGAAAGATATGGTGATTGGCCCGGTGCGCCTGCTGGCGAAAAGCGGCGGTAAGTCCGGCGATTTCAGAGTGGAAGCTAGCCATGATTAAAGTTCTTTTTTTTGCCCAGGTGCGCGAACTACTCGGCACCGACTCACTGACTCTCGATCCGAACGGGCTGACCACGGTTGAAGCCGTTCGCCAGCAGCTCATCGCCCGCGGCGACCGCTGGGCGCTGGCGCTGGAAGAGGGCAAACTGCTGGCGGCGGTAAATCAGACGCTGACGACCTTTGATCATCCGCTGGCGCCCGGGGATGAAGTGGCATTTTTCCCGCCGGTTACCGGGGGCTAATATGACGCAGACGCGTATTATTGTCAGCCATGACCGCTTTAAGGTTGGCGACGAATATCCCTGGTTGGCCGAGCGCGATGAAGACGGCGCGGTGGTGACGTTCACCGGTAAAGTCCGCAACCACAACCTTGGCGACAGCGTCAAAGCGCTGACCCTTGAGCACTATCCGGGAATGACGGAAAAATCGCTGGCGGAGATCGTGGAACAGGCGCGCGAGCGCTGGCCGCTGGGCCGGGTGACGGTGATTCATCGTATCGGCGAAATGTGGCCCGGGGAAGAGATTGTCTTTGTCGGCGTCACCAGCGCCCATCGCGGCAGCGCGTTTGCGGCGGGGGAGTTTATTATGGATTACCTGAAGACCCGCGCGCCGTTCTGGAAGCGCGAGGCGACGCCGGAAGGCGAGCGCTGGGTGGATGCGCGAGATAGCGACCGCAAGGCGGCAGAACGCTGGTAGTGTGGTACGCTTAGAAGATAAATTTCGTTAATCAGGAGACAGTCATGGACAGATATCCTCGTTCCGGTACCATCGTCCAGGGGCGCAGCGGGCTACAAACTTATATGGCGCAGGTATACGGCTGGATGACGGTCGGGCTGCTGCTCACGGCGTTTATCGCGTGGTTTGCCGCTAACACCCCGGCGGTGATGATGTTTGTTTTTTCCAGCAAAATTACCTTCTTTGGGCTAATTATCGCCCAGTTGGGGTTGGTGTTCGTGCTCTCGGGCATGGTGCAGCGCCTCAGCGCCGGTATGGCGACGACCCTGTTTATGCTCTATTCGGCGCTAACCGGACTCACCTTATCCAGTATATTCCTCGTCTATACCTACTCATCGATCGCCAGTACCTTCGTGGTTGCCGGCGGGATGTTTGGCGTGATGAGCCTTTACGGCTATACCACTAAACGCGATCTGAGCGGCTTCGGCAATATGCTGTTTATGGCGCTCATCGGTATCGTGCTGGCGTCGCTGGTTAACTTCTGGCTCAAGAGTGAAGCGCTGATGTGGGCGGTGACCTATATCGGGGTGATCGTATTCGTCGGCCTGACCGCCTATGACACCCAGAAGCTGAAAAATATCGGCGAGCAGATTGACGTTCGCGATACGTCGACGCTGCGCAAATACTCGATTCTCGGGGCTCTGACGCTGTATCTGGACTTTATCAACCTGTTCCTGATGCTGCTGCGCATTTTCGGCAACCGTCGTTAATTCGTTCCCGGAGGGCGGCGCGATGCGCTTATCCGGGCTACCAGACCGCAGAAAACGATGAACCTGTAGCTTTGGTCAGAAGCAAAGTTTTCCGGAGGCGATGCTGCGCATCTGTCCGGGCTACCGGATTTCAGACGGTGGTGAACTTGTAGCCCGATGTGATGGACACCTCCCCCTTACGGCATCAAAGTGCCAGACTGAG
>NZ_JBEAIJ010000054.1:0-46319 GCF_040065315.1 Klebsiella sp. CN_Kp100
TCTGGCACTTTGATGCCGTAAGGGGGAGGTGTCCATCACATCGGGCTACGGGTTCACCGCCGTCTGCCAAACGGTAGCCCGGACAGGCGCAGCGCGCCGCCTCCGGGATTTTCCTCCATCCCCCATCCTCTGCACCTTTTCCCCATCCTGACCGCTGGCGGCCAACCCGCTCATTTTGTGATCGAGTTAAAGTAAATCACTCCTGGCAGTTTAATTTAGTAAAACTTTTACTAAAATACTTTCTATCCGTTTAGTCCGTTCAGGGAGGCGATATGAATCGCTGGGAAAATCTTCAACTCACTCATGAAAACCGGCTGCCTCCGCGCGCCTATTTCTTCTCTTACGATTCGCAGGCCCAGGCGCGAACCTTCGCCCGTGAAACCAGCAGCCGCTTTTTGTCCCTTAGCGGACAGTGGAAATTCTGCTTCTTTAACAACCCGCTGCGGGTGCCGGAAGCGTTCACCTCGCAATACATGAGCGACTGGGGGCCGATTACCGTACCGGGAATGTGGCAGATGGAAGGACACGGCCAGCTACAGTATACCGACGAAGGCTTTCCCTTCCCGATTGACGTTCCCTACGTGCCGACCGACAACCCTACCGGCGCCTATCAGCGCATCTTTACCCTCAGCGAGGGCTGGCAGGACCAGCAGACTCTGATTAAATTTGATGGCGTTGAGACCTATTTTGAAATTTACGTTAACGGTCAGTACATCGGTTTCAGCAAAGGCAGCCGCCTGACGGCGGAGTTTGATATTAGTCACGCGGTAAAAACCGGCGACAACCTGCTTTGCGTGCGCGTCATGCAGTGGGCGGACTCCACCTATATAGAAGATCAGGATATGTGGTGGTCGGCGGGTATCTTCCGTGACGTGTATCTGGTGGGCAAAAACCCGCTTCACGTCCAGGACTTCACTCTGCGCACCGATTTTAACGATGACTACGTCGACGCCACCCTCTCCTGCCAGCTGGTGCTGGAAAATCTCGCCGCGCAGCCGGGCGCAGCCACACTGGAATACGCGCTGTTCGACGGCGAAAAGGCGCTGTATGAAGGCGTAACGCCGCGCCTGAGCATCAGCCAGCAGCTGAACGTCAACTTTGCGATCGACGTGAAGGCGCCGCAGCAGTGGTCGGCGGAAAATCCTTATCTCTATCACCTGGTGATGACGCTGAAAAACGCCGCCGGAGAGATTATCGAAGTTATCCCGCAGCGCGTCGGTTTTCGCGATATCAAAGTGCGCAACGGCCTGTTCTACATCAATAACCGCTACGTGATGCTGCACGGCGTTAACCGCCACGACAACGACCATCTGAAGGGGCGTGCCGTAGGGATGGACCGCGTTGAGAAAGATCTGCTGCTGATGAAGCAGCACAATATCAACTCGGTACGCACCGCCCACTACCCCAATGACCCGCGTTTCTATGAGATGTGCGACATTTACGGTCTGTTCGTGATGGCGGAAACCGATGTCGAATCCCACGGCTTCGCCAACGTCGGCAATCTGAGCGCCATCACCGATGATCCGGCATGGGAGCATATATACGTCGAACGAATCGTGCGCCACATTCACGCGCAGAAAAACCATCCGTCGATCATTATCTGGTCGCTGGGTAACGAGTCCGGCTACGGCTGCAACATTCGGGCGATGTATCACGCCGCAAAAGCGATCGACGATACCCGTCTGGTGCATTACGAAGAGGATCGCGACGCGGAGGTGGTGGATATCATCTCCACCATGTATACCCGCGTGCCGCTGATGAACGAATTCGGGGAATATCCGCATGCCAAACCGCGAATTATCTGCGAATACGCCCATGCGATGGGCAACGGTCCCGGCGGGCTGAGCGAATACCAGAACGTGTTCTATCAACACGACAGTATTCAGGGCCACTACGTCTGGGAGTGGTGCGATCACGGGATTCAGGCCACCGATGACAGCGGCGCGGTTTGGTACAAATTCGGCGGCGACTACGGGGACTATCCTAATAACTACAACTTCTGTCTTGACGGTCTGATTTTCTCCGACCAGACGCCTGGGCCCGGCCTCAGAGAGTACAAACAGGTTATCGCCCCGGTAAAAGTTCAGGCAACCGACATCGCCCGCGGCGAACTGCGCATCGATAATAAGCTCTGGTTCTCGACGCTGGATGACTACACCCTGCGCGTGGAAGTTCGCGCCGAAGGGGCTACGCTTGCCAGCCAGCAGCTTAAGGTGCGCGATCTTGCGGCAAACAGCAGCCGCGATATCACCATTGACCTGCCAGAACTGGACGATCGCGAAACCTTCCTCAACATCCTGGTGACCAAAGACTCGCGCACGCCGTATAGCGAGGCCAACCATCCGATCGCCGTTTACCAGTTCCAGCTAAAAGAACAGACGGCAACGAAATCGCCGCTGATGAATGCCAGCGCAACCCCGCTACAGATAGTTGATGAACGACTGAGCTACAGCATCACCGGGCATAACTTCCGCGTGGTCTTCTCTAAAGTCAACGGCAAACTGAGCGAATGGCAGGTGAACGGCGTAGACCAGGTGACCCGTGAGCCGAAGATTAACTTCTTCAAGCCGATGATTGATAACCACAAGCAGGAATATGAGGGGCTGTGGCAGCCCAGTCACCTGCAAATTATGCAGGAGCATCTGCGTGAATTCAGCGCCGAACAGCGTGGAGACTCGGTGATTATCACCACCCGCAGCATTATCGCTCCGCCGGTTTTCGATTTTGGCATGCGTTGTACCTATCGCTGGCAGATTACCCCGCAGGGCCATATTAACGTTGAGCTTGCGGGGGAACGTTATGGCGACTATCCGCATATCGTGCCGTGCATCGGTTTTATGCTGGGCATTAACGGTCAGTTTGAACAGGTGAATTACTACGGTCGCGGTCCCGGTGAAAACTACGCCGACAGCCAGCAGAGCAACATCATTGATGTCTGGCGCACCACCGTGGACGACATGTTCGTGAACTACCCGTTCCCGCAGAACAACGGCAACCGCCAGCACGTCCGCTGGGCCGCGTTTACCGACCGTCACGGCAGCGGCCTGATGGTGGTCCCGCGCGATCCGCTCAACATCAGCGCCTGGCACTATACGGCGGAGAATCTGCACGCCGCGCAGCACTGTAACGAACTGCGTCGCAGCGATGACATCACCCTGAATATCGACGCCCAACTGCTCGGCCTGGGCTCTAACTCCTGGGGGAGCGAGGTGCTGGATAGCTGGCGGGTGTGGCTCAAACCGTTCAACTATGGCTTTACGCTGCTGCCGCTGGAAGGCGGGAGCGCTTCCTCGCAGACGCTGGCGAATCATAGCTTTGGCGCCGGTTTCTTTTCCTCCGATTCACACAGCGAGGCTGAAAAATGAGAATTCTCGATAATTTAGAACAATTTAGGCAAATTTATCACAGTGGACGTAAATGGCAGCGCTGCATAGAAGCTATCAATAATGTCGATAATATCCGGCCTGGAGTTGCCCACTCGATAGGCGATTCGCTCTCCTATCGCGTGGCAAGCGACAGCACCACGGATGCGCTGTTCGTTGGCAACCGCCGCTATTTCGAGGTGCATTACTACCTCCAGGGTCAGCAAAAAATTGAGTTTGCCGCTAAAGAGCAGCTGCAGACCGTCGCCTGCTATCGCGATGAAACTGACCGTGAATATTTGAAAGGCATTGGTGAAACCGTGCAGGTCCATGAAGGACAAATGGTGATTTGCGATACCCACGAAGCTTATCGCTTTATCTGTGACTCGCCGGTCAAAAAGGTGGTGCTCAGAGTGACTATCGAAGACGGCTACTTCCTGAATAAGTAAGCCCGCGTTACGCAAGATGAGGCCAGCGGATCGACTCGTTGGCCTTCCCGGTCCCAGCCCTCAATGCGGGCCAGATCATTTTCCGGAGGACTTATGTCCGAATCAGTTCGTGCCAAAATAGGGAAGTTCGCCCTACTGTCGATGGCGTTTGCCGCCGTATTTAACGTACGAAATATCGTTAATAATAACATCGAGTTAGGGCTCAGTTCCGCCCCTATCTTTCTGTTTGCCACGGTGGTCTATTTTATTCCGTTTGTCTTTATCATCGCCGAATTCGTGTCAGCGAATAAAAATTCCGAATCAGGTATGTACGCCTGGCTGAAGCAGCCTTTAGGTACCCGCGCGGCCTATCTCGGCTCGTTCCTGTACTGGTTTGTGAACCTGTTCTTTTTCCTGTCGCTGCTGCCGAACGTGGTGGCCTACGCCTCGTACGCCATTATGGGTTACGCCATTCCCTTCTCGCCGATGGTCACTTCGCTGATCTCTATCGTTCTGTTCGCCATGGCCACCCACATTTCCACCAAAGGCGCGACCTGGCTGGGGAAAATCTCCGAATGCGTGGCTTATGGCGTCTTCGCGCTCTTTGCGATTTACGTGGTCGGTGCTATTACCGCGCTGGGCGCGGGCCATGTCCCCGCGCAGCCGATTACGCTGCACGCCATGGCGCCTACCATCAACTGGGCGACGCTGGGGATTATGTGCTGGATCTTCCAGGCGGCTGGCGGGGCTGAAACCATTGCCGCATATCTGAACGATACTAAAGGCGGGCAGAAATCGTTTATTAAAGTCATCATCACCGCCGGGATCCTGATTGGCGGCATGTATGCGCTGGGTTCTCTGCTGGTCAACGTCTTTGTGGCACGGGAAGACCTGACCTATGCAGCCGGTATGGTGGAAATCTTCACCGGTCTCGGCGCTTATTTCCATATTTCCGAAGCGCTGATGGGCCGCTTCGTCGGCATCATTCTGTTTATCGCCATTTTCGGCAGCATGATGATGTGGACCGCCGCACCGGTAAAAATTCACTTCTCGGAAATTCCTGCGGGTATCTATGGTAAAAAAACCACCGAACTGAACGTCCACGGCGTGCCGGTGCGCGCCGCCTGGTGGCAATTTGTCTTCGTCTTTCTGATGCTCATCGTGAATGGTTTCGGCTCCGCCAGCGTTCAGCAAATGATGAACACCGCCATCAACCTGACCGCCGGGACCGCAATGCTACCGCCGCTGTTTATCATGGCCGCCTACTTTGTTTTCCGCTGGAAACATGACGACACGCCGCGCGACTTCCGCATGGGTTCAAGAAAAGTTGGGATGGCCGTGGTGTCGATGCTTATCGTTATTTTCCTGGTCAGCATGACCGCCTCCGCTTTCCCGCCAGGAGTCGACCTGGTGAACGCCTTCTTCATTAACGTCTTTATGACCGCAGTCTTCTCCGGACTCGCATGGTGGTGGATAACCCGCTTTGAGAAAAAACAGCGCAAGAACCAACAACCAGGCCTGAAATCAGCGGCAAATACGGTGAAATAAGCCACCGTTGCTCCCGCCAGCGGTATATCCCCTGGCGGGATTTTTTTACCCGCAAGCCATGATCTGTCGCCCAACCATTTTCGTGATCGAGTTAAAGCAATTCATTTTTACCGCTTTTATTTACTAAATATTTTACTAAAATTAACCACAATACTTAACTACCTCTACCCTACAAACAACACAATCCCCTTCGGCCATTCTCTGAAGGACAATGTGTGGAGATGTGTTATGTCTGATATCAAACGTAATACCATCGGCAAGTTTGGCCTGCTGTCGCTAACCTTCGCCGCCGTCTTCAGTTTTAATAACGTGATCAATAACAATATTGAGCTGGGACTGGCGTCGGCGCCGATGTTCTTCCTTGCAACCCTGCTCTACTTTGTTCCTTTCTGTCTGATCATCGCGGAATTCGTTTCGCTGAATAAAAACTCCGAAGCGGGCGTTTATGCCTGGGTGAAAAGCTCGCTAGGGGGGCGCTGGGCCTTTATTACCGCCTATACCTACTGGTTCGTGAATCTGTTCTTTTTTACCTCGCTGCTGCCGAGGGTAATCGCTTATGCCTCCTACGCTTTCCTCGGATACGAGTACATTCTGACGCCCGTGGCCACCACGATGTTGAGCATGGCGCTGTTCGCCCTGTCGACCTGGGTTTCCACCAACGGCGCAAAAATGCTGGGCCCAATCACCTCGGTCACCTCATCGTTAATGCTGCTGCTGACGCTCTCCTACATTCTGCTTTCCGGCGGCGCGCTGGTGGGCGGTATTCAACCAGCGGATCCGATTACCGTGGATGCAATGATCCCGAACTTTAACTGGGCGTTCCTCGGCATCACCACCTGGATCTTTATGGCGGCCGGCGGGGCGGAGTCCGTCGCGGTGTACGTCAATGACGTGAAAGGCGGATCGAAATCATTTGTTAAGGTCATTATCCTCGCCGGGATCGTGATTGGCGTGCTGTACTCCATTTCCTCGGTACTGATAAACGTGTTTATCAGCAGTAAAGAGCTGAAATTTACCGGCGGATCGGTACAGGTCTTCCACGGTATGGCGGTATGGTTTGGCCTGCCCGAAATCGTGGTCAACCGTTTTGTCGGCCTGGTCTCCTTTACCGCCATGTTTGGTTCGTTATTAATGTGGACTGCGACGCCGGTCAAAATCTTTTTCTCCGAAATCCCGCCCGGAATATTTGGTAAAAAAACCGTTGAGCTCAATCAAAACGGCGTACCGGCGCGCGCGGCGTGGATCCAGTTCCTGATTGTGATTCCGCTAATGATAATTCCGATGATGGGCTCCAGTACCGTGCAGGATTTAATGAATACCATCATCAATATGACCGCTGCCGCCTCGATGCTGCCGCCGCTGTTTATCATGCTGACGTACCTTAATCTGCGCCGCAAGCTCGATCATCTGCCGCGCGATTTTAAAATGGGTTCCCGCACCACCGGTATTACGGTGGTCTCCATGCTGATTGTTATTTTCGCTATCGGCTTCGTCGCCTCAACCTTTCCCACCGGCGGCAATATTCTGACGATTATTTTCTATAACGTCGGCGGAATCGTTATCTTCCTCGGATTTGCATGGTGGAAATACAGCAAATACGTAAAGGGATTAACTCGGGAAGAAAAAAGAATCGAAGCAGCGCCAGCCTCTGACGCGTCTTAATCTATTTTTCTTAAACAAAAAACCACAGTACCTCTAAATAAAATGATGAAAAAGAACAGGCCTATTTACTGGGCGCTTGCCGCCCAGGCTTTTTGCACACCGGCTATTGCCGTCGATGTGGCGCATCCGGCGGAACATGATGACATGAATACGCCTGAACTTAATGCCACCTCATACCGTTTTTACGGTGAATTGGGGGTTGGCGGATATATGGATCTAGAAGGCGAGGACAAGCATAAATATAGTGATGGCACCTATATTGAAGGCGGACTGGAAATAAAGCATGGCAGCTGGTTTGGTTTAATTTATGGCGAAGGCTGGACGGTTCAGGCCGATCGTCAGGGAAATGCCTGGGTAGCGGACCATGGCTGGGGCGGATTTGAAGGTGGAATAAACCGCTTCTACGGCGGATATAAAACCGAGAGCAGCACCGAGATTATGCTCAGCCTGCGCCAGGATTCATCGCTCGACGATCTGCAGTGGTGGGGCGATTTCACGCCCGACCTCGGCTACGTGATCCCCAATACGCGCGATATCATGTACGCGCTCAAGGTGCAGAACCTGGCGGGAGATTTTCGCTACAGCGTGACCGCGACCCCCTCCGGGCACCACGATGAAGGCAAAGCGTGGCTCCATTTCGGCAAATACGACCGCTACGACGATAAATATACCTACCCGGCGATGGTCAACGGCTACATCCAGTACGATCTCGCGAACGAGGTGACCTGGATGAACGGGCTTGAGGTGACGGATGGGACCGGCCAGCTATTTTTGACCGGTATTCTCACCCCCAACCTCGCCGCCCGCGCCTGGCATCATACCGGGCGCGCCAGGGGAAAAGACGTGCCGGGAACGGAGACCGGCTTTATGGCCAGCGCTATGTATGAAGCGCTCAAGGGCGTGTATCTCTCTACCGCCTATAGCTACGCCAAACACCGCCCGGATCGCGCCGCCGAGGAAACCACCTCGTTTATGCAGTTCGGCATCTGGTACGAATACGGCGGCGGACGTTTTGCCACCGCTGCGGACAGCCGCTTCTACATGAAAAATGCCTCCGGCGACCCGAGCGATCAGGTTTTCCTGATGCAATATTTCTATTGGTAAAAGGAATACAGATACCGTGAAGATTACCACTACTCTTACGCCGCTGGCCTGCACCCTACTGCTAAGCTTTTCCGCCCACGCGCTGACCGCGGATGACTTTAAAAATGTTATCAACCGCAGCGGCGCGCCGCAGGCGATGCAGGATTTTGATAACGATGACCACCAGCGCTTCAACCCGTTTTTCGATTTGGGCGCATGGCATGGGCATCTGCTGCCTGATGGTCCGGCCACCATGGGCGGATTTCCCGGACCCGCGCTGCTCACCGAGGAGTACATCAACTTTATGGCGACCAATTTCGATCGCCTGACGGTATACCAGAACGGCAAGAAAGTCGCCTTCACCCTGCAGGCCTGGAGCCTGCCCGGCGCGCTGGTGCAAAAGCTCTCCGCGGCCGGCGTACAGGTCGAGATGACCCTGCGCTTTGCCAGCGCGCACACCTCTTTACTGGAGACTAAAATCACCAGTAGCAGCCCGCTTAAGCTGGTCTGGGACGGCGAGTTGCTGGAGAAACTCTCCGCCAAAGAGGGGAAACCGCAGTCAACGCAAACCATCGACCAGGCTTTCCCGGACTATCAGCGCCGCCTGAGCGCGACCCACGACGGCCTGACCGTCAGCTTCGGCAAAGTCCGCTCCGCATCGGATTTAATGACCTCCGGCGAATCGCAGTATCAGATCCATCGCTCCCTGCCGACGGTCACCCAAATCGACGGCCATCGGTTCACCAGCAGCGCGCAAATCAACGGCTCGACCACGCTCTATACCACCTACTCGCACCTGCTGAACGCCGAGCAGGTTCGGCTCGAGAAAGCGCAAATCCGCGATATTCTGGCGCGACCGGCACACTATCTGCGCGCTTCCGAGGCGCGCTGGAACGGCTATCTGCAAAAGGGGCTGACCAATCCTGATGCTACGGCGCAGCAAACCCGGGTGGCGGTAAAAGCGATCGAAACCCTTAACGGTAACTGGCGCGCGCCGGGCGGCGCCGTTAAACACAACACCGTCACGCCGTCGGTAACCGGGCGCTGGTTCTCAGGCAACCAGACCTGGCCGTGGGATACCTGGAAACAGGCCTACGCCATGGCCCACTTCAACCCGGAGATCGCGAAAGAGAACATCCGTGCCGTCTTCTCCTGGCAGATTGCCGCCGACGATAAAGTGCGGCCGCAGGATGCCGGGTTCATTCCGGATCTGATCGCCTGGAACCTGAGCCCGGAACGCGGCGGCGACGGCAGCAACTGGAACGAGCGAAATACCAAACCGAGCCTGGCGGCCTGGTCGGTGATGGAAGTCTATAACGTTACGAAAGATAAAGCCTGGCTGGCGGAGATGTATCCGAAGCTGGAGGCCTACCATGACTGGTGGCTGCGCAACCGCGACCACAACGGCAACGGCGTGCCGGAGTACGGCGCGACCCGCGATAAAGCGCACAACACCGCCGATGGCGCGATGCTGTTTACCGTGAAAAAGGGCGATAAAGAACGGACGCTTTCCGGCCTGAAAACCTACGAGCAGGTGACGGCGAAAGGCGATTACGACAGCCTGGAGATCCCGGCGCAGGTGGCCGCCTCCTGGGAGTCGGGGCGCGACGACGCGGCGGTTTTCGGCTTTATCGATAAAGATCAGTTGGATAAGTACATCGCTGGCGGCGGCAAGCGTAGCGACTGGACGGTGAAATTTGCTGAAAACCGGGATAAAAGCGGCAATCTGCTCGGCTATTCGCTGCTGCAGGAGTCGGTCGATCAGGCCAGCTACATGTACAGCGACAACCACTATCTGGCGGAGATGGCGGCCCTTCTCGGCAAGCCGGAGGAGGCAAAACGCTACCGGGCGCTGGCGAAAAAGCTCGCCGACTATATCAACACCTGCATGTTCGACCCGCAGAGCAAATTCTATTACGACATTCGCATTGAAGCGCAGCCGCTGGCAAACGGCTGCGCCGGTAGGCCGATCGTCGAGCGCGGCAAAGGCCCGGAGGGCTGGTCGCCGCTGTTCAACGGCGCGGCCACTCAGGCGCATGCCGATGACGTCATTTCGGTGATGCTGGACGCCAAAGAGTTCAACACGTTCGTACCGCTGGGTACCGCCGCATTAACGAATCCGGCGTTTGGCGCGGATATTTACTGGCGCGGCCGCGTGTGGGTGGACCAGTTCTGGTTCGGCCTGAAGGGGATGGAGCGCTACGGCCACCGCGAAGAGGCGCTGCAGCTGGCGGACGCCTTCTTCAGGCACGCCCGGGGGCTCACCTCCGATGGCCCGATTCAGGAGAACTACAATCCGCTCACTGGCGCTCAGCAGGGCGCGCCGAACTTCTCCTGGAGCGCGGCGCATCTGTACATGCTGTATAACGAGTTTTTCCGTAAACCATAGGCTAGTGCCCTTACCCTAACCCTCTCCCACAGGGAGAGGGAACGGTCCGGCTCCCGATTTAACAGACGGCTCCTCTTTTCCCCCTCTTTCCGTGGGAGAGGACTCGTCTTACACCTCCGGCAGCAGGCCGATAAAGCTGCGTTTCTGCCGCGGCTGCGACATCAGCGCCTCCAGCTTCTCTACGCAGGCCAGATAGTGCGGGGTTTTCTTGTGCGCCAACACCGCTTCATCATCTTTATAGGCTTCATAAATAAAAAAGCGCGTCTTCACCTCCGGGTCCTGCAGGACATCAAAGCGAAGATTGCCCGGCTCCTGCAGCGCCCCTTCGTGGTTGGCGCGGAATACCTCAAGAAACTCGTCGACCCGTTCCGGTTTGATATTGATTTCTACCAGCGTTACGTTCATTGCAGCTCTCCCTGTTTTTCCTCCTGCCAGAACTGATACGCCTCGCGGGCGCTCAGGTTCTCATGCACCACTTTTTTCACCGCCTTCAGCATCGCGCGCGGCGCGCTGGACTGGAAGATATTCCGCCCCATATCGACGCCGGATGCGCCCTGGTCAATCGCCCGCCAGCACATCTCGAGCGCCTCCTGCTCCGGCAACTTTTTGCCCCCGGCGATGACGATCGGCACCGGGCAGCTGGCGGTCACTTTCTCAAAGCCTTCCTCAACAAAGTAGGTTTTTACAAACTGTGCCCCCATTTCAGCGGCAATGCGGCTGGCCAGCGAGAAGTAGCGGGCGTCGCGGGCCATCTCTTTACCCACCCCGGTTACCGCCAGCACCGGCATACCGTAGCGGTTGCCGGCGTCCACCAGCTTGATGATGTTGTTGATGGACTGATGCTCATGTTCGCTGCCGATATAGACCTGCGCCGCCACCGCGCATACGTTCAGGCGCAGCGCATCTTCCATCGCCACCGCCACGCACTCGTTGGAAAGTTCGCTGAGGATCGAGTTGCCGCCGGAAGCGCGCAGCACCACCGGTTTGTTGGTCGCGGCTGGCACCTGACTGCGCAGTACGCCGCGGGTGCACATCAGCACGTCGGTCTCCTCGAACAGCGGCGCGATAGAGAGATCGATACGCTCCAGACCGGTAGTCGGCCCCTGAAAATAGCCGTGATCGAAAGCCAGCATCACCGTGCGATTGCTCTGCGGATTAAAGATACGCGCCAGCCGCGACTGCATCCCCCACTCCAGCGACCCACAGCCCTTCAGCGTATAGAGCGTGTTCTGCTGCGGACGGTCTAAGCCGAAGTTTTTTCCCTCTTTGATATCGTCTAAATCAGCCATCTCATCCTCCATCAGAAATCGTAGTTATTGATATTCTCTTTGGTGAACACCACCCGCTCCGGCAGCAGCACGATGCCGTTGCCTTTCGCTTCATACTGATAACCCTGCACGCTGTTGGGCTCGACTTTCAGGGTGCCGAGATCTTTCACATCAACGCTGTCGCCGACGTTAAGATCGCCCTTTTTCAGCAGACGATCGGCGACGTTAACCGCGATCTTGCCTTGCTGTACCACGTCCCACAGGCCGAAGGCTTTTACCGTGCCGCGCTCTACATAGGGGCGCATCACGTTTGGGGTACTGAAGCCGACAATCGCCACGCCCTGGCGCTTAAGGTTCTCTGCCGCCTGGGCGGCGGCCGGAAGCGCGTTGGCGTCCGGGGCGATAATGGCGTCGAGATCCGGGTACGCTTTTAAGATCCCCTCGGCAGTTTGCAGCGATTTGGTGGCGTCGTTATAGCCAAACTGCGTGGTCACCACTTCCCACTGCGGATGCGCTTTTTCAATTTTGGCTTTCGCCTCTTTTACCCACTGGTTCTGATCGGTCACCGTTGGGCTGGAGTAGAAAAACGCCACCTTGGCGGTGGGTTTCGTCACCTGTTTTTCCGCCATCTCCACCAGCAGGCCGCCAAGCTGCTGCGGCGTCCCCTGGTTGATATAGATGCTGCGGCACTCTGGTTTGGTATCGGAGTCCCAGGTCAGAACCTTGACCCCGCGCTGCATCGCCCGCTTCAGCGCCGGGCACAGGCCGTCCGGCGATACGGCGGAGACGATAATCGCGTTGTAGCCCTGGTTGACGAAATTGTTGATCAGCTGCACCTGGCCGGAGACGCTCGGTTCGGTCGGGCCGTCGTAGGTGACGTCCACGTCGAGCGCTTTGCCCGCCTCTTTCGCGCCGTTACCGCCGCTGGTAAAGAAGCCGACGCCAACCAGCTTAGGAATAAAGGCGATGCGGTCCGCCGCCTGAGCGGTTGCCACGCTTAACGCCAGCGCCAGGGCGCTCGTTTGCAGGATTCGTTTGGTTTTCATCGTATGTTTATGCTCCGATTGTCTTATGCGCGAGAAAGACGCCGCCAGGTCATCCGCACCCACTCACGGTGCAGACTCAGCGAACGCCCCATCACCACCACAACCAACAGCGCCCCTGACAGCGCGCTCGACACCTGGTTGGGGATGCCGACCATTTGCAAACCTTGTTGTAAATAGCCCACCAGCAGCGCGGCAAGCGCCGTGCCGACGATCGAGCCGGAACCGCCGTAGATATTGGCCCCGCCGAGCACCGCGGCGGTCAGCGCCGGCATCAGCAGGTCGCGGCCTAAGTCCGAGCGCGCCGAGCCGAAATAGGAGACCATCACCAGCGCCGCCACCGCCGACGCCACGCCCACCAGGCCATACAGCGCGTAGGGCATCCCGTTAACGGAAAGCGCGGCGTAGCGCGCGGCGCGCGGGTTCTGGCCAAGCAGAAAAAGGTGCCGCCCAAAGCGCCCGCGGTGGGCCAGCAGCCAGAAGAAAAAGGTGATAACGGCGAACAGCACCAGCGGTATCGGCAGGCCGAACAGGGTCAGATTGGCGAAGGCGGTAAAGCTATCCGGGAATCCGCCGATGCCTTCGTAGCCGGTCGCCCCGGCCATGCCCGAAAGCAGCAGCGCGCCGCCGCCGTAGAGGTACAGGGTGCCAAGGGTAATCACCAGCGGGCTAATACCGGTGTAGTGAATCAGCGCCGCGTTCAGCAGCCCGCACAGCAGGCCGAGCAGCAGCGTCAGGGGGATCGCGAGGCTCATCGGCCAGCCCGCCTGCATCATCACCCCCAGCGCGATGGCGCACAGGCCGATGGTGGAACCGAGCGAAATATCAATCCCGCCGCTGATGATCACCAGCGTCAGCGGCAGCGCCACGATGCCGATGCAGATAAAGTCGCTGGTGCTGAACAGCAGCATATTGAGATCGAGCATGCGCGGATTGAAGGTGCCAAACAGCAGGATCTCCACCACCAGTAATCCCAGCAGCGCGCTTTCCCAGTTGAGCTTCATTTACGCCACCTCTTTATTTTTGCGTTCAGGAAACGGGGCCACGCGCTTGCCCCCTTTATTGCCGGGCTGAAAGCGGCTGTATTTCAGCGCCCGCTGATGGCGGGTCAGCGCCTGACGCAGCCGCCCGTCGAGCACCAGTACGCCGAGCAGCACCAGGCCGGCAATGAAGTCGTTCCACCACGCCGGGAGACGAAACAGCACCAGCACGGTATCGATTTGGGTGAGGAAGAAGGCGCCGAGAAAAGCGCCGAGCAGCGTGCCGGTACCGCCCAGCAGCGAGATCCCGCCGAGCACGCAGGCGGCGATGGCTTTCATCTCCAGGCCGCTGCCGGTCTGATTGGGCACAAATCCAATCTGCGCGGCGAACACAATCCCGGCGCAGGCCGCCAGCATGCCGTTAAGGGTGAATGCCAGCATCCGCGTGCGGTTCACCGCCACCCCAAGCTGGCGGGCAGCGGCAAGGTTATCGCCGACGGCGTAAAAATCACGGCCAAAGGCAGTACGCGATAGTATCCCGCCGCCCGCCAGCAGTAGCGCCAGCACCAGCCAGCCCAGCGGAGAAATGCCGATGAATGCCGGTTCCGACAGCGCTTTCAGGCTGTTCGGCAAACCTTCAATCCACTTACCGCCGGTCCACAGCAGCATCACCCCGCGATAAAGGCCGAGGGTGCCGAGAGTGGCGACAATCGCCGGGATGCGCAGCCCCACCACCAGCAGGCCGTTAAAGGCGCCAGCCAGCGCGCCGATCGCCAGCGCAAAGGCGATGGCGGTCATCAGCCCATACCCGCTATTTAGCGCCACGCCTGTCGCGATAGCGCTCAGGCCAACGGTGGAGCCCACCGAAACGTCAATATTGCGGGTGAGCATCACCAGCGTCGCCCCCAGCGCCAGCAGGCAAAGGATTTGCGAGCTGGCGAAAATCATGCCCAGGGTTTGTAAGCTGAAATAAGCCGGGTTGAGCGCCACCAGCCCGGCAAACAGCACCACGATGGCGAGGAAGGCGCTCAGTTCGCGATTCTTTAATAACGTTTTCATGCCTGCCCTCCGAAGGCCAGGGTCATCATCCGGTCAACGCTGACCGCCTGCTGCACCAGCTCGCCGCTCTGCCTGCCCTGATGCATTACAACCACCCGATCGGCCAGGCCAACGAACTCGTCGAGATCGCTGGAGATCATCAATACCGCCACGTTCTGCGCGGCGACGCTTTTCAGCAGCTGATAGATGTCGGCGCGGGCGGAAACGTCCACGCCGCGGGTCGGTTCATCGACGATCAGCAGCAGCGGGTTAGCCTCCAGGCAGCGCGCCAACAGTACCTTCTGCTGGTTACCGCCGGAGAGCGTGCGCACCGGGCGATCGCCATCGGCCATTTTGATCCCCAGCGCCCGGTGATAGCGCTCCACCACCGCCGCTTCGCGCCGGTTCTGCTGCCACAGCGACGGCTGGTTAAACATCACCGTGTTCCAGCGCACCGGCGCATCGAGAAACAGACCGGAAACCTGTCTGTCCTCCGGCAGATAGACCAGCCCGCTGGCCAGCCTGGCGCGCGTGCTGTCGCGGCTGATATCGCGGTTTTCCAGCCACACCCGCCCTGCGCGAGCCGGCCGCAGACCATAGAGCGTTTCAGCAAATTCGGTACGCCCGGATCCGACCAGCCCGGCGAGGCCGACGATCTCCCCGGCGCGGATCTCCAGATTGAGATCGATAAAGCCCTCTCCGGTCAGATCTTCGACCCGCAGCACCGGAAAATCCTGCGCCTGAGTGCGACGATTGCCCGGCAGCGCCAGCCACAACTTTTGCGTGTCGCTCAGGGCTCGATCGCGACTGACGGGCGTCATTGCACCAATCAGCTGGTTGTCGCCGTAGTGCGCGGTTTCCCCGCTCAGCACCACCGCGCCATCGCGCATCACCGAGACGTGGCTGGCGACCTGGCGGATCTCCGGCAGCTTGTGCGAGATAAACACGATCCCGACACCGAGCGCCTGCAAAGAGCGGATCTGGCGAAACAGGCGATCGGTTTCTCCCGGCGTCAATGAGGCAGTGGGTTCATCGAGGATCAGGATCTGCGCGTCGCGCATCAGCCCGCGCAGGATCTCCACCATTTGCTGATCGGCCACTTCCAGCGTGCTGGCCGCCGCCTCAAGGTTAAGCTGGCAATTAAGCTGCTGAAGCTTTTCCTGCAGATGGGCCTCGCTATCCGCCCGCTTCGGCAGACGAAAAAGAATATTTTCCCGCACCGTCAGATTGGGGAATAACATCGGTTCCTGCGGCACCAGATACACGCCCTGCTGATGGGCCTGGGCGGGAGTAAGGCGCGCAAATGTACGTTCGCCGAGGATGAGCTCACCACTGTCGGGGGTCTCTACCCCGGCAATAATCTTCATCAGCGTCGATTTTCCGGCGCCGTTGCCGCCCATCAGCGCGTGCACCTGGCCGGAAAGCAGCGTGAAATCAATATGCTTCAGCACGGTCACGCCGGAGAACTGTTTGCAGATTTGGCGAGCTTCAAGCAGTGGCTTCATCATCGCCCCTCGTTTTGAACAAAAGATTTTTTGAATTAATAATGTTCAAAAGCGTAGACGGTGAACTATATTTACAACCGTGCAACGATCACAGTTTTATGCTTTCGATCGTTTGAATAAAACCAGCGAACAACGAAAGATCGGTTTTGCCAGTCGGCTCACATTTTCCGACCACGCAATAACGAACATATGATCTAAATTTTTATAAGAGTTCACTTTATGAGCGAAAAACGCATTACGGAAGAGAGCCGCTACGCCGGGCTGGCGTTAGCCGAGGAAGAGCTGGTGGCGCGGGTGGCGTGGTGTTACTACCACGACGGCCTGACGCAGAACGACATCGGCGAGCGTTTAGGGCTGCCGCGGTTAAAAATCTCCCGCCTGCTGGAAAAAGGCCGCCAGTCGGGAGTGATCCGCGTACAGATTAATTCGCGCTATGAGGGCTGTCTGGCGCTGGAAACCGAACTCCAGCAGCGCTTTGGCCTGAAAATCGCCCGCGTGCTGCCGGCGCTCAATACCCCGCCGATGAACACCCGCCTGGGGATTGGCGCGGCGCAATCGTTAATGGGCGTGCTGGAGCCGGGACAACTGCTGGCGGTGGGCTTTGGCGAAGCCACCATGAGCTGCCTGCAGCATCTGAGCGGGTTTATCGGTTCCCAGCAGGTTCGGCTGGTGACGCTTTCCGGCGGCGTAGGTCCGTATATGACCGGCATTGGCCAGCTGGATGCCGCCTGTAGCGTCAGCATGATCCCCGCGCCGTTGAGGGTGTCATCGGCGGATGTAGCGGAGATCCTGCGCCGGGAATCGAGCGTACGCGATGTGATCCTGGCCGCCACGGCGGCGGATGCAGCAGTGGTAGGTATCGGGGCCATTGACCAGCGCCGGGACGCCACCATCCTGCGCTCCGGCTATATCAGCGAAGGCGAGCAGCTGATGTACGCCCGCAAAGGGGCGGTCGGCGACATTTTAGGTTATTTCCTGCAGGCCGACGGTAAACCGGTTGAAGGGCTGGAGATCCATCGGGAACTGCTTGGCGTCACCCTTGATGAACTGGCGCAGCTGCCGACTATCGTTGGCGTCGCCGGGGGCACAGAAAAAACGCAGGCGATTTACGCGGCCCTTATCGGCAAGCGGATTAATGGCCTGGTAACGGAAGAGACAACAGCACGCGCGGTGCTGACGCTGGCCTCATAAATGGCCCTGCGCCGCGCAACACGAGCGAGGCGCATGCCATGAGTTACCTGTTAGCGTTAGATGCCGGGACCGGCAGCGTTCGGGCGGTCGTATTCGATCTCCAGGGCCGTCAGATTGCGGTCGGTCAGGCCGAATGGAAGCACCTGAGCGTTGAGAATGTCCCCGGCTCAATGGAGTTCGATCTCAGCGTCAACTGGCAGCTGGCCTGTCAGTGTATCCGCCAGGCGCTGGCCGCCGCCCATCTCTCTGCGGCGGATATTCAGTCCGTGGCCTGCTGCTCGATGCGTGAAGGCATCGTGCTTTACGACCGCAACGGCGAGGCCATCTGGGCCTGCGCCAACGTTGACGCTCGCGCCAGCCGCGAGGTGGCGGAGCTCAAAGAGATCCACGACGACCGTTTTGAATCCGAAGTGTACAGCGTGTCGGGGCAGACCCTGGCGCTGAGCGCCATGCCGCGCCTGCTTTGGCTGGCCCACCATCGCCCGGATATCTACCGCAAAGCGGCGACCATCACCATGATCAGCGACTGGCTGGCGGCGAAGCTCTCCGGCGAGCTGGCGGTCGACCCTTCTAACGCCGGAACCACCGGCATGCTCGACCTGTTCAGCCGCGACTGGCGCCCGGCGCTGCTGGATATGGCCGGACTGCGGGCCGATATTCTCTCGCCGGTCAAGGAGACCGGCAGCGTACTGGGGGCGGTGACCGACGCGGCGGCGGCGCAAAGCGGGCTGCGCGCAGGCACGCCGGTGGTGATGGGCGGCGGCGACGTCCAGCTCGGCTGCCTGGGTCTCGGCGTGGTGCGCGCCGGGCAGACGGCGGTGCTCGGCGGCACTTTCTGGCAGCAGGTGGTTAACCTGCCGGAAGTCCGTACTGACCCGGAGATGAATATTCGCGTTAACCCGCACGTCATACCCGGCATGGCGCAGGCGGAGTCCATCAGCTTTTTTACCGGCCTGACCATGCGCTGGTTCCGTGATGCTTTCTGCGCAGAAGAGAAGCTCATTGCCGAGCGGCTTGGCGTTGACGCCTACAGCCTGCTCGAAGAGATGGCCAGCCGCGTACCGGCGGGTTCCCACGGGGTGATGCCGATTTTCTCTGACGCCATGCACTTTAAGCAGTGGTACCACGCTGCACCATCGTTTATTAACCTCTCCATCGACCCGGAAAAATGCAATAAGGCCACGCTTTTCCGTGCGCTGGAAGAGAACGCGGCGATTGTCTCCGCCTGCAACCTGGCGCAGATTTCGCAGTTTTCCGGCGTGCAGTTTGATAGCCTGGTCTTTGCCGGCGGCGGTGCAAAAGGGGCGCTGTGGAGCCAGATCCTCAGCGATGTCACCGGTCTGCCGGTGCGGGTGCCGGAGGTCCGCGAAGCGACGGCGCTGGGCTGCGCGATCGCCGCCGGCACCGGCGCCGGGCTATACGCCGATATGGCGACAACGGGTGAGAAACTGGTGAGCTGGTACCGGGAATTTACGCCTAATCCCGCGCATCGGGAGCTGTATCAGGAGATGATGACCAAATGGCAGTCGGTGTACGCCGAGCAGCTCGGTCTGGTGGACAGCGGATTGACGACCTCCATGTGGCAGGCGCCGGGTCTGGCGCGCCGCGAGCGCGTTGCCCCCTCACCCTAAGCCTCTCCCCGACAGGAGAGAGAACAGTCCGGGCTTCACTGGCCCCCTGCGCTATTCCGCCCTTCTCCCTTTCCCGGTGGGAGAAGGGAGAACCTTCCGCCGTTCTTTGAATCCCATCACAATCGCCGCACTCCCCTTTTCCCTTTTTGCCCGCGGCGGCTAAATTAGTAACTCATCCGACCACATAACAATAATTTTACACTGGAAGAGATTATGAGCCGCTACCCGTCGCTTTTCGCCCCGCTTGAGCTGGGGTTCACTACGCTCAAAAACCGCGTGTTGATGGGCTCAATGCATACTGGCCTGGAGGAGCTCCCGGATGGCGCGCAGCGGCTGGCGGCTTTTTACGCCGAGCGCGCCCGCCACGGGGTAGCGCTGATCGTCACCGGCGGAATTGCCCCCGCCCCTTCCGGCGTCACCATGGCGGGCGGGGCGGTGCTTAACGACGCCAGCCACCTCTCCCATCATCGCTATATTACCGACGCGGTACACGAGGAGGGCGGCAAAATCGCCCTGCAGATCCTGCATACCGGGCGCTACAGCTACCAACCGAAGCTGGTGGCCCCTTCCGCGCTGCAGGCGCCGATCAACCCCTTTACGCCTCACGAACTGAGCCACGAAGAGATCTTACAGCTGATCGATGATTTTGCCCGCTGCGCCCAGCTGGGGCGAGAAGCCGGGTACGACGGCGTCGAAGTGATGGGCTCGGAAGGCTATCTGATTAACGAATTTCTTGCCGCGCGCACCAACCTTCGCGACGACCAGTGGGGCGGCGACTACGCCCGACGCATGCGTTTTGCCATAGAGGTGGTCAGAGCCGTGCGGGAGCGCGCAGGCAACGACTTTATTATTATCTATCGTCTGTCAATGCTTGACCTTGTCAGCTGCGGCAGCACCCTGGCGGAAGTCACCGAGCTGGCAAAAGCCATTGAGGCCGCAGGGGCAACGATTATCAATACCGGCATCGGCTGGCACGAGGCGCGTATTCCCACCATCGCCACACCGGTACCGCGCGGCGCCTTTAGCTGGGTCACCCGTAAGCTGAAAGGCGCGGTGTCGATCCCGCTGGTCACCACCAACCGGATTAACGATCCCGATGTGGCGGAAGCGATCCTGGCTCGCGGAGACGCCGATATGGTATCAATGGCCCGCCCTTTCCTCGCCGACAGCGAATTTCTCTCCAAAGCACAAAGCGGACGGGCGGAAGAGATCAATACCTGCATCGGCTGCAACCAGGCCTGCCTCGATCGGATCTTCGCCGGCAAGGTCACCTCGTGCCTGGTCAACCCGCGCGCCTGCCATGAAACCCTGATGCCGATAGCGCCCGCGACCACGCCGAAGCGGCTGGCGGTGGTCGGCGCTGGTCCTGCCGGGCTGGCCTTTGCGGTTAACGCCGCCTCGCGCGGACATCAGGTTACCCTTTTTGATGGTCATTGCGAGATTGGCGGCCAGTTTAATATCGCCAAGCAGATCCCCGGCAAAGAGGAGTTCTACGAAACCCTGCGCTACTATCGCCAGATGCTCGATCTTCACGCTGTCGATCTGCGATTGAATACCCACGTCACGACCGGGGATCTGCGGGCATTTGATGAAATCGTCCTCGCCACCGGGATCGCCCCGCGGATGCCGGATATCGCCGGGATCGAGCATCCCAAAGTGCTGAGCTACCTCGATGTCCTGCGCGATAAAGCGCCGGTAGGCGAGAAGGTGGCGATTATCGGCTGCGGCGGGATCGGCTTTGATACGGCCATGTACCTCAGCCAGTCCGGCATTGCCACCAGCCAGAATATCGGCGAGTTCTGTGCAGAATGGGGGATCGATACCAGCCTGCAGAACGCCGGCGGACTGCGCCCGGAGGGGATGCAGCTGGCTAAAAGCCCGCGCCAGATCGTGATGCTGCAGCGCAAAACCAGCAAGCCCGGCGACGGGCTGGGGAAAACTACCGGCTGGATCCATCGCGCTACCCTGCTGGCCCGCGGCGTCAAAATGATCCCCGGCGTCAGCTATCAACGGATCGATGATGCCGGCTTACATGTGACGATCGGCGGCGAATCTCAGGTGCTTAACGTTGATCATGTGATTATCTGCGCCGGTCAGGATCCCCGCCGCGAGCTGGCCGATCCGCTGCGGGCGGCGGGTAAAACGGTGCATTTGATCGGCGGCTGCGACGTGGCGCTGGAGCTGGACGCCCGGCGGGCTATCGCTCAGGGTACCCGGCTGGCGCTGTCGATTTAGGGAAAGGAAACCCGGCCGGTATCCCGGCTAAGGTATCAACCGGTAGCCCGGCTAAGGCGTCAGCCGCAAGCCGGGGAAACCGGGAAAGCCGATACACCTCAACGCTGTTTGCGCATCTTTGTCGCTTTCAACACCACAAATTTATTATTAGTGGCGATCGTCGTGCAGTTACCGAACGCGCGCTTCAGCTTGCGGAAATAATCGAGGTGGCGGTTACCGACGACATACAGCTCGCCGCCGTACTTCAGGCTACGACGGGCATCGTTAAACATCTGCCAGGCAATATGATCGGTGATCGCATGCTGCTGATGGAACGGCGGGTTGCAGAGGATGGCGGCGAAGCGGTCCGGTTCAATATCGGACAGCGCGTTATTCACCATAAACTCGCAGCGCTCGAGGTCATCCGGCAGATTGGTTTCGACATTCAGTCGGCTGGAAGCGACCGCCATATAGGACTCATCGGTAAACATCACCCGGGCGTCGGGGTTTAAAGCCAGCGCTTTCAGGCCAATCACGCCATTGCCGCAGCCGAGATCGGCGATCTCGCCTTCAATATTTACTGGCAAGTGTTCCAGGAAGAAGCGCGCGCCAATATCCAGGCCGCTGCGGGCAAACACGTTGGCGTGGTTGTGAATCGTCCACGGTGTACCGTCCAGCTGCCAGCTGTAAGTTTGCGGCGCATCGGCTACCTCAGGCGCGGTAAAGGTACAGAAAATCAGCCGCGCCTTTTTCCAGGCCAGCGATGTGGTGGTGGTGCCAAGGATTTTCTCAAACAGCGCCAGGGTGGAATTGTGGACGTCGCGAGCTTTCGCAGCGGCAATGATGCGGGTTTCTGGCGTGACAACCGCGCGCAGAGCGCGCAGCTGCTGCTCCAGCAGCGCCAGCTGTTTTGGTACTTTAATGAGCACCAGTGCCGGAGCTGCGGGCAGTTCGCTCAAGGGATCCTGAAAACGTACGCTCTCTTCATCAATGCCGTTCATCCGCAGGTTGTAGCGGGTCGCCAGCTCAGAGACGTAGGAATCGTTGATGCTGACCGGATTGCGTTCCGCCAGCGCGCAACCCAGCGCGCCGAAGCTGTCATTGAAAATGAGCGTCAGGCCGTCGACATCATTCACCTGTTGCAGCAGATATTCATCCGCCGCTTCCCACGCCTGAAGCGCTTCCTCTTCAGCATTCGGCGGGAACCGCTCTAATGTGAATAACTCACCGTTTAACTCTACCTGGCTCATCGCCTTTGTGCCTCCGGAACTCTAAAACCCGCGAGTTTATACGCAAACTCCGCCCAGTAGAATAGAGATGCGCCGATTATCTCCTTCTTCCGGGCGATAGCCCGTTACGCCGGGAGGTCGTCCTGCGCCATGCGCGACAGGCGCTTATCGTCCAGACTATATTTGTTCATGATAACAATCAGCAGCGCCACCAGCACGCCGGGGAAGACGGTAAACAACAGCTTAATCATCTGCAGCGCGGACTCGGTTTGCTGGGCTGCGCCGCCGACGTAGTCGCCCCAGGCCAGCATATAGCCCACCAGCGCGCCGCCGATGGCGATCCCCAGCTTGATGGCAAACAGGTTCGTTGAAAAAACGATCCCGCTGAGCTTTTTACCGCTGCGTTTTTCTTCCGCATCGATGATATCGGACAGCATGCTCCACTGCAGCGGCGTGGCGGCCAGCTGGATAATATTGATGATAATCACCAGCGCAAAGATAGCGGCTACGTTCCCCGCCGGGACGAAGTACATGCCCGTCAGCAGCGCCGCCTCGATGGCCATCGAGATTTTAAACCCTTTCACTTTATCAATATTTTTAAAGATAAACGGTGAGAGCATCGCCCCCAGCACGCCCGAGGCCAGGGTGGTGGTCAGCAGCAGGCTACCCAGATCCGCCCGCCCCATAATGTTGTTGACGTAATAGAGCGTGGTCCCGCCTTTAAACAGCACCGCAATTAGGTTAACGACGTTGAGCGCGAACAAAATGCGCCAGTCCTTGTTGGCGAGCAGAGTTTTTAGATCATCAAGAATGCTGCTTTGGTTGTTGACCGCGATATCCGTGGTGTAACGCTCTTTCGTCAGGCCAAAACAGATAAAGAACAGGATGATGCTCAGGCCCCCCATTACGATCATGGTGTAAAAATAACCGTTTTGTACGTTCCCCTGGCCCAACCACGCCACCAGCGGTAGCGCGGTCAGCGAAACAATCAGGCCGCCAAGCGTACTGAGCGCAAAGCGCCAGGACTGGAGCGATACGCGCTCGCGGGAGTCGTTAGAAATATTATTGATCATCGCGCAATACGGAACGTTAATCGCCGTATAAACCAGCGATAATAAGGTATAAGAAACATAGGCATAAATGAGCTTGCCGGTATAGCCGAAATCCGGCGTATAAAAAGTTAAGCAGCAAAGAACGCCAAAAGGAATGGCGAACCATAAAATATAAGGTCGGAATTGCCCATATTTAGTTCGGGTACGATCCGCCACCGCCCCCATTAATACATCGGTCACCGCGTCTAATACCCTTACCGCGAGAAACATGGTTCCCATATGCGCCGGACTTAAACCAAATACGTCGGTATAAAACCAGGCCATAAACAGCATCACTGTTTGCCAGACTAAATTACAGCCGGTATCCCCTAACCCATAGCTAAATTTTTCTTTAATACTGATACGGGCAGTGTTCATCGCGCCTCCGCCAGAAACATCGTTAATATTTGTCCTCTGTACGTTATTGCGAAGGGCCTACCGATTATGTATAAATCATCCTGTTAAATATAAGAAGAGTGTACCCGATGAGTGACGAATCTCCCGTTTTCGAAAAGATCCCCGTGGGCGCCGGCGAGCTATTTACCTTACGGGTAGATAACATAAATGATTTCAATGGCATAAACGTAGTCCCCCATTTTCATATGATGGACGAACTGATGTGGTTCAGAGAGTCGGCAGGCAGCTATTCGATTGGTGATGAAAAATTTACGATAAAAAACAATACCTTGGTTTTCGTCCCTGCCTTATTGATCCATGAAATGACGCTGCCGGCCGCTGCCAGCCACAAGCGTTATCTTATGCAATTCGAAAAAGAGTGGCTTGAGGGATATGACCTGTCGCTACCCGCCGCGCACTGCGGCGCAGTCGCTTACCTTTCCGGCGAGGAAGCCGAGCGTCTGGAGCTGCTCCTGAGCTGGTGCGGCGAGTTCAGCGACTTTGCCGATTCGCTGTTCCGTTCCCTGATGCAGAGCGTGCTGCTGCATGCCTTTAACAGCCTGAAAGATTCCGTCCCCATTACCGAACGGACCAACCACCGCTACCTCAGCGAGCTGATTGAACTTCTGCAATCCATTGATGAAAATGAAAATTTTGAGATGACGACCGAAGAAGCCGCCCGCCGCTGCCGGTGGTCGAAATCCTGGTTTTCCCGCACCTTTAAATCCGCCTTCGGTATCAGCTTCAAAAAATTTATGCTGCTGCGCAAACTCAATATCGCTATCAACCTGCTGACCAATACCGACCTGAAGATCAGCGATATCTCGCAAAGCGCCGGCTTCACCGACAGCGCCTACTTCTGCCTCAAGTTTAAGGAGATGATGAACGACACCCCGCTGGCCTTCCGTCATAAAGTCAGAAGCACCGATGCCGTAGGCAGCCGGGCGGAGAAATAACGCGGTTTTGTGAGCGCCGTCACCGGATAAGTAGACGTTTATTATATAAATAGCCAGAGTCTATATATCCCCTTTGCTATCGCCTGTTTACAATCATCGCTATATTTTGCGCATTAAGGGTAAATACGATGATTCAGAATCCTGTTTTTAAAGGTTTTAATCCGGACCCCAGTATCTGTCGGCGCGGCGATGATTATTATGTAGCTGTCTCTTCCTTTGAATGGTTTCCCGGCTTGCCGATTTACCATTCGAGAGATCTCAAACATTGGCAATTACTTACCCACGTTCTCACCGATGATACGAATCCGGATTTAAAAAAGCTGCCCTCCGCCAAAGGTATTTGGGCGCCAAGCCTGACCTGGTGTGAAGAGGAAAAGCTGTTCTACGTTATTTATGGCGTAATGAATTCTATGAATTCGCGTTATTTTGATGTAGATAACTATCTTATTACCGCCAGTGAAATCAGCGGCCCGTGGAGTGAGCCGGTTTATCTTCACTCGGCCGGCTTCGATGCTTCTATCCTGCACGACAGCGACGGTAAAAAATGGATCGTTTCACTGGAGTGGGAAACCCGCGAAGGTTACGAAAAACCGGGCGCCATTTGCCTGGTGGAGTATTCACCGCAAAGGCAAAGCGTTGTCGGCTATCCGCAGCGGATCTGGCGCGGCGGGACCGATCGCGGTTGTATAGAAGCACCGCATTTGACGCGCCGCGGCGACTATTACTATCTGATGGTCGCTGAAGGCGGCACCGGCTACGGCCATGCGGTCACTATGGCGCGCGCAACGCAGGTCGCTGGCCCCTATGAAGGCGATCCGCAAAATCCTATCGTCACCGCCTGGCCGGAGAATTTTAACGAGCGCCACGATGCAGGTCATCTCAAACCACACTACTTCAATCCGCAAACCTATCTGCAAAAGGCCGGGCACGGCAGCTACGTCGAGACCCCGACGGGGGAAGTCTGGTTAACCCACCTTTGCAGCAGACCCTTCCGCCAGGAGTTGCGCTGCCCGCTAGGCCGCGAGACGGCGATACAAAAGATGGTATGGAGCGACGATGGCTGGCTGCGCATGGCGGCCGGGGGGAACCTCGCTCAGCACCAGGTGGAAGAGTCTAATCTGCCTTCTCAGCCGTTTCCGGCTAAACCAGACAGGGATGATTTTGATGGGCAGACGCTGGATAACGCCTTCTATGCGCCGCGGATCCGCTTTCAGCGCTTTACCAGCCTTGAGCGTAAAGCGGGTTACCTTGCCTTACGCGGTCAGGAGTCGCTGAGCTCGCTGAATAAAGTCAGCCTGCTGGCGAAAAAGCTCACCTCGGTATACGCCACCATCACCACGAAAATGGATTTCAGCCCGGAGATTTATCAGCATAGCGCGGGCCTGGCGCTTTACTACGACAATATGAACTATCTGTTTTTGCATAAAACCTGGGATGAAGCCTCCGGCGCAGCGCAGCTGGCCATCATTTATATGGACAACGGTGAGCGTCACGACGACCCGCAGAAAATCTGCCTTACGGAGGGGGAAATCTATCTGGCGATGGCGATTAATGGCCGGGAGATACAGTGCTCGTGGTCCGTGGATGGCGAAAAATATCTCAACATCGGCGCGGTCTACGACACCTCGCGTTTTTCCGATGAATACAGCCGCTATGGCGAGTTTACCGGCACGTTTGTCGGCATGGCCTGCGTGGATAGCATGCTGCATCGTAAAGAGGCGCTGTTTGACTTCTTTAGCTACCGGGCGGTCGAAGACGCGATAATCGAGTAACGCTGCCTTTCTGGCATCCTGCCCGCGCGGGGTGCTAGAATCCGCGGCTGTTGTCGCTGAATTACGCAAACAGGCCGCATGAGCACTTTAACCTATCTCCAGGGCTACCCTGAATCCCTGCTGGCGCAGGTCACCGCGTTAATCGAACAGAACCGTCTCGGCGAGGTGCTGAAAAAGCGCTATCCGCAGGGCCACGATATCAACAACGATAAAGCGCTGTATCAGTACACCCAGGATCTGAAGTCCCGCTATCTGCGCGGCGCGGCGCCTATTAACAAAGTAATGTACGACAACAAGATCCACGTGCTTAACAACGCGCTCGGCCTGCATATCGCCATCTCCCGCGTTCAGGGCGGCAAGCTGAAGGCCAAAGCCGAAATTCGCGTCGCCACCGTCTTTCGCGATGCGCCGGAGGATTTTCTGCGGATGATCGTGGTGCACGAGCTGGCGCACCTGAAGGAAAAAGAACACAACAAAGCGTTCTATCAGCTGTGCTGCCATATGGAGCCGCAGTACCATCAGCTGGAGTTTGATACCCGCCTGTGGCTGACACAGCTTTCGTTAGAGCGCCAATTGCCGTAACGCATCAGCAAGAACTACTACCGTAGCTTCGCCTGTCGCAGCCAGCACAGTGAGTTCTTCCAACCGGGTATCTTCATCAGCGATAAGATACCCATTGCGGGCCAGGAACGTCATGGTGATAAAAAAAGCAGTCCTCTTATTACCATCATTAAAAATGTGCCCACGCGCGATAGCGACCCAATAGGTTGCAGCCAGTTCAAAAATGTCGTTCACCCCTTCACAGTGAAAGCGGTTCTGTACACGATAAATTATGGCTTCCGCCCGACCAGGATCGGACATACCTTTAACGCCGGGGAGATGTTGTAAAATGCGATCATGAAAGGCAATGACTTCGCTTGCGCTCACCCATTTCATCGATCGGTCAACGCCTTAACTGTGCGGCCGTGTCGCTGCATAATAAAATCAAACTCCGCATCAAGTTTGGCATTCATAAACGTTTCATATTCAGCCTTACTGATCAAAACATTAGACGTTCCATCACGCCGCGTAATTTCAATCGGTTCTCCGCTGGCAGCAGCGTCCATGACGGCCGCAATATTCTGTCTGGCTTCAGATGTACTATAAGAGCGCATAAATTTCTCCCGGTTTGAATTGTACACATTAATTGTACGCTTTATGCGTACATCAGACAACACACCGCTCTTCAAGCTTCTGCGCCATAGCGCACTGGTTTTGTCATGATGGCGTGTTACAGTGACGAAAGGTCCCTTTTACGGAGTTCGTCAACGTTTATGATACGTTTCGCAGTTGTTGGCACAAACTGGATAACCAAGCAGTTTGTCGATGCCGCCCATGAAACCGGCAAATATAAACTCACCGCCATCTACTCCCGCAGCCTTGAGCAAGCCCAGGCCTTTGCCAGCGACTATCCCGTCGAACATCTCTTCACTTCGCTGGAAGATTTAGCGCAAAGTCCTGACGTTGACGCGGTCTATATCGCCAGCCCAAACTCGCTGCACTTTCCGCAAACCCGCCTGTTTCTGCGCCATAAAAAGCACGTCATTTGCGAAAAACCGCTGGCCTCGAATCTGCAGGAAGTGGAAGCCGCCATTAAGACGGCGCGGGAAAATAACGTGGTGCTCTTCGAAGCGTTCAAAACCGCCAGCCTGCCAAACTTCCTGCTGCTTAAACAAGCATTCGACAAGATCGGCAAGCTGCGCAAAGCCTTTATTAACTACTGCCAGTACTCTTCCCGCTATCAGCGCTATCTCGACGGTGAAAATCCCAACACCTTCAATCCGGCCTTCTCTAACGGCTCGATTATGGACATCGGCTTTTACTGCCTGGCCTCGGCGGTCGCGCTGTGGGGCGAGCCTCGCGCGGTGCACGCAACCGCCAGCCTGCTGGAGAGCGGCGTCGATGGCCAGGGCACAGTCGTTCTCAGCTACGGGGATTTTGATGTCACTTTGCACCACTCAAAGGTCAGCGACTCGGCGATCCCCAGCGAAATTCAGGGCGAAGCCGGCGCGCTGGTGATCGAAAAAATCTCCGAATGCCAGAAAGTGTGCTTCGTGCCGCGCGGCGGCAAGCCTCAGGATCTCACCCAGCCGCAGCATATCAATACGATGCTGTATGAAGCGGAGGAGTTCGCGCGTCTGGTCGAAGCCAACGAGGTGGTTCATCCGGGTCTGGAAGTGAGCCGCATCACGGCGATGCTGCTGAGCGAAATTCGTCGCCAGACCGGGGTCGTGTTCCCGGCGGATAGTCAACCGGTGGCGTAAAGCTGTGTAAATGGTCCGTCGGCCTCCATTGACGCCATTTATAACCTGTAATACTTTGTTACGCGCAAAGGGGAGTAACTTCCTTGCCGGCCGATCGTCATTACGATGCGTGAAAAACCGCATCCGGTCGCCGGGCAACAGATTCTTGTTGTAAGTGAGACCTTGCCGGAAGGCGAGGTCTATGCATAAAAGCGCAGCGGCTGCCGTCTTCCGACGTCAGCCGTTTTGTTTTTATGTAAGGAAAATAGTAATGAATACTGTCGGCACACCGTTGTTATGGGGCGGATTCGCAGTGGTCGTAGTCATTATGCTGGCTATCGATCTGCTGCTGCAGGGACGGCGTGGTGCACATAGCATGACCATGAAGCAGGCCGCTGGCTGGTCAATTCTCTGGGTTACCCTCTCGCTGCTGTTTAACGCCGCTTTCTGGTGGTATCTGGTGCAGACCGAAGGTCGCGCCGTGGCCGACCCGCAAGCGCTGGCGTTCCTCACCGGCTATCTGATTGAAAAAGCGCTGGCCGTGGATAACGTCTTCGTCTGGCTGATGCTGTTCAGCTACTTTGCCGTTCCGCCTGCGCTACAGCGCAGAGTGCTGGTTTACGGCGTACTGGGCGCGATCGTACTGCGTACGATCATGATCTTCGCCGGTAGCTGGCTGATCTCTCAGTTTGAGTGGCTGCTCTACGTCTTCGGCGCCTTCCTGCTGTTTACCGGCGTGAAGATGGCGCTGGCGAAAGAGGATGATTCCGGGATCGGCGATAAACCGCTGGTGCGCTGGATCCGCAATCATCTGCGCATGACGGATAAAATCGAGGGTGAGCGCTTCTTTACCCGCAAAAACGGCGTTATCTACGCCACGCCGCTGCTGCTGGTGCTGATCCTGGTCGAGCTGAGCGACGTTATCTTTGCCGTGGACAGTATTCCGGCCATCTTCGCCGTGACCACCGATCCGTTTATCGTGCTGACCTCCAACCTGTTCGCGATACTTGGCCTGCGCGCGATGTATTTCCTGCTGGCGGGCGTCGCGGAGCGCTTCTCAATGCTGAAATATGGCCTGTCGGTGATTCTGGTGTTTATCGGCATCAAGATGCTGATTGTCGATTTCTTCCATATTCCTATCGGCATTTCTCTGGGCGTGGTCGGCGGTATTCTGGTGCTCACCCTGCTTATCAACGCCTGGGTCAACAAGCAGAACGATAAGAAAAAACAGCTGCAATAAAAGGTAAACGACCGGGTGAAGACCCGTTTCACCCGGTCGGCAACGTTCGCCGCGCATTATTCTTACTCATGTCACAAAATAGTTAATGCATAGTTAAAAAATAAGATCTCAGCGCGATAAACAGCATTTTACCCTTCCCCAATAGCGTTCTTTCCGTATACTCAACCAGGCAAACATCTATTTACATCCGGACATAAACGTTACAAATAATACGTAGCCGGGACGGACAGCGACATCACTGGAAGGAATGAATTATGGCAACCCCATCACCCCGATCGACCCTGCTACGGCGGCTGGCTCAGGGCAGTCTGGTCAAACAAATTTTAATCGGTCTGGTACTCGGCGTACTGCTGGCGACGGTCTCAAAACCGGCCGCCGTCGCGGTTGGACTACTGGGTACGCTGTTCGTCGGCGCGCTGAAAGCGGTAGCGCCGGTGCTGGTATTGATGCTGGTTATGGCCTCCATCGCCAATCATCAGCAGGGGCAAAAAACCAGCATCCGCCCGATTCTGTTCCTCTATCTGCTGGGGACTTTTGCCGCCGCGTTAACCGCGGTGCTGTTTAGCTTCCTCTTTCCGTCAACGCTGCACCTGAACGCAGCGGCAGAGAGCATTACTCCGCCGTCGGGCATCGTTGAAGTCCTGCGCGGGCTGCTGATGAGCATGGTTTCTAACCCGATTGACGCCCTGTTGAACGCTAACTACATCGGGATTCTGGTCTGGGCCGTCGGTTTAGGGTTCGCGCTGCGCCACGGCAATGAAACCACCAAAAATCTGATCAACGATATGTCCCACGCGGTGACCTTTATCGTTAAGGTGGTGATTCGCTTTGCGCCGCTGGGTATCTTTGGGCTGGTCGCGTCAACGCTGGCGACGACCGGGTTTGAAACCCTGTGGGGCTACGCCCAGCTGCTGCTGGTGCTGGTTGGCTGTATGCTGCTGGTGGCGCTGGTGATTAACCCGCTGCTGGTGTTCTGGAAAATCCGCCGCAATCCCTATCCGCTGGTGATGACCTGCCTGCGCGAAAGCGGCGTATACGCCTTCTTTACCCGCAGCTCCGCCGCCAACATTCCGGTGAATATGGCGCTGTGCGAAAAGCTTAATCTGGATCGCGATACCTATTCGGTCTCTATTCCGCTGGGCGCGACCATCAACATGGCCGGCGCGGCGATTACCATTACGGTACTGACCCTGGCGGCAGTGCACACGCTGAACGTTCCGGTCGATCTGCCGACCGCGCTGCTGCTCAGCGTCGTTGCTTCGCTGTGCGCCTGCGGCGCTTCCGGCGTGGCGGGCGGGTCGCTGCTGCTGATCCCGCTGGCCTGTAATATGTTTGGTATCCCGAACGATATCGCCATGCAGGTGGTCGCCGTCGGCTTTATTATCGGCGTCCTGCAGGACTCCTGCGAAACCGCGCTGAACTCCTCAACCGATGCGCTGTTCACCGCTGCCGCCTGTATCGCTGAAGACGAACAGCTGGCGAAGAACGCCCTGCACAGTTAATCTCCCCCCCTCCGCTAACGCGCGGAGGGGGTTTCCTTCTGTACCGCCTTTTCCACTTTAAACGGATCGATACCGCGCTTCTGCATCCGCCGGAAACGAATGATATTCAGGCCGTTCATCAGCAGGAAGCTGCCTTCAATCAGAGTGCCGCCGATCGAACCCAGCCAGAAGTTGTGGATCACCCAGCAGGCGGTTGCACACCACATCACGCAGCGGACGGTGAGCCCGGAGCAGCGAAAGAGCGCCCAGGTACTGGCCAGGGTGCCAATAATCGGCAGCAGCTCCATAGCGTGCTGCAGCTTCGCCAGCCCCAGTACCAGCGTGAGCACAATAAACAGGGTCATCACCCACAGCCTGCGGGTGCGCATGGAGACGAGGGTACGAACGGTATTCAGCTCGGCGCTCATACCCGCCGGCCAGGCGCCCATCAAAAAGAAATGTACGCCAATGGTGGCGCTATAAACGGCTAGCTGGAGCTTAAAGCGGCGCTCATCGCGATTGAAAAATGTCGTAATACCGATCAGAAAGGCGATAACGCCAACGCTCTGGGCAAGCCAGTATGCGGTCATGGGAAATCCTTATATACCCGTCATACTTCAAGTTGCATGTGCGTTAGCCGCGTTACTCGGCCTGCGGTCTCGCCCCTTCGGGGCCAGCGCCAGCGCTGTTCAAAGCACAAGTGCTTTGTCCTGCAACTCGAATTATTTAGGGTATAAGACAAAACGGCGCATCATACTCAGAAACGCCGCTTTTGAAACGCCTCCCTTTATTACTCAATAAGGTTTCACGCCGCAGCTGTGGCGTGAAAGATAACGAGTACTTAAAGGGTGACGCCGCTTTTGAATATCGCCAGTTCGCGGAAATCATTACGCTCGTTGCAGGTTTGCTTACCGTTGGCAAAGGCCACAATGGTATCGACAAACTCTTCCAGCAGCTGCGGCATCGCTTTACCGTGAATCAGCTGACCGGCATCGAAGTCGATCCAGTGCTTTTTCTTCGCCGCCAGTTCGCTGTTGGTGGCAATTTTCACCGTCGGAACGAAACCGCCGTATGGCGTGCCGCGTCCGGTGCTGAAGAGCACCATATGGCAGCCCGCGCCGGCCAGGGCGCTGGTCGCTACCGCATCGTTGCCCGGCGCGCTCAGCAGGTTAAGGCCGTGCACTTTCAGCCGCTCGCCGTAGCGCAGAACGTCAACCACCTGGCTGGAGCCCGCTTTCTGCGTACAGCCCAGCGACTTATCCTCAAGCGTAGTGATGCCGCCCGCTTTGTTGCCCGGCGATGGGTTCTCATAAATCGGCTGGTCATGAGCGATAAAGTACTGTTTGAAATCATTAACCATCGTCACCAGCTTGCCAAACGTCTCTTCATCGCGACAGTGGCTCATCAGCAGCTGTTCGGCGCCGAACATTTCCGGTACTTCGGTCAGCACGGTGGTACCGCCGTTAGCAATCAGGTAGTCCGAGAAACGGCCCAGCATCGGGTTAGCGGTGATGCCGGACAGACCGTCTGAACCGCCGCACTCGAGACCAAACTTCAGTTCACTCAGCTTACCCGGCTCGCGCTTATCGTGTCGCATCACGTCATATAGCTGACGCAGATGCTCCAGCCCGGCTTCCACTTCATCATCCTGATGCTGGCAGATCATAAAGTGGACGCGGTCAGGGTCGAACTCGCCCAGCGTTTCGCGAAATGCATCAACCTGATTGTTTTCGCAGCCCAGGCCGACCACCAGCACCGCCCCCGCGTTCGGATGGCGCACCATGTTTTGCAGCATGGTACGGGTGTTGATGTGATCGTCACCGAGCTGTGAGCAGCCGTAGGTGTGACTGAAGAGATGTACGCCGTCAATATCTTCCGCGTCATTCGTCTCTTTCAGGAATCGACTCTGCATTTGACGCGCCATGGCGTTGACGCAGCCGACGGTCGGCAGGATCCACAACTCGTTGCGCACGCCGACTTCGCCGTTGGCGCGACGATAAATCTGGATATCGCGATCCGCCGGCTGCGCTGCGGGTTCGATAAGATCCGGTTGATAGCTGTACGCGTCGAGATCGCTTAAGTTAGTACGCGTATTATGGGAGTGGATATGTTCCCCCGGCGCGATATCCGCCAGCGCATGCCCTATCGGCAGACCGTACTTAATGACGTTGTCTCCCTTCGCAATGCCGCGCAGCGTAAACTTATGCCCGCGCGCAATATCCTGAGCCAACGTGACCGTATCGCCGTCAATGGTGACTACCGTGCCTGCCGCCATATCCGCCAACGCTACCGCGACGTTATCTTGCGAATGGATTTTAATGTATTGCATATCAACCGACCTCTGGTCTTAGTTCAGTTCAATGGCGAAGTAGTCACGCGCATTGTTAAAGCAAATATTTTTCACCATCTCGCCCAGCAGCTGAATGTCCGCCGGGGCTTCTCCCGCTTCAACCCAGCGACCAATCATCTGGCACAGGATGCGACGGAAATATTCATGACGGGTGTAGGAGAGGAAGCTGCGGCTATCGGTCAGCATCCCGACAAAGCGGCTCAGCAGGCCAAGCTGCGCCAGCTGGGTCATCTGACGTTCCATACCGTCTTTCTGATCGTTAAACCACCAGCCGGAACCGAACTGCATTTTGCCCGGCATACCTTCCCCCTGGAAGTTGCCGATCATGGTGCCCAATACTTCGTTGTCGCGCGGGTTCAGGCAGTAGAGGATAGTTTTCGGCAGCAGGTTTTCTTCGTTCTGTTTGCTGAGCAGTTTGGACAGCTCTTCCGCCATCGGACGGTCGTTGATGGAGTCAAAACCCACATCCGGCCCTAACAGTTTGAACTGGCGCAGGTTATTGTTGCGCAGCGCGCCGATGTGATACTGCTGTACCCAGCCGCGACGGGCGTATTCCGCGCCGAGGAAAACCAGAACCGCCGTCTTGAACTGCGCAACCTCATGCTCGCTAAGGGCCTCGCCCGCCAGACGACGCGCCAGGATGCTATCCAGTTCGCTTTCGTTGGCTTCGGCAAACAGCACCACGTCCAGCGCATGGTCAGAAACTTTACAACCGTGAGCGGCGAAGTGATCCAGACGTTTAGTCAGCGCGGACTGGAGATCGGCAAAGCGACGGATATCGGTGTCAGACACTTCGCTCAGCTTCGCCATGTAGTCGTTGAAGGTCGCCTGTTCGATATTGAAGGCTTTGTCCGGACGCCAGCTTGGCAGCACTTTCACGGTGAAGGAGCTGTCTTTAGCGACGGAAGCGTGATGCTCGAGAGAATCGACCGGATCGTCGGTGGTGCCGACCATTTTCACATTCATCTGCTGCATGATGCCGCGAGCGGAGAAGCTCTCCTGCGCCAGCAGATCGTTGCACTGATTCCAGATTTCGTCCGCCGTAGCCGGAGAGAGGACTTTACCTGTAATACCAAAAGGACGACGCAGCTCAAGATGCGTCCAGTGGTATAACGGGTTACCGATGGTATGCGGTACGGTGGCCGCCCAGGCGTCAAATTTCTCGCGATCGGAAGCATCACCGGTGCACAGACGCTCGGCTACGCCGTTGGTACGCATCGCACGCCATTTATAGTGATCGCCTTTTAGCCAGATGTCATACAGATTTTTAAAGCGGTAATTTTCCGCAATCTGCTGCGGCGGCAGGTGGCAATGGTAGTCGAAAATCGGCTGGTCTTTCGCGTAATCGTGGTACAGACGGCGGGCAAACTCGGTATCAAGCAGGAAATCTTCGGTCATAAACGGTGTCATTTTCGTGTCCTCTTCGCCCCCGGGGGAGCCCATCAGATGATTGACTATAATGCTGACAAAGTTATCACACCAATTTCTACAGACCGAAGTATTTTTCGTGAGTTAGATCAATAAACGATGACAAAAAAAGTACCATGAAAGGAGTAAACGGCCCGCCAGAGCGCGCCAGCTCTGGCCTTTCTCGCATGAACGAATGCCCACACAAACTTTCCCACTTTTGTGACGTCACTCAACTTTTGAAGTTGTATGACAAGTTATCTTGCTGCCGTCGAAACATATAAACCGACGGAATGCATTACCGACGAACTATCACGTCGGATTTACCGGTATGGACACCGAATTAGACACAACAGTTAATGGCAAGGTTCGGGCCATACGAGGTTTCCTCTCCTGAACCCTCCGTTTCACCTTCTTCGCCGCCGTTACAGGCAAGAAGATAGCCGCACCCGCTGCGGATATATAACAAACGATGAGGTTTACATGCGTAAAATTAAAGGGTTACGTTGGTACATGATCGCACTGGTGACCTTAGGCACCGTGCTGGGGTACCTGACGCGTAACACTGTGGCGGCAGCTGCGCCGACTCTGATGGAAGAGTTACACATCTCCACCCAACAGTATTCCTATATCATCGCGGCCTATTCCGCTGCCTATACCGTCATGCAGCCTGTCGCCGGCTACGTGCTGGATATTTTAGGTACCAAAATCGGCTATGCCTTCTTTGCTATCGCCTGGGCCGTGTTCTGCGGCTCTACCGCGCTGGCGGGAAGCTGGGGCGGTCTGGCGCTGGCGCGCGGCGCGGTGGGTGCCGCCGAAGCGGCAATGATCCCGGCGGGTCTGAAAGCCAGTTCCGAATGGTTCCCGGCGAAAGAGCGTTCTATCGCCGTCGGCTACTTCAACGTCGGCTCCTCTATCGGCGCTATGATTGCTCCGCCGCTGGTGGTTTGGGCTATCGTTATGCACAGTTGGCAGATGGCCTTTATCATCTCCGGCGTACTGAGCTTTGCCTGGGCAATGGCGTGGCTGGTGTTCTATAAACACCCGCGCGATCAGAAAAAATTAACTGACGAAGAACGCGACTACATCATCGGTGGCCAGGAGTCTCATCACCAGACTAACAACGGCAAGAAAATGTCTCCGTGGCAGATTCTGCGTAACCGTCAGTTCTGGGGTATCGCCCTGCCGCGTTTCCTTGCCGAACCGGCATGGGGGACCTTTAACGCCTGGATCCCTCTGTTCATGTTTAAAGTCTACGGCTTTAACCTGAAAGAAATCGCCATGTTCGCCTGGATGCCGATGCTGTTCGCCGACCTCGGCTGTATTATCGGTGGATACCTGCCGCCGCTGTTCCAGCGCTGGTTTGGCGTGAACCTGATTGTTTCCCGTAAAATGGTCGTGACGATGGGCGCGCTGCTGATGATTGGCCCAGGGATGATCGGTCTGTTCACCAGCCCGTTCGTCGCTATCGCCCTGCTGTGCGTCGGCGGTTTTGCTCACCAGGCGCTGTCCGGTGCGCTGATCACGCTCTCTTCCGACGTATTTGGTCGTAACGAAGTGGCAACAGCGAACGGTATGACCGGCATGGCCGCATGGCTGGCCAGCACCATGTTTGCCCTGGTGGTTGGCGCGCTGGCGGATACTATCGGCTTTAGCCCGCTGTTCGCCGTACTGGCCATCTTCGATGTGCTGGGCGCGGTGGTCATCTGGACCGTACTGAAAAATAAATCTGCGGATGACGACAGCACTCCGCTGGAAACCAGTAAGCCTGCCACGCAAAGCTAGTTAAACGCGGGCTCCCCCCTCCCGAAGCCGCCTTGATGAAGGCGGCTTTTTCATTTCTTCTTGTGGTGAGAAGCGCGTAAAAGTGGTATAACAAATCCAATATTGTCGCCATCTCCCGGGAGCGAATATGGAAATCACTGAATCGCGTCGTTTGTATCAGCAGCTTGCCGCTGAGCTTAAGACGCGTATTGAACAAGGTGTCTACCTTGTAGGCGATAAGCTACCCGCAGAGCGGTTTATCGCTGACGAAAAAAGCGTAAGTCGTACCGTCGTTCGCGAAGCCATCATTATGCTGGAAGTGGAAGGCTACGTTGAAGTGCGCAAAGGTTCCGGTATCCACGTTATCTCCAATCATCCGAAACATCAGCAAATTGCCGATGAATCGCTGGAATTCGCCAATTATGGTCCTTTTGAGCTGTTGCAGGCCCGCCAGCTGATCGAAAGCAACATTGCCGAATTCGCCGCCACTCAGGTGACCAAGCAGGACATCATGAAGTTGATGGAAATCCAGGAAAAAGCGCGTAAAGAGAAGTGTTTTCGCGATTCCGAATGGGATCTTCAGTTTCATGTGCAGGTGGCGCTGGCAACGCAAAACACCGCCCTCGCCGCTATCGTGGAAAAAATGTGGACCCAGCGCGTACATAACCCGTACTGGAAAAAGCTGCATGACCATATCGACTCGCGTACCGTCGATAACTGGTGCGACGATCACGATCAAATTCTGAAAGCGCTGATTCGCAAAGATCCCCATGCGGCTAAGCTGGCCATGTGGCAGCATCTGGAAAATACCAAGCTGATGTTATTCAATGAAACCAGCGATGACTTTGAATTCAATGCCGATCGCTACCTGTTTGCCGATAATCCGGTAGTTCATCTCGATACGGCCGCCAACGGCGCAAAATAGCCCTTTATCTCCCTGCCGGGCAGCAACTCCTGCGCTGCCCGAAAAGCCCTCAGGGTAAGCAAAGCATATATAGTGTCAGCCTGTGTAAATACACTCGCCACCCTCCGCCGCAATCAGCAAAATCAGAATGCAACAAACTGCAATTTCTCTGACGTAAAGTCAGCGGGTTTGTTACAATTAGATGCATTTTGTCGTTCTGAGAGTAAGCTTTTGCTTACTTCACTTTTAAACAGGGAACCGTTCAGAGCGCAGTAGCGACCATAATCCAATAAGAAGCTATGTCGCCATGCATATGCCGCGTTCAGACGTGCCGTTAACCGATGTACCAGGAATCGTGAATGGAACTATTAACCCAATTATTGAATGCCTTGTGGGCTCAGGATTACGAAACTCTCGCTAATCCCTCCATGATTGGCATGCTGTACTTTGTCTTATTTATGATTTTATTCCTTGAGAATGGTCTGCTGCCCGCCGCCTTCTTACCAGGCGATAGCCTGCTTGTTCTGGTGGGCGTACTGATTGCCAAAGGCGCGATGGGTTTTCCACAAACGCTGCTGCTGCTTACCGCGGCGGCAAGCCTGGGCTGCTGGCTAAGTTATATTCAGGGCCGCTGGCTGGGCAATACGCGTATCGTACAAAACTGGCTGTCGCATCTCCCTTCGCACTACCACCAGCGCGCGCATCATCTGTTCCATAAGCACGGGCTTTCCGCCCTGCTGATTGGCCGTTTTATCGCTTTCGTGCGCACGCTGCTGCCGACCATTGCCGGCCTGTCGGGCCTGAGCAGCGCGCGTTTCCAGTTTTTTAACTGGATGAGCGGGCTGCTGTGGGTGCTGATTCTGACTTCGCTGGGATATCTGTTGGGGAAAACGCCGGTATTCCTGAAATATGAAGATCAGCTGATGTCCTGCCTGATGCTGCTGCCCGTCGCGCTGCTGGTATTCGGCCTGATTGGCTCGCTGATCGTCCTGTGGAAGAAAAAATACAGGAGCCGGGGCTGACAATGGCGATAAAGCGCGCCTCTCTACGTCAGATAAGCTGGATGCTGGGCGGTTCGTTACTCCTGTGCGGCCTGTTCTGGCTCTGGCTCACCGTGCAGCAGCAGGAATCAACCCTGGCTATTCGTCCCGTTAGCCAGGGTATTAGCATGCCGGACGGTTTTTCCGTCTGGCACCATCTCGATGCCAACGGCATCCGTTTTAAGAGCATTACGCCACAGAATGACGGTCTGCTCATCAAGTTTGACTCCAGCGCTCAGGGAGCCGCCGCCAAAGAAGTTTTGGGTCGCGCTCTGCCGCATGGTTATATTATCGCTTTAGTGGAAGACGATGATTCGCCGACGGCCTGGATTTCCCGCCTGCGCGATACGCCACACAGATTCGGGTAATCAACGAAAATTCCGAATATTTTCACCTGGTTTGGTGATTTCCCGGTTTACTTACTATCATTAAGTTTGCGGAAGTCACCAGACTCACGTTTATCAACTGGATCGGGGTTATTCCCCCGCACAATGGAAGGTAGTATCCATGAAACACCGCATCGCTTTGCTCCTGGTTCTGTCATCACTTAGCGCCAGCGCCTTTGCCATCTCCCCTTGCCAGGAAAAAGAGCAGGATATCCAGCGGGAGATCAGCTATGCAGAAAAGCATAATAACCAGCATCGTATTGACGGTCTGAAAAAGGCGCTGAGCGAAGTGAAGGCTCACTGCAGCGACAGCCAGCTCAAAGCCGATCACCAGAAAAAAATCGCCAAACAGCAGGAAGAAATTGCCGAACGCCGCAACGACCTGCGCGAAGCCGAACAGAAAGGCGATGCTGATAAAATCAGCAAGCGCCAGCGTAAACTTGAAGAAGCGCAGCAAGAACTGAAAGAGCTGCAATCTCGCGAGTACTAATCGCTTAAGCAAGACCAATATGGACCACTTTAACAGGAGATAAACATGGCTAAAGATAACGTTGCAGAAGACCTGCGTGCGGAACTGAAGACGCTGGCTGATACCCTGGAAGAAGTGCTGAACTCCTCCACGGATAAGTCGAAAGAAGAGATCGGTAAGCTACGTAGTAAAGCTGAAAGCGCGCTGAAGGAAAGCCGTGTACGCCTGGGTGAAACCAGCGACGCTCTCATGAAGCAAACGCGAGAAACCGCTGCGCGTGCAGATGAATACGTCCGTGAAAACCCGTGGACCGGCGTGGGGATTGGTGCTGCCGTCGGGCTGGTGCTGGGTGTCCTGCTGACGCGTCGTTAATTATGGCGAATTCTAAAAGCACGCAAGGCCCCGGACAAAGCGTTTTCGGCATCGGTCAGCGCATCGTCACTTTGCTGGTTGAGATGGTGGAAACGCGCCTGCGCCTGGTCGTCGTGGAGCTGGAAGAGGAGAAAGCCAACCTCATCCAGCTATTCCTGATGCTCGGATTGACGCTGCTGTTCGCCGCGTTTGGTTTGATGAGCATGCTGGTTCTGATCATCTGGGCGGTCGATGCGCAATATCGATTAAACGTGATGATCGGCACCACGGCGGTTCTGCTGCTGGCAGCGCTCATTGGCGGTATCTGGACCTTACGCAAAGCCCGACGTTCAACGTTCCTGCGCTTCACGCGTCAGGAGCTGGCAAACGACCGCGCATTGCTGGAGGACGATAAGCCATGAGCCGCGAACAGCAGGAACGCGAACGACAAAAAGCGCTTTTGCTGCGCCTGATCCAACAGCAGCGGCTGGACCTTAGCGCCAGCCACCGCCATTGGCTTGAGGCAACTGCGCCCATTGATCGAGGCTGGAATACCCTGCTGAATCTGCGTTCATGGGCAATGGTCGGCAGCGGCCTCGTGGCAATATGGTCAGTTCGTCATCCGCGCTTTTTGATGCGCTGGGCAAAACGCAGCCTCGGTATCTGGAGCACCTGGCAGATGGCCCGCAATCTGCTGCGCCAGTCGTCATCACGCTGAGGCTAATGTTCATAGCGGAATGATATAAGCCGGGTCAGGCGCCAGCCGCCTCCCGGCATCATGAGCAGGCCTGCTTCCTCCTTGAATTTCATGACAGCCGCATCGCTTCTCCTTTCTTCTTTTCTCATCTCCAGCGCCGCTATAGCGGTTCTTCTATTCATTTGGTTTATCAATAATCACTCAGAATCTTTGAAGAAGATCTACAGTTTTCCTTGCTAACAATTCCGTCACGGCCCCGCTAATATTCACTCCATCGACAGCAACCCCGCGTAACACGCTGGATTACTTTGAAAAACAAAATCGCCGCCCTTTGGGTTTTCTGGAGTAGGAAATGAAAAAATTAGAAGATGTTGGTGTACTGGTAGCGCGCATTCTGATGCCCATTCTGTTCATTACCGCAGGTTGGGGAAAAATTACCGGGTATGCGGGTACACAACAATATATGGAAGCCATGGGCGTCCCTGGGTTTATGCTGCCGCTGGTGATCCTGCTTGAATTCGGCGGCGGTCTGGCAATCCTGTTCGGTTTCCTGACCCGCACTACCGCGCTGTTCACCGCCGGCTTCACCGTGCTGACCGCGTTCCTGTTCCACAGCAACTTTGCTGAAGGCGTGAACTCGCTGATGTTCATGAAAAACCTGACCATCGCGGGCGGCTTCCTGCTGCTGGCTATCACCGGTCCAGGCGCCTTTAGTATCGACCGCGTACTGAATAAAAAGTGGTAAGCGCACTATACTGAATAAATATAAAGCGAGGAGACATCTCCTCGCTTTTATTATCTATACCCTAAATAATTCGAGTTGCAGAACAAAACGGTTAACCGTTTTGAACAGCGCTTGCGCTGGCCCTGAAAGGGTGAGTCCCGTAGGGGCGAATTACGCGGCGACGCAGTGAATCCCCAGGAGCTTACTCCAGTAAGTGATTGGGGTGAGCGAGGAAAGCCAACGCACAAGCAACTTGAAGTATGACGGGTATAAAGGAGGAAATAATGGGACAATTAGTTGACGGCGTCTGGCACGACACCTGGTATGACACCAAATCCACCGGAGGGCGATTTAAGCGTTCTGTTTCCGCCTTTCGCAACTGGTTAACCGCCGACGGCGCGCCGGGCCCAAGCGGCGAAGCCGGATTCGCTGCGGAGAAAGATCGCTATCATCTGTACGTTTCTCTTGCCTGCCCATGGGCGCATCGCACTTTAATTCTGCGTAGCCTGAAAGGGCTGGAGCCGTTTATCTCCGTCTCCGTGGTTAATCCCTTGATGTTCGAGAACGGCTGGACTTTCGACGATAGCTTCCCGGCAGCCACCGGCGATACGCTCTACCAGCACGAATATCTTTATCAGCTTTATCTGCATGCCGATCCCCACTACAGCGGGCGCGTTACGGTGCCGGTGCTGTGGGACAAAAAGCAGCACACCATCGTCAGCAATGAGTCGGCGGAAATCATCCGCATGTTTAATACCGCCTTCGACGGGCTGGGCGCCCGCGCAGGAGATTACTACCCGCCTGAGCTGCGCGATCAGATTGATGAGCTGAACGGCTGGATCTACGACAATGTGAATAACGGCGTCTATAAAGCCGGGTTCGCCACCAGCCAGCAGGCCTATGATGAAGCGGTTGATGCAGTGTTTACCGCTCTGGAGCGTCTGGAGCAAATCCTTGGCCAGCATCGTTTCCTGACGGGTAACCAACTGACGGAAGCTGATATTCGCCTGTGGACCACCCTGGTTCGTTTCGATCCGGTGTACGTGACCCACTTTAAATGCGACAAACGCCGCATCAGCGATTACCTCAACCTGTATGGCTTCCTGCGCGATATCTACCAGATGCCAGGCATTGCGGAAACGGTGGACTTCGCCCATATCCGCAACCATTACTACCGTAGCCATAAAACCATCAACCCGACCGGGATTATCTCCGTTGGTCCGCAGCAGGATCTTAACGAACCTCACGGCCGCGATCTTCGTTTCCGCTAGGCAATTGGGCGCGATTTGCTGCGCCCAATAATTCACAAAACAAATATTTACCATCATTTCATTCACGTCTATTCTTATTTCGATCGCTTTAAAAACAAGTGATTGACGGTTAACAGAGGCGTAGAAATGGACTGGTATCTTAAAGTATTAAAAAACTACATTGGATTTGGCGGCCGCGCCCGGCGCAAAGAGTACTGGATGTTTATTCTGGTCAACATCATCCTCACCGGCGTACTCAGCATCATTGATAAGATGCTGGGATGGCAGCGCGCCGGAGGAGAAGGGATTCTGACCACTATCTATGGCGTGCTGATATTCTTACCGTGGTGGGCCGTGCAGTTCCGTCGATTGCACGATACCGACCGCTCGGCATGGTGGCTGTTATTGCTGCTGATTCCCGTTATCGGCTGGCTGGTGATCCTGGTATTCAATTGCCAGAACGGCACCCCAGGCAATAATCGCTTCGGGCCGGATCCTAAACCGACTTCTTACTAACGATGCGCCCCTCGACAAAAAAGGGGCGCATTTTGTTTTATCTTCCCATAAACAGCTTCGGGATTTCCCGCAGACACCATGACTTCGCCTCACCCATGCTGTCGCGACGCCAGGCCATAATAATGTCGATCTCGTTGCTGTATTCCGGACTGACCACCCGCAGACGCCCTTCGGCAATATCCTGCTCTACGAGCGGATACGGCATCGTCGCAACGCCCAATCCTGCCAGCAGCGCCTGACGCTTATCTTCGATGGTGCTCACGGTTAAGCGCGGCTGTTTATCGAGCAGCTGCACGGTCAACACCGGGCGCTCGCGGGCGGTATCCGCGACCGCCACGCCGCGGTACTTAACGCGCGTAACTTCAGAAAGCGGCTCCGGCTCCTGGTGAATAGGATGATCCGGCGCGGCAACATAGACGCTCATCACCGAATAGAGCTTGCGGGAGTTGATTTCCGAAGAGGAGCGAAAATGCATATCCGGCGCAACGACAATATCCGCCCGTCCCTGCTCAAGGCGTTCCCATGCCCCGGCCAGTACTTCAGTAATAATCGACAGTTGAGTATTCGATTTGGTCGCCAGCTTTTCAATTAAAGGAAAAAGGTCGGTGGTGGGCACCAGCGCCTCGGTGACGATAGTGAGGTGCGTTTCCCAACCGCGCGATAGCGCTTCGGCATCCGTCGTCAGCTTATCGGCCGCCTCCAGCAGTACGCGCCCGCGCTCCAGCAACATTCGGCCCACGTTAGTGAATTTTGTTCGATGACCTGAACGGTCAAACAGCACGACGTCCAGCTCCTCTTCCAGCTTTTGCATGGTATAGCTCAGCGCTGAAGGCACCCGACCCAGCTCATCGGCCGCCGCCGCAAAGCTTCCGCGTCGGTCAATTGCATCCATAACGCGCAATGCTTCCAGCGTTAATGCTCTCTCTTTAGCCATCGCAGTCTCATTCAGGAAATTTGAATATACCGGGCAGAATATCTGGCTAACAATACAGCGTCCATACCTTTACCATTGATTTAGTGTAAAGAGAGGTCAAGAAGATGATTACAACCCGAACAGCCAAACAGTGCGGTCAAGCAGACTTCGGCTGGCTGCAGGCCCGCTACACCTTTTCCTTTGGCCACTACTTCGACCCCAAATTGCTGGGCTACGCATCGTTGCGCGTGCTCAATCAGGAAGTTCTGGCGCCCGGCGCGTCGTTTCAGCCGCGGACCTACCCGAAAGTCGACATTCTGAACCTGATTCTGGAAGGTGAAGCGGAATACCGCGACAGCGATGGCAACCATATTCAGGCAAAAGCCGGCGAAGCGCTGCTGATATCAACTCAGCCTGGCGTAAGCTACAGCGAGCATAACCTGAGTAAAGATCGCTCGCTGACGCGAATGCAGCTGTGGCTGGATGCCTGTCCACAGCACGAAAACCCGCTGGTGCAAAAAATCGCTATCGCCGCCGGATCGCAGCAGCTGCTGGCTTCGCCGGACGGCAGCCAGCATAGCCTCCAGCTGCGCCAGCAGGTATGGATCCACCATATCGACCTGGCGAAAGGCGAGCAGCTTAACGTGCAGCTTCACGGCCCCCGCGCCTACCTGCAGTCGATTCACGGTACGGTACATGCGCGGGTGCAGGAAGAAGAGAAGCAGGCTCTGACCTGCGGCGATGGCGCTTTTATTCGTGACGAAGCTAACATTACCCTCGTTGCTGATACGCCGCTGCGCGCTTTGCTGATAGATTTACCAGTGTAACAACGGCAGTAAGGGAGTATGTCAGTGGGCAAGAAGAAAACAAAAAAAGTGGCGCTATCGGCGCAACAGCCGCAATCGGAAACCGTCACTACGATGAGTTTTGGCTATGAAGAGATGTTAAGCGAGCTGGAAGCGATCGTCGCGGAAGCGGAGATTCGGCTCCAGGAAGAAGAGAGCGTCGCCTGATGCAAATATCGGCCCCGGGCGCGGGGCCGATGGATTTACTCACTCAGCTCCTGAGCTAAGTCTTTTTGTACCTGCTTACGCTGTTCTGGCGTCAGCACCTGGTTCACATCAAAATAGTACTTCACGCGATAATAGCGAGCCTGCTGCTCTACCTGGCTAAATGCCGCCAGCTGATCTTTGACCGCCTTTTCGTTCCATTTTCCAGAATCAATAACCTCAAATAACACGCCGTCTTTAATATCTTTCTGGGAAATCTGCTGAACGTTTTTTTCCAGCTGCTGATGCAGGCTTTTAATTTTCGTTATCTGATCGTTAGTCAGTTTTAAGTGCTGGACAATCGGGTCCTGCGCCGGAGCGGGTGCAGCCTTAACATCCGCAGCCTGAGCCGCCATGGAGAACCCAGTGGCGAGAGCGGCTGTTAATGCAATGCGGGTCATTAATTTCATTGTTGTATCCTGATTAATTATCGTCGATGTGGCGGTCTATTATTTTTCAGAAGCTAATGACGAAATGTAAGAAATAGTACGTATAAATGTAGTTAAATCAGCAACATATAATAAATACGAATGCTATAATTCAATTCATTTATTTAAAATATATAAAACCAGGCGAGGAGAATGCATGGCCGTATGAGTCATCATGCGGTTGATGGCAGCCCGGTTTCCCACATACTGCCCGCGTTCTTTGTTCAAACCCGAAGCCAGAAGCAAAAACCCCCGCCATTGCTGGCAGGGGTTTTGCTGAAA
>NZ_JBEAIJ010000055.1:0-41976 GCF_040065315.1 Klebsiella sp. CN_Kp100
TGAATTAAGGGTTAAGTCGGCGATGGTGGTGGAGAGCGGCGGCAATCACCGGCTTCAAGCGGGCAAAATCGTCAGCGTGCGCGGCGGCGGGCGCAGGTGCCGCCTTCGGCGCGACAGCCGGTTCGGGGAAGAAGCGGTTGACAGCGGCGGACATGCCCTGGATGGCGAAAATCAGCAGAAACAGAAACGCCAGCACGAACCCCATGCCGAGGAACATCAGGGTGAAGCCTTCACCTAATAGCAGTGCTGCATCAGTCATAGAATAGCCTTCGAGCAGGAGGCACGATAATGATGTTATTTATCCCCGTCGTCTTTCAAGTTGCTTCTTTGTTGGCCAGGTTCATTCACCCCAGCCACTTACTTGAGTAAGCTCCTGGGATTCTCTCTTGCCGCCTCAAAGCAACTCAAAATCCATGGGGTATATAGCGAAAATAATAAGGGTGGATTTCCCTGAACCGCCCCGGTCAGAGTCCCTGTTTATTACCGTCATAAACATAACGCCATCATTATCGTGCGAATGATATAAATCAGATTATTTGATAAAACTTACGTTCTGGCATATTTCATCAGCGACAATCTCTTTACGCTGATTGAAAATAACTTTGTTCTGTTCAAACAGGTTATTACCATGCGTATCAATAGAAACAATTAACGGGCCAAACTCTTTCACCCGGCATACCCACAGCGTTTCCGGCATTCCCAGATCGCGCCACTGCGCATCTTCAATCTCTTCCACGCATACTGCCGCCACTACCGCACAGCCTGCCGGGAATACGCAGTGCAGCGCTTTATGCTCCGCACAGCCCTCTTCGGTGCCTTTCCCCATTCCGCCTTTACCAACGATTAATTTCACACCCGTTTTGGCAATGAATTCTTTTTCGAATTTTTCCATGCGCATACTGGTGGTTGGACCAACGGAGACCATTTCAAACTTATCGTCTTCGCCTTTAATTGGGCGGACGATTGGACCAGCGTGCAAAATAGCGCCACCGTTAACGTCTACGGGTAATTCGCGGCCACCTTCAATTAAGCGACGGTGCGCCACATCGCGACAGGTAACAATATGGCCATTGAGGTAAATAATATCGCCAGCTTTAATATCGGCTAAATCTTCATCTTTAATTGGCGTGGTAAGAATTTTTTTAGTCATCAGAAATTCACTCCGCTGTGAGACGTAATGGTGTAGTTCAAGTCTTTATCAAAAACGATATGCCCTTTACGGTGCGACCAGCAGCCGACGTTCACCGCCACTCCGATGGTGGATGGATGGCGCGCGGTGTTTTCAATATTCACGCCCATAACGGAAGTATTACCGGACATGCCCTGCGGCCCGAGGCCAATTTTATTGATGCCGTCTTCAAGCATTTTTTCCAGCGAAGCCGCACGCTCATTCTCATTATGCGAACCAATCGGACGCATCAGCGCTTTTTTCGACAGCAGCGCCGCCGTTTCAACGGAAGTCGCCACGCCCACGCCCACCAGCAGCGGCGGACACGCGTTCAGGCCATAGCTGGTCATCACATCGAGGACAAAGCGAGTGACGCCTTCATAACCCGCGCCCGGCATCAGCACCATCGCTTTCCCCGGCAGGGAGCAGCCGCCGCCCGCCATATAGGTATAAATGCTGCACTGGTCGGAATCCGGGACAATCTCCCAGAATACCGTCGGCGTCCCTTTACCCACGTTTTTGCCGGTATTGTATTCATCAAAAGTTTCGACGCTGTTATGGCGCAGCGGAGAATCGACGGTCGCTTTGATCACCGCTTCACGCAGCAGCGCTTCCAGTTCGCCGATCAGCGGGAAGTTCGCCCCGCACTCCACCAGAAACTGAATCACCCCGGTATCCTGGCAGGAAGGACGATCCAGCTCTTTCGCCAGGCGCTGGTTCTCAATCATGGTCGTAAAGATGACGTCGGCCAGTTTACTGGTCTCTTTTTTATGCAAATCTTCCAGTTTTGCAGTGACGTCATCGGGCAAGACTTTGCCGGTGTATCCCACAAACTTGGCCATAATATTGGTCATATGGGATATCTGTTCACTTTTGCTCATAAATGCTCCTTAGTCAGAACAGCTTCCGTGAGTTACGGATGAAACGGGAAAAGGATTGGCAGCAGAATCAGGCTGACAATGGTGGAAACGATAATCAGAGGGATGCCGGATTTGGCGTAGTCGACAAACTTATATCCACCCGCCGACAGCACCATCATGTTGGCAGGCATACCGATTGGGGTGGCATAGGCGCAGGAACTGCCAATCACCGTGGCCATCAGCACGGCGCGCGGATCGGCCCCCATACCCGCAGCAATCGACAGGCTCACCGGCACCAGCAGCGCGACGGTCGCGGTGTTGGACATAAAGTTGGTCATAACGACGGATAGTGCGAAAACCACCACCAGCAGCATGAATGGCGAAGAGTTGTTCCCCAGCATGCCGATAACCTGATCGGCAACCAGCTTTCCGGCACCGGTCATTTCCAGCGCTTTTGCTAACGCCAGGGTGCCGCCGAAGATAAAAATAGTTTGTGAATCAATGGCTTTATAGGCCTGCTTTTCGCTCAGCACCCCGGTGACTACCAGCACCAGCGCGCCAATACAGCCCGCTACCGCCAGGCTAATACCGGTCTGTTTTTCGAAAATCATGCCCAGGATCGTGGCAATCAAAACGACCAGCGACAGGATCTGCTTCCAGCGCGGAACGTGGCTGTAATCGCGCTGTTCACCGATGCTGCCGACTTCGCTGCTATTCGGGTTATTGGGCAGAAACTTATAGCCAATCGTCAGGAAATAAATGATGCCGCAAACCAGCATCGGTAGACCCACTTTGGCATATTCAAAAAATCCGAAACCGCTGCCGATATTCTGCAACGCCGATTGTGCAATCAGATTGCCCGGCGCGCCGATCAGCGACAGGTTGCCGCCAAGCGCTGCGGCAAAAACCAGCGGCATCAGCAGACGAGAACGGGTAAAGCCGGATTTCGCCGCCACGCCGATGACGACGGGGATCAATACTGCGGCAGTACCGGTATTTGAAAGAAAGCCGGACATCACGCCGACCACCACCATAATCGTGAAAATCAGCTGCTTTTCAGTTTTGGCGAAGTGCGTAATCACGCCGCCAACTTTATTCGCCATCCCGGTTTCAAATAGCGCGCCGCCGACGATGAACATAGCGACGAAAAGAATAACGTTGGTGTCGATAAAGCCGGCAAAAGCCTGTTTGAGGTCAAGTACGCCGGTGAGAACCAGCGCTACGCAAACCACCATCGAAGTGACCGCAAGGGGTATTTTCTCCCACACGAACATGGCGATAGCAAACACCAGCAAACATAGAGTAATGGTAATCGGTTCCATATTTATAATCGTCCCATCAATGATATATGATATTGTATCCAATATTGACGAGAGGGAAATTATTCCCATGCAAAGAGTAAGTCAATGCGTTTTTCAGGAAAGCGTCAGGAGTGCGATCTTTATCAAAATATCGCAAAAGCAGTAACTTAGCGTAATTAATTGAGCAGATAAATAAGTAAGACGCCTGTAGCGATCGTACAGGCGGGGGGCGTCAAGCGCCGGGATCGTCAACGTAGCGCGTCAGCATATTCTCCATCGAACGGATAATATGTTCGCGCATTCGCAGGCGCGCCAGCTCTTCATCATGCAGCTCCAGGGCCTGTAAAATGCCCTTGTGCTCGCGTATCGAAATGGAAGCGTACTCTTCCTCAGTGACCTTATGTCCCATCGACAGCCCGTTCCACATATTGCTGAGCAAGAGCTTCATTTTAGCATTTCCGGCCGCATTCCATATCTCCATATGAAAGGCCTGATTCATGTCGGAATATTCAGCCGAGTTATTTTCGGCCAGCGCTTTTTCTGCTGAGTAGTGCACTTCGGCAATTCGCGAAATATCCGTCCCGGGACGAGAGGCTTTAGCGACCGCTTCACTCTCCAGCAGCGCGCGAATCTCATAATGCTCGCGAATCGTTTGTTCGTTAATCCCCAGCACAACCGCCCCTTTATTGGGCCGGACTTTAATCAGTCCATCCGCTGCCAGGATCTGAAATGCTTCACGCACGGGCATACTGGAGACGCCGACCATGCTGGCGATCCCTTCAAGGGTAATTTCTTGCCCTTCAACTAAATCGCGCGACAGTATAGCTTTACGTAATACTGCCGCGACCTGCTCTTTCGCTGAAAGAAGCTTAATTTTCCCTAATCGAGGCTTCTGCACTTTCCCAATCCTTCATGTGTTGACGCATTATTTCTGCCAGAGAGAGGAAATAACGCTGCGTTTCCTGCGCGATCTCATCACCATCACCCCGACGGATAGCGTCCATCAGAGAGCTGAGTATCTGCGCCGATTCCTGATTATCCTCTTTCAGATACAGAATGACATAGCTGATATAGCCATCCAAAAACTGCTGATAAATCTTTTGCAGATAGCGGTTATCAATATATGAAATTAGCGTCTGGTGGAACGCCAACTCCCGCGACCGCTCACCCGGATGCGCCAGCGCGCGCGCGCGCGCAGCGAGCGATTCGCCTGCCGCCGCGGGCACCAATAAAAAAAGCTCCGTGGCCATCACCGCAATTGCCCGAAAAATGTGGCTGACATGGTCAGGCTCCAGTTTTGCGACCTGCATATGGCGGTTTGGCAAGCGCACCAGAAACCCTTCCTGCTCAAGGGCCTGTAGCGCTTCCCGAACCGGCATACGAGAGAGCCCCAGCTGTTCCGCAATACTTTCCTGCGCAAGCTCCTCTCCGGGTTTCATCCCACCGGAAAGGATCTCATAACGGATCATCTGAGTAATGTGGTCCCTGGTCTGCTTTCTTTCAATTTTTTTCACGATGTCCTCATTTGTTGCCGCTTAAGACGCGGGGGAGTTTAGCAGATTTACCAGGCGGGAGAGTCATTCAGAGGCAGGAGAAAACCATAAAAAAGCCGGAACCCAGGTCCCGGCTTCTCTTTTTATGCCAGATTATTTATTCACAAAATCTTCGCCAAGGGCGATATCTTTCTGCAACGTATCCAGCATCCCTTCAAGCGCCTGTTGCTCAAACGCACTGAGTTTGCCAATAGGCTGACGCTGCTCTACGCCATTTTTCCCCAGCAGTAGCGGCTGAGAGAAGAAACGGGCATATTGACCATCACCTTCCACGTAGGCGCATTCCACCACCCCTTTCTCTCCCTGCATGGCGCGAACTAAAGAGAGACCAAATCGGGCTGCAGCCTGACCCATCGACAGGGTTGCTGAGCCGCCGCCAGCTTTGGCTTCAACGACTTCAGTACCGGCGTTTTGAATACGTTTAGTCAGATCCGCCACTTCCTGCTCGCTGAAGCTCACGCCTGGAATTTGTGATAATAAAGGAAGAATAGTTACGCCTGAGTGGCCGCCGATTACCGGAACCTCAACATCGGATGAAGATTTGCCTTTCAGTTCCGCCACAAAGGTATTCGAGCGGATAATATCCAGCGTGGTTACGCCAAACAGCTTGTTCTTGTCGTAAACGCCGGCTTTTTTCAGCACTTCTGCGGCAATCGCCACGGTGGTATTCACCGGGTTGGTGATAATCCCGACGCAGGCCTGCGGGCAGGTTTTAGCAATTTGCTGAACCAGATTTTTCACAATACCGGCGTTAACGTTAAATAAATCGGAGCGATCCATACCGGGCTTACGCGCTACGCCCGCGGATATCAGCACCACATCCGCGCCTTCGAGTGCAGGGGTGGCGTCTTCGCCGGAAAAACCTTTGATTTTTACATCGGTAGGGATATGGCTAAGATCAACCGCCACGCCCGGAGTTACCGGAGCGATGTCGTACAACGAGAGTTCTGAACCTGAAGGCAGTTGGGTCTTAAGTAGTAGGGCAAGCGCCTGGCCAATTCCACCAGCGGCGCCGAGGACTGCAACTTTCATCCTAAACTCCTTATTATGGTTAAAATAATCTTTCGTTACTCCGTCGCCTGGACCTTAATTCACAAGATGAACAATTACAATAAGTATGGCTGAAGAATGCGTGGTCGTGCGCAGCGATGCAGCAGCTTCGCATTTTCCTCCCTGAGACTGACCATCCAGCAAAGTAGTACCGGATCGACTATTGGTTACAATACACCCAGCGTATTGAGCAGAACAACATCATTTAATAACATTTCATTTACTTTTGTAGCAACTCACACGCCGTGACGAAGGCATGTTCCTTATTAGAGTTTTTTGCTAAAATATGCGCCCTTCATAACATTATTTACGCTTCTCCCCTGTGGATTATTTGCATAAAAATGCATTGTTATGCATAATGATGTTGTTTTTACCACCATAATTGGGTGACTTATGCGAAGTTCGGCAAAACAAGAAGAACTGGTTAAAGCGTTTAAAGCGCTGCTTAAAGAAGAAAAATTCAGCTCTCAAGGTGAAATCGTCCAGGCACTACAGGAAGAAGGCTTCGATAATATCAACCAATCGAAAGTCTCACGTATGCTCACCAAATTTGGCGCTGTACGCACGCGCAACGCCAAAATGGAAATGGTTTACTGCCTGCCCGCCGAGCTTGGCGTCCCGACGACCTCCAGCCCGCTGAAAAATCTGGTGCTGGATATCGATTATAACGATTCAGTCGTGGTCATTCACACCAGCCCTGGCGCGGCACAGCTTATCGCCCGGCTTCTCGACTCGCTTGGCAAGGCTGAAGGCATCCTCGGGAGTATTGCTGGTGATGACACCATCTTTACCACCCCGGCCAGAGGTTTTACCGTTAAAGAGCTGCATGACGCTATTCTCGTTCTGTTTGAGCAAGAACTCTGATCCCCTCCCCTCAGGTTAACGCCAGAGGGGAACCCTTCAAAAAATTATCATTCCTTTAACATTTTGTGTGTTTTTCCGCTTCTATACATTCATTTACTTGATGAAATTAACGTAAGCGCACAAAAGATCAAATTATCCTATCTTCATGATTTAAAAAGCTATAAAAGCAATCCATGTCGAAAAAATGACATTTCTAATACTTATACGTTATAAAAACGACGTTTCTTTGTAATTATTTACATGAACAACAATTAGCAAGGTATTAATATTTTCAGTTATTAGTGTATACTTGATTTTGTGATGAGGGTCACGAAACAAAAGACCCCAACAAAAAGATTCGACGAGGTGAACATCATGAAAATCAAAACCACTGTAGCAGCATTGAGCATCCTTTCCGTTCTCTCCTTTGGCGCCTTTGCCGCTGACTCTATCAACAGCGAACAGGCTCAGGGCCGTCAGGCAATCGGCACCGTTTCCGTCGGCGCGGTAAGTTCTTCCCCGATGGATATGCATGAAATGCTGAACAAAAAAGCGCAGGAAGAAGGTGCTTCTTCTTATCGCATTATTGAAGCACGTACCGGTGACCACTGGCACGCAACGGCTGAACTGTATAAATAAGATTTAACGATTGTCGGTCATTAACTAAACAGAATCTCTTCAGCGGCCTCAAGTTGATTACAACTTTCCGCCGCTGAAAATATGAAGGTTGGAGAAAAGATTATGAAAAGCGCAATTATCATCGCATCCCTGGGTCTGGCTTCCGTTCTCTCTTTCGGTGCAAACGCCGCCGTTAATCAAGTGAACGCAGAACAGGCGCAAAATTTACAGTCCATGGGCACCGTTTCCGTTTCTCAGGTAGGCAGCGCACCGATGGATATGCGTCAGGAGCTGGCGGCTAAAGCTGAAAAAGAAGGCGCCAGCAGCTACCGCATCATTGAAGCCCGTACCGGCGATAACTGGCACGCTACGGCTGAACTGTACAAATAAACCCTCGTCGTCTTATCCGACGACTTGCCCCCGCTCTGTCGGGGGCTTTTTTATGAATGCCGCACATTAAAACGAAGCTCTCCTTCCAGCTCCTCTTCCGCCTCATCAAAAAGCAGAATTAATGCGCCGAATCGGCGTCGCTGATTATCGCTTAAATGAATAAATTCAATCTCCAGCGGTAGCGGCAGCAACCCGGCGGTCACCGCATCCCATAGTGAATCAAGGTTGTTCACTTTCTCACGCTCTAAGTGAAAAGTACGTGAAAACTCGCGATAAAAATCCTGCTGCTCAGCTATTTCGTCAAAATCAAAGGTATAGGTAGTCGTCATTGCCCGCATCCTGTCCACACCTGCAGCTCGTCTTAGCCCGATATTCCGGCGTATCGTCCCACTCTGCCGGAGGAATTCGTTTTCTGACGATTAAGTATAGCGATAAAAAAACCGACGCTTCAGGCGTCGGTTATGGATGCTAGCTGTTGGTGAGTACGTGCTGATACTTATGCAGCATATCCACCAGCCTTTGTACCGGCTCGGTAACCTGGGAAGAGGCTTCCCAGTGCTGTAATTTTTGCTGATAGATATCCAGTTCATCAAGCAAACGGGCAAAATAGTAGCGACGCTTATCATCGCTCTTAGCGGAAATGACGCGATCCGCCGTGCGACGCAGCTGCCGGTGAAAGGCGGACAGATCGTCGTTTATCGGTACCGGTGCATCGCGCAGGCGCTGATGGGCAATAATCAGGGTTAATGCCAGACGAAAGCGCGCGATGTCGCCAGGAAACTTATTCAGCAATAAAAAAAGCTGACGATACAGAGCGGGCAAATGGTTCTCTTTACGTCGCGCCGTATTGGTGGTCAACGATGATACCGCTGCCGAGACAAACTGGTTAAGCAGCACGCGTCCGGTGCGAGCCTGGGAGTTATCACGCACCAGCAGGATCACCATCAGCGCGAGGAAGCATCCTACGATCTGACCTAAGGCGCTATCAAGAAACTGGTTGAATTCAAACTTCATCGGGTTGTCGAGCACCAGGATATTAATCGTGCTGGCCAGCGCGCCCAACGACCCCAGGCGCCGCTTCTGTACCTCGATGCCGATAAAAAATGCCATCACCGCAAGGCTAATGCACAGCAGCAGCATACTTTGCTGCGTCGCAGGCATAATCACCAGGAAAAACAGCGCGCCCAGAGGTAAAGCCGCCAGCGTGCCATAAAGGAAATCAATAGCCACCATCCGCGGATTTGGCAAACGCATCGCCAGGGCCGTAACAACCGCAATCATCACCATCGCCCCGCTTCCCGAAGTCCAGCCGGTCCATAGCCAGAACAACGTACCGAGGATACAAGAGATGGAAGTTCGCCAAAAGTTCACCATCGCATGATGGCGCTCGGCGGATTCCACCTTCACCACCACTTCGCCCTGCAGTACTTCCTCTTCAATACGGCTGATTTTGGTATTGCCGACCACGCCCCGCTTCAAAAGCAGATAGCGCGTCGCAGCACCTACCCAGCTGTAGATCGTCACCGGCGTATTATGCTCCCCCTTCCAGGTCAAAAAGCGGCGCATACGTTTTAGCTGACGGTGCACGTCCTGCACGGTCTCAACCGGTTCAGCAAAGAGCTCCCGATAATCATCCGTCACTATCTCAGGCCGGGTGTTCTGAATCAGAAAGGTTTCACAGGCCTGAGTAATCAGGGTCAAAGAGAGGGTGTTGATCGCCTTCAGGCGTTGATTCACTTTAGCCCAGCGCGAAGACTCCATGATCAGGTTGGCGCGCATCCCCTCCAGCCCGTTGGTACGGCGTACCAGGGCGCTCCAGGCCTTATCGACCTCATCTTTATCGCCATGGGCCACGCAAAGCTGCATCAGGCGATATTGATCGATCAGCAGGTTATCCAGCTCAAGATCGATCTCTTTTTTTATCGATCGCGGAGAAAACAGCAGATCGGCCACAATGGCGCTGACGATACCGATGACAATCTCACTGCATCGTTCGACGGCGAACTGCGGCGCCAGCATCGGCTCTTCGTGAATAGTGATAATAATGATGAGCGCGGTATAACCCGCCAGACCCCACGCATAGGAGTTCTCAACCCGCACCAGCGAGGAGATCCAGGTACAGAAGCCCGCCCACAGGCAGCAGACCAGTACCATCAGCAACGGGGCGCGGATCATCAGGATGATAATCGCCAGCGCGGCGATACAGCCGATAAAGGTGCCGACGATACGCAGCATCCCGCGATAGCGAATGGCGCCGGAGTAAGGCTCCCCGCCTGCGGCAAATGCCGGACCGGCAGCAACGATCGCTGCGGTAAGCACCGCCCAGCGCGGAGTTTCCAGCTGAAAATGAAAACCGACGAATAACGCCAGCACCACCGCACAGGCTAACTTAACAGCGAAGCGGAGATGCCGGAGTTCGATGGTGAAGATCCCCATGGCGATTAACCGAACTCACGCAGGCGCATCGCCAGTTTCTGGAAGAAGTTTGCCTGACTGGTATCGCGATCCTCTTTACCTGTGATCACCACCGTCGCCGTGGTGCCCGCTGGCCAGAGATTGCCCTGCTGCTGATCAAGGCGAATACGTACCGGTACCCGCTGCGCCAGGCGCACCCACTCAAGATTAGAATCAATAGAGGCCAGCCCTTTTGAATCGCTGCTGCTGCTGGCATTGGTGACGCCAGCAGCGATGCTGTCGACGGTCCCCCTGAGGGTATGTACGCTTCCCAGAGGGGTAATTTCAGCACGAAACCCGGGGCGCACGCCTTCAAGCTTGGTCTCTTCAAGATAGGCCATGACATAGAAGGTATTTTGCTTCACCAGCGCAACCGCGGTGGAACCTCGGGTGATAAACTCGCCGCGGTACACGTTCAGGTTGGTCACCCAGCCATCGGCCGGAGCGCGAATCACCGTCCGTTCAAGGTCAAGCTTCGCCAGATCGCGACTCGCCGTCGCTTTGGCTAATTGATGTTCAACGGTTTGCAGGACGTTATTCGCCTGGTCTATCTCTTCCCGGGACATGGCCTGGACGCCAAGACGGTTACGACGACCGGCTTCCACGCGCTTCTCCTGCGCCAGAGTCTGGTAATAGGAGACATCGGCTTCGGCCTCTGCTAACGCTTTCTGGTAACGCGGTTGGTCAATGACGAACAAAACCTGGTCTTTCTTAACCAGTTGGTTATCCTTGATATTCACCTGCGAAATCAGGCCGGAAACATCGGGGGCAATGGCCACAATATCCGCACTAAAGCGCGCATCGCGCGTCCAGGGCGATGCGGTGTAGTACACCCATGCGCGAAAAATCGCCATAAATGCAAGGATAACCAGTATCACAGTGATTGCGGTACGGAGGATATTTCTTGTTAGTGTTTTCACATCAACCTCAAACGAACAAACGTGATATCAGATAAAACAAGCAGCAATATAGCGCGGTATTGAACAGTGCCGGGTGCCAGACAAAATCATAGATGCCCGTTGGAACCAGCAGGCGGTGCGCCAGCCAGAAGACGGCGAGCGACAACAGCAACTCAAAGAAGATCGGCGGAAACGACAAGCCGAAAATCACAATGACAGGAAACAGACTCATGATGACCTTGATAAGAAGCGTGCAGGTGATATGCGCAATGCGTTTATTATTTAGCTAACTATATAGTACCGTAACAATTGCAGCCTTATCTACAATGTGTGATCTAAATCACTTTTAAGCCAGAGTGAATAATGGAACGATTAAAACGCATGTCCGTTTTTGCCAGAGTGGTCGAATTAGGGTCATTTACCGCCGCGGCTCGCCAGCTCCAGATGAGCGTTTCTTCCATCAGCCAGACGGTAGCCAAACTGGAAGATGAGCTGCAGGTTAAGCTGCTCAACCGCAGTACGCGTAGCCTTGGCTTAACAGAAGCGGGAAAAATCTACTATCAGGGCTGTCGGCGAATGCTGTTCGAAGCCCAGGATGTCCATGAACAGTTGTACGCGTTTAACAATACGCCCATCGGTACCCTGCGCATCGGCTGTTCTTCAACTATGGCACAGAATGTCCTGGCGCGCATAACGGCGGACATGCTTAAAGAGCACCCCGGACTATCGATAAATCTGGTCACGGGCATCCCCGCTCCGGACCTGATTGCGGACGGTCTGGATGTGGTTATTCGCGTGGGGGCGCTGCAGGATTCCAGCCTCTTTTCCCGCCGCTTGGGTTCGATGCCGATGGTGCTGTGCGCGGCGAAAAGCTATCTCCAGCATGCCGGATGTCCGGAAAAACCAGCAGATCTCGCCAGCCACTCCTGGCTGGAATACAGCGTCCGGCCGGATAACGAATTTGAAATCATCGCCCCGGAAGGGATCTCAACCAAACTGATCCCTCAGGGCCGATTTGTCACTAACGATCCAATGACGCTGGTCCGCTGGCTGACGGCAGGCGTCGGCGTGGCTTATGTTCCGCTGATGTGGGCGATCGACGAGATCAACCGCGGCGAACTGGAGATCCTGCTGCCGAGCTACCAGTCCGATCCGCGCCCGGTTTACGCGCTGTATACCGAGAAAGATAAGCTGCCTCTGAAAGTACAGGTATGCATTAATTATCTCACGGAGTATTTCGTCGGGGTGGCAAAAATTTATCAGGGCATGCACGGTCGGGGGATTGCCCGCTAGCCGTCCGAATCAGCCAAAGAGGGCATTAACTCATTATCAGGTCCGGCATCGGAAATGATTTGCGTCACTTCGCTGAGATTTCCGATGCGCACCTCGCCGGCACGATGAAATTTACTTTTGTCGATAAGCAATAGCGACTGCGCCGCCCGTTTCAGGAGCAAGGATTTGTACGCGGCATTGTTAACGCTGGAATCCCAGAGTACGCCATCGTTATCGATCCCTTCGCAGGAAAAAATAAACAGATCGATCTCCAGCGATTTGACCTGCGATAACAGCGCGGGGTTAACGTAATAGCCATATTGACGCAGAAGCTGACCACCGGCGCTAATTAACAGGATCCGCTCGCGGCGGCCAAGTTCAACGCAGACCGGGTGGCTATTGGTAAATACCGTCAGGTTAATATCCGGCAGCTGACGCGCCAGAAACCAACAGGTTGAGCTGGCATCCAGCGCGATCGTCATGCCTGCATCAATCCACGCCAGCGCCGTACGCGCAATATCGGATTTATGGGCATAGTGGCTTTTCACGCGACGATGAAAAGGCTTCTCGCCGTGATGATTATCGCGTTGAAGAACTCGCGCCCGCCCGTGACTACGCTGAATGCTCCCCTGCCTCTGTAGCTCACTCAAATCGCGGCGAATAGTCTCAATGCTGACCTGCAGAAGATGGGACAACGCTTCGGTGGTTAAAGTGTGATGCTGATTGAGTAACTCAACTATCTGCTGCTGACGCGCGGCTTTCATCGCGACCCCGCGGAGGTAATTTGCGCTTTCGCGGAATGCGAAAGCGCATGATGAGGGATCAGGCGGTACCGCCGACGGTGAGTTTATCCACTTTCAGCGTGGGCTGACCGACGCCAACCGGCACGCTCTGGCCCTCTTTACCGCAAACGCCGACGCCGCTATCCAGCTTCAGATCGTTCCCCACCATCGAAATCTGCTGCATCGCTTCAATGCCGGAGCCGATAAGCGTTGCCCCCTTCACCGCTTTGGTCACTTTCCCTTTCTCAATCAGGTAGGCTTCCGAGGTAGAGAAAACGAATTTCCCGGAAGTGATATCTACCTGACCGCCGCCGAAGTTCGGCGCATAGATACCGTAATCGACCGATTCGATAATTTCCTGCGGCGTGGATTTACCCGCCAGCATGTAGGTGTTGGTCATACGCGGCATAGGCAGATGCGCGTAGGATTCGCGGCGACCGTTACCGGTTGGCGCCACGCCCATCAGCCTGGCGTTGAGCTTGTCCTGCATATAACCTTTCAGAATCCCGTTTTCGATCAGCACGTTATACTGCCCAGGCGTACCTTCATCGTCAATGGCGACGGAGCCGCGACGGTTGGCCATGGTGCCGTCATCCACAACGGTACATAGCTCAGAGGCCACCAGTTCCCCCATATGACCGCTGAACACCGAGGTTCCGCGACGGTTAAAATCGCCTTCCAGGCCGTGACCAACGGCTTCATGCAGCAGCACGCCAGGCCAGCCAGCACCCAGAACAACCGGCAACATCCCGGCAGGCGCTGCGACGGCGGTCAGGTTGACCAGCGCCATACGCACGGCTTCTCTCGCCCAAACATCAGCGCGCACTTCTCCCTCCAGCGAGGCCAGGAAATAGTCGTAGCCAAAGCGGCCGCCGCCGCCGCTGGCGCCGCGCTCGCGTTTGCCGTTTTCTTCCACCAGCACGCTGACGGAAAGACGAACCAGCGGACGAACGTCAGCCGCTAGCGTGCCGTCGGTGGCGGCAACAAGAATTAACTCATAGACACCGGTCAGACTGGCGGACACTTCCTGCACGCGTTTATCGGCCGCGCGGGCGGTTTTATCGACCCGGCGCAGAATATCCAGCTTCTCTTCGCGGCTCATGCTCTGCAGCGGGTCAATGCTGGTATAGAGGGAGCTGTACTCCACCGCTCCAAGAGTATGAACTTTACCATCACCGCGATCGCGCACGATGGTGCGTGCCGCCTGCGCGCTCTGTTCCAGCGCCAGCCGGCTAATCTGATCAGCGTACGCAAAGCCGGTTTTTTCCCCGCTCACCGCGCGAACGCCGACGCCCTGGTCGATATTGTACGAACCATCTTTAATGATGCTGTCTTCCAGAACCCAGGACTCGTGATAGCTCGACTGAAAATAGAGATCGCCGTAATCCAGACGACGCTCGGCCAGCTTGCCAAGAATGGTAAACAGATCCTGATGATTCAGGCCGTTTGCCGACAGTAATTGTTCACTTACCAGGTTCAGACTCATCGTTATGCTACTCGTTTGTTGCCGCCTCTCGGGCGGAAATAAAAAACGCTATCTATTGAGAGTGCGGTAATTCCCCGCAATCGTCAAATCATTGCTTTTTGTCGCTCCGCGCCTGGCGCAGCACTTCGTTAATTTGCGGCTGATCGATAGGACCGGTGATGCGATAGCGCAAAATAGAGACCTTATTCCATAGCGGTCCCAGCACCTTACTGGCGGCAAAGACCGCAGCACCGATTATCGGGTTAACGGCAAAGGCCGCCGCAACGCCTACGGTCGCGGAGATTTCCGGCGCAACCACGGCCTGCATATCCAGCTGGCGGCGAACAAGATCCACCGAGCCTTTCATTGCGATATCCGCTTCCAGACCATCGACCAGCGTATCATCGGTATGCAGAACGCCGTCTTTAATCCATGCCGTGCTGCGAATCGAATCGAAGTAGAACCCTTCGCTGAACGTATCGCTAAAGTCGAAGCGCAGCTTGCGCAGCAGCGCATCAACGCTCAGCAGGCGCAGAAGCTGGCCGGCGTGTCCGGTGCTGATATCGGTAAACTCTCCCTTCCCGAGACGGCTTTTAAGAATGCCGTTAAGCGAAGCAACGTCCGGCTGCCACGGCGGCGCGCGCCAGTGTAGATCGTAATCAATATCGAACGACGATCCTTTTACCGGTGTGGACACGCCGAAGAAGTTTACAAAATCATCGGTTTTATTCCCGTGCAGCTTACCTTTTAATGAGGTCCGTACGCCGCTCGGGGCGCTAACCCATACGCCATCGCTCGTCAGACGGCCAAAACCGGTATCCACCAGCCCGTTCGCCAGGGTCAGGGTATCGCCGCTGATCGTAAAATCGCCGTCGATACGACCATATTTTTGCCCCCACAGCCAGCACTCTGCGCAGCGAAGCTGGAGATCGGGCCAGCCGTGGAAATCTACTTTTGTCTCGGTCAGCGGAGCGCTGCTATTTTCCGTCCCGCTGCTTTTCGCCGAAGTTGGGTTGTAATAGAGGTAGCGAATGGCCGCCAGCCACGGGGCATTTTTGCGCATCGTCAGGGTAGCGTTGACTTCACGCCCCTGAGCTTCAATCTTCGTTCCACCTGCATCGGGCCGGGAGACCAGGCTGACGTTATTCCAGCTCTGACCCGCCATCGTTAACGTCGGCGTACGCAGCGTGACCTGCTGCGGGAAGACAATACTACTGCTGACGTCAGTTGCCGCACCGCGCTGGAACAGCGCCAGCCACTGCGCGCCATCCATCGGCGGCATATTCAGCTCGACGCCTGACTGCGCAGGCAGCGGAGATACGGCTTTACTGTCAGAAGTTAAAATCGCGCGATCTAGTGTGAGCTTATTGCCCAGCAGCCAGCGGCTATTAATGTGATTCTTCGTCCCCACGGAGCCGGTCAAATTAAAGCTGCTTAATCCGCCATCAACCTTAATTTTTACCGGTAAAGGCTCACCGGCCTGCTTATCAACCGGAGCAGGTAAGTGACTACTTACGTTTTTCAGCTCACCGTTAATATCGACTTTATAATTTGCGCTGCCGCGGTACGGAAGCTCAATCGCCACTTTACCGTCCCAGGGCACGCTGCCGCTCAGGCTGTTCTCCAGCGCTTTCGGCAACAGACCGGTACGCGCTGGCTCCCAGTTGGCGTTCATCCCGACGTTAACCAGGAACGCTTTCTCGCCCTCGGTGGTCGAGAAATCAACGTTCAGCGGCTGATTAAACCAGGTCGCGCTCATCGGTTCGCTTTTCAGATCGCCGTTTACAAAGCTGAATTTACCGCTCAGGTTTTGCAGCGTGGTATCGATAGGCTTGATAAACAGACTATTATTCTTCAGCTGGACGTCGCCTTTGGCGGTGGTCATCTCGCCGTCCAGCGGGATGTTCAAATGTAAGCGAGCGCTCACATCCCCATCCAACTGAAGCTCGTCCAGCGCCGCGCCCAGCGTCTCTTTCAACGGCGTCTCGTTAAAGTAAGGACCAACCTCTTTACCCGGGCCGTTAACATCGGCATCAATCAGCAGTTTTTCTCGCGAGTAGTCCGGTATCACCGCGTCCAGATTACTGGCCGTCACTTTGCCGAGCATCGCCTTATCGGCCTTCATCCACAGCCCGTCATTGATAAAGTTAAGATCGATATTCAGGCCGGTGAGCGCTGGCCAGTCAGGCTGAAAGGCGAAGGTGGCGTTTTTTAGCGGCACCGAGACCTGAAACTGACCTTCATTGTGCTTGTAAGGGAACAGATGGGGATTACCGCCGTAAGCCAGCGTGGCGTCGGTGGCCTGGCCGCCTTTAATCGCCCCGCTAAGATAATCCACCAGCTCTTTACCCATCAGATTTTCAGGGAAGTAGCGCCATGCCTGACCGCCATCATTGGTACTGATACCGGCCAGAATACCGAGCCAGGGTTCATCACCCTGCGGTTGCAGATAGCGGAAGCCGCCGCGGGCGCGAACGCCGGTAGCCTGCACGTCAATATCGCGACCGTCGAGCATAAAACCTTTGTCGTTCTTTATCCAACTGAGCGTCGCATCGCCTTTAGCGATCTCCAGCGGCGCGCGAAATACCGTCTCATAAGGCATTTTTGCCTGCTTTATGCTGGCATGCAGGATACCGTTCTCCACGCTCCCGGCAATGCTGCCGGAAAAATGCTCCGCGCCGGGCAACAGCTTCCACTGCTTCCAGGACATGTCGCTCCAGTCCGCTTTGAAACGCGTTTTCTCCGCCATCTGGAGAGGAATATCGAGCGCCAGAAGATTGATCTTGCCATCCGGCTGCGTTGTACGCCAGATTTCACCCAGCGACGGCGCCAGTTTATCCGCCATCGGCTGCAGCCCGGTCAGGCCGCTAAGATTAAGGTTGCTGGCGCGTATGCGCAGCTCATCGCTGCGTTGAGCATTTGTTCCGCCGACATCCTGGGCAGGTATCCACGCCATCGCCAGCGCGCCGCGCGGCCAGGGTTTATCATCCATGGAGATACGCGTGTCCGGGATGCGAAAGCCCCAGCTGTGGTTATCGCGATAGATGTGCGCGGTCAGATTATCGACCGACAGATGATGCTTATCTTTATCGCCCTGCCAGCTGGCGCCGCCTTTTTTCAGCCACACATCGCCGCTGGCGACATCGCCTTTGTCGATAGTCATCCAGCCTTCCAGGCTAAACTTCGCGCTCTGTAGGGCGATGTTGTCCTGCATCCAGCGTCCAAGCCAGGGCTTAACGTCGATATCATCGGCCTGAAGCCAGACGCGCCCCTTATTGAGCAAACCGTCTTCGTCGCGCAGATCCATTCGCACCTGCATCACGCCATGCTGGCCGGTCAGGCTGCTGAGGCTAAGCTGTCCTTCCGCGCGATGGCGATTTTTACCGTTCAGCCAGGTAAGCTGCGGAATCGTAAGTTCTGCCCGCTGACCGGAAATCGTCAGGAAGCTCAGATGACTATCGCGAAGGGTAAAGTGATCGAACTGGCGGAGGAAAAGATCGCTGATGCGGTCAGTTTTCAGACCTTCGCCGCTGTTATTGGTTTGGATCGGCGTGTTGGTATGAACCTGTAGCTGCCAGAAGGTCAGGTCGCGAAACTGCCAGCGCATATGCAGCAGACTTTGCCATACGTCGAGCGCCAGAGTGACGCGTTTGACGGAAAGCTCACCGCCGTCGCTCAGGCCTGCCTTGATATCACGGACATCAAGCGTCGGGCCAAACGTCTGCCAGCTGGCGGTAATTTGTGACGCATCGACCGGTACGCCGGCAATCGCCGATACTTTTTCCAGCACCTGCGGACGCCAACTGTTCAACTGCGGCAGTACGAGACGCAGACCGCTCACCAGCAGTGCGACGACAACAATCACTGTTGCCGCGGTGAGCAGTAAAATCCCGGGCAGTCGCCTCACGCATCTCTCCTTGTCAGCCTTTTACGCGCCATCCTTTTACCTGCCCCTGTCCTGAAGTGAGCCAGGCAAAACGGATGATTACATCATAACTACATCAAACTGCTCTTGATTATAGAGCGGTTCAATTTGTACTTTGACCTGCTTACCGACAAAGATCTCGACTTCCGCCAGCGCATGCGACTCTTCCCCTTTCAGCGTTTCCGCTACCGCAGGAGAAGCATAGACCAGGAATCGGTCGGAATCGTAGGCGTGGTGTACGCGCACGATTTCACGCATGATTTCGTAGCACACCGTTTCTACCGTTTTCACCGTGCCGCGGCCGTGGCAGGTCGGGCACTCATTGCACAGCACGTGCTCCACGCTTTCGCGGGTGCGCTTGCGGGTCATCTCCACCAGCCCAAGCTGAGAGAAGCCGTTTATGCTGGTTTTTACCCGATCCTTGCTCAGCGCCTGTTCCAGCGAATGCAGCACCCGCCGACGGTGATCCTCATTATTCATATCAATGAAATCAATGATGATAATACCGCCAAGATTGCGCAGACGCAGCTGACGGGCAATGGCCTGGGTCGCCTCAATATTGGTATTAAAAATAGTATCGTCAAGATTACGGTGACCGACGAATGCTCCGGTATTGATATCGACGGTAGTCATCGCTTCCGTCTGGTCGATGATCAGATAACCGCCTGATTTCAGTTCAACTTTACGCTCCAGCGCGCGCTGGATTTCGTTTTCCACGTCAAAGAGATCGAAAATCGGCTGGCGGCCGCTGTAGTGCTCCAGCTTGCTGGTCATCTCCGGAATATATTCGGCGGTAAACTCAAGCAGCGATTCGTAGGTCAGACGGGAGTCTACGCGAATACGGTCAAGATGCGCATCGGCGAAATCACGTAGCACGCGCTGCGCCAGGGCCAGTTCACCGTACAGTTGATAACGCGTCTGCTGGCGCTTTTTGCGCTCCATGACTTTTGTCCAGACGCGCTTGAGGTAGGCGGCATCTGCGGCCATCTCCTGCTCATGTACCCCTTCAGCCGCGGTACGAATAATGAAACCGCCCTGTTCGTCACAGTATTCAGACACCACTTTTTTCAGGCGCTCACGTTCCGCTTCGCTTTCAATACGCTGAGAGACGCCGACGTGCGAAGCGCCTGGCATAAAGACCAGATAGCGAGAAGGAATGGTGATATCGGTGGTGAGACGGGCGCCTTTGGTACCCAGCGGGTCTTTCACCACCTGCACCATTAAATCCTGCCCCTGGCGCACCAGTTCGGAAATATCGCGAACGGTGAACTGTTTTTGCTCTTCGCCTGCCACGCATTCGGTGTGCGGCATAATATCGGAAGCGTGCAGAAACGCGGCTTTATCGAGGCCAATATCTACAAAAGCCGCCTGCATTCCCGGCAGCACCCGACTGACACGACCTTTGTAGATATTGCCTACTATTCCGCGTCGCGCTTCACGCTCAATATGAATTTCCTGAAGAATACCGCCATCAATATAAGCGACGCGCGTTTCCGATGGCGTTACGTTAACTAATAATTCAGCAGTCATCTTTATCCCTTTTCTTCACGCAGTGAGTTAAAGTTACTCAGCAACTCATACGTCTCCACCAGCGGTAAGCCCACTACGGCGTGATAGCTGCCGTTTATCTTCCTGACAAAACAGCCACCCAACCCCTGAATACCGTATGCACCTGCTTTATCTAAAGGTTCGCCGCTGGCAACATAATCGGCGATATCCTGTACTGAGAGCACACGGAAAGTGACCTCCGTGACCACCAGGCAATCCAACGTCTGCTGCTTATCGGCCAGGGCCACGGCGGTCATCACCTGATGGGTTTTCCCGGAAAGCATACGCAGCATTTCGGCGGCGTGGCCGGCATCGCGCGGCTTCTCCAGCACTTCACCATTAAGGATGACAATGGTATCCGCTCCCAGTACGGGGAGATCAAGCGGCGCTAACGCCACTCCAGCCTGAGCCTTCTCACGCGCCAGACGTACAACATACTGCTGCGCGCTCTCCTGGGGACGGCGCTGTTCCTCAATACCGGGAATCACGCGTTCAAAAGAGAGACCGAGCTGAGTCAGCAGTTCCTGCCGACGGGGAGAGCCTGAAGCCAGATACAGAGTCGTCATATCAACCTTATTGCACCGCAAACTGCTGACGCACTTTACGCATTAGCAGGAAAATCCATGGCCAGAGCACACCGTTTACTACACTACTCCAGAACACTTCCGGGCGGAAAGAGACGTTGATCACTAAAAACTCTGCCCAGAAAACAATGATATCCACGGCGAGGGATAACATGACTACCACCAGCGCCTGTTGCCAGAGCGCCAGATTGCGGAACAGCTGATATTTCAGCGCAACCAGATAAGCCACAATACTTAATGATAGTGCGCGAACGCCAAGCGTCGAACCGCTAATGAGATCGAGGATTGCGCCCATCACAAAGCCTGTGCCGACGTTAACCCGATGGGGCAACGCAAGAATCCAGTACAACAGGATGAGAAATACCCAGTTTGGCCGGTAAACGCTAATGTCCGCCGGCCAGGGCATAATCTGCAACAAGAGTGCAATAAGGAACGAGAGCCAGATAACCCAGCGTCCCTGGCTACGGTAGCTTGCCACTATTGCCCCCCTGCAGGCAGAGGCTGCTGTGGCATACCGGTTGCTGGCGCCGGCATCTGCGGCCCCATCGCATCCGGCGCAGGCAGAACCTGCGGCATCATCTGCATCAGGCGCTCGTTCGCTACGCGATGAACCTCTTCCGGCGTCATGGGATTAGCTCCGTTGCGATCGGCGCCCCACAGCAGCAGCAGATAGCGTAAGCGCTGCAGACCGGCGGTCGGACGGGCCTGAATCACCGTGTACGCGCGCTGCGTATCTAGCTTAACGGAAGAGACCACGCCCACCGGATACCCTTCCGGGAAGCGGCCGCCGAGCCCCGAAGTCACAAGGACGTCGCCGACGCGAATATCAGTATTGGCCGGCAGATGTTCCAGCTGCAGATCGTCAGTACAACCGTTGCCTGCCGCAATCACGCGAATATCGTTACGCAGCACCTGAATCGGTAACGCATGAGTGGCATCGCAAATCAGCAGCACGCGGCTGGTCAGCTTCGCCACCGCGACCACCTGGCCGACGACGCCTTTATCGCTGATGACCGGCTGACCTTCATATACGCCGTTAACGCTGCCTTTATCGATAACAACCTGATCGCTGTATGGGTCGTTAACCGTTGAGATGACCTGGGTCACCATTTTTTGCTCGTCCTGACGCAGCGGAGAGCCCAGCAGCTCGCGCAGACGCGCGTTCTCCTGTTTATACTGACCCAGCATCAATAGATCGCTGTTTTTTAACAGCAGTTCCTGGCGCAGCGCGCGGTTTTCCAGTTCGAGCTGGTCGCGGGTGGCCAGCGTTTGCGAAACGCTATCCAGCAGTTCCCGGGGACCATTAGAGACAAAGTAGAAAGGGCTGACGGCAGTATCCATGTACGTTCGAATCTGGCTGAACGTACTCAGGCGGCTGTCGGCGATTATCACGCCAAGCGCCACCAAAACCGCCAGAATAAGGCGAATCTGTAGCGACGGGCCACGGCTAAAAATTGGCTTCATAGGCTATGCGTATTCTCGTGTCAGTTAAGACCGGGGCAGCCGTAAGCCAGCTACCCGGATCTCAGGCTGACTACTCTTCGCTGAACAAGTCGCCGCCGTGCATATCGATCATTTCCAGTGCCTTGCCGCCGCCACGAGCGACGCAGGTCAGTGGATCTTCTGCAACTACGACAGGAATTCCTGTCTCTTCCATTAACAGGCGGTCAAGGTTGCGCAGCAGCGCGCCGCCGCCGGTCAGAACCATACCGCGTTCGGAGATATCGGAAGCCAGTTCCGGCGGGCACTGCTCCAGCGCGACCATCACCGCGCTAACGATGCCGGTCAGCGGCTCCTGCAGCGCTTCGAGGATTTCATTGGAATTCAGCGTAAAGCCGCGTGGTACGCCTTCAGCAAGGTTGCGCCCGCGAACTTCGATTTCGCGAACTTCATCACCCGGATAAGCGGAACCGATCTCGTGTTTGATACGTTCTGCGGTCGCTTCGCCGATCAGGGAGCCATAGTTACGACGCACATAATTAATCACCGCTTCGTCAAAACGGTCGCCGCCGATACGTACGGAAGAGGAGTAGACCACGCCGTTCAGGGAGATGACCGCCACTTCAGTCGTCCCGCCACCGATATCCACAACCATCGAACCGGTTGCCTCGGAGACCGGCAGGCCTGCGCCGATCGCAGCCGCCATCGGCTCTTCAATCAGGAAAACTTCACGGGCGCCAGCGCCCTGTGCGGATTCACGAATCGCGCGACGTTCAACCTGAGTCGCGCCAACCGGCACGCACACCAGCACGCGCGGGCTCGGACGCATAAAGCTGTTGCTGTGCACCTGTTTAATAAAGTGCTGAAGCATTTTTTCGGTAACGAAAAAGTCGGCAATAACGCCGTCTTTCATTGGGCGAATAGCTGCAATGTTGCCCGGTGTACGCCCAAGCATCTGCTTCGCTTCATGACCCACCGCTGCGACGCTTTTCGGCGATCCGGCACGATCCTGACGAATGGCCACCACGGAAGGCTCATTCAATACGATGCCTTGTCCTTTTACATAAATCAGGGTATTCGCGGTACCCAGGTCAATGGACAGGTCATTGGAAAACATGCCACGAAATTTTTTTAACATACTAAGGGATAATCCTGAAAGCTGGGGCGGAAAACAAAATCCGCTTACTTTACCAACCACGCGCAGCAGCGACAAGGCGCAAAAATCATCTGCTGCGGTGAAAATTAGTGCAGTTCGTTACCTTTGTTACAAATTTGACTGAGTCCGTCCGATGCCGAAATCTTCAGCAGCGCTCCGCGCTTGAATCTGCAACCTGTCAAAGGTCATTCACTGGCATTTACATTGCGACAATCCGGCAGGTAGACAAGCACACCCCCATCACTATGGCGCGCATTATTCTACGTGAAATCACGCTAAACGGCAGATCAAACAGAGTATCTTTGCGAATATTTTTTCACATTTGTGTCAAGTGGCTGTGAGGCGGCAAAAAATTCCCCCTGACCGCCGGTGACACCGCATTGAGACAGTACCTGCCACTCGCTACGGCTGAGCACGCCGGTTGCGAAAACCTGAACCGGCATCCCCTTACAGGCTTCCACCAGACTCTGCACCAGCAGCTGATTCTCACTGCGTTTTTCTATATTGCGCGATAACCCCGAATGCAGCTTGATAACCTCAACGTCGAGCTGCTTAATCCAGCTGGTTCCAACCAGCGTCAGACCAGCCTGAACTACGGCAACTCGAACACCTAAAGCATTAACCAACCGCATAACCGGCTGCAGGCGGCCGATATATTGACAAACATCCGCCTCTGCAAGTTCAAAAATAATACGCCGACGTTGCGATTTTTCGCATTGCATCAAAGTATCGCGCAGCCAGCGCTGGAAGCGGGGGCGAATTAATGACTCAACCGTCACCTGTAGCGCGAGATTTTCTTCCGGCCAGAAGCCTAAAAACGGCAGCAACCGGGTGATTTGCAGGCGGTCATACTCTTCCGCCAGACCGAACTGCAGTACCATCGGCATATATTCCGCCGCGATAACTTCTTCCTTGCCATCGTAAAGACGACACATTAGCTCGCGGTGGTGTACGCGACCGTCACGCGTTACGGCAGGTTTCTGGTAGAGACGCGGTCCGCCGCGGCTGAGCATTTGCTCGATAAGCGTGCGCCAGCGGACGTTGCCGCGCCCCTTTTCCGGGAGAGAGTCATCGTAGACGGCCCAGCTGTTGCTACCCTGCAATACCGCATTGCGCGTTGCCGCTTCCGCATGCTCCATCACCTGGGCTGCCGTTTGTCCGCTACGGAAGGCGCAGATCCCGATATGCATCATGTCGTCACGATCGAGAATTCGCGTTGGCGGCAGGGCATCCATAGCCTTCAATAGCAATCCGGCGATGCTATCCGCCTCTTTTAACGTGCGATGAGGGAGCAGAACGGCAAAATCGCTTCGGTGATAGCGGGCCAGCAGCGCGCCGGGATAACGCATAATAAAGGTGGAAAGCATGTTGATCAGCGTAAAGTAATGCTCTTCAGTCGCTGTACGCCCCCAGTTATCGCGCAGCAGGTCGAAATCCGGCAGGCGGATCATCATAACAATACCGTACGACCCCACCTTCTCCTGATCTTCAAGCAGCGTCGACAGCTGATTATCAAAGAACAATCGGTTACTGAGTCCGGTTTTTGAATCCTGCGCAACGTAAGAACGAATCAGGGTATCCATGCGGCTTCGCTGATCGCTGGCAAACTGCAGTTCTGATAGCAGCGTATCTAACGCACTGCTGGTGTTGACTGGCCATTCGTGTACCGACCCGCGCACCTGCGGGCCGCGTTCGCCGTTAAGAATACGCACAGAGCGAAGCTCCAGTAGCTCCTGGCCCGCCAGCTGACGACGGATCCAGCGGACGGAAAAAAAGATAATCAGCACCATGAAACCAATGGCGATGGAAAGCGGCGCGGTAACGTGCAGCGAACGGAAATAATTGGCCATCGGATCCAGATAAACCAGATGGATAACCATGCCCGGGTGCTTGAGCGACGGCACGGTGATACTACGGAACTGATTGCTGCTGCCTAACGGACGATAGTTATCGTTGCGGGAATGGCTATAGACTGATTTGCCATTAAGCTGAAAATCAACGTGCACGACTTCGACCGGCGTCATCAGCTCATCCATCTGCGGTTCTAACTGGTCAAAAGATATAGAGACCAGGCGGTTATCCAGCATCGTTGCCACCGCCTGAACGCGGTTGGTCATTTTTAGCTGAATACCGTTATAAAAACTCAGCGAAGCGCCAATCAGCGTGACAAAGATAGTCAGGCTGGTGAGTAACGTGACAAAGGCTGAGAATTTCGTCGTTAATCGCATCCCTGTGTTAACTCCGCGAGTGAATGAGTGCCCGATAAACATCCGGGCTCCAGTGCTGGCGCCTAAACTAAAGTAAGCACTAACTTTCTAAAGAGCGACGCATACTACCAAAGCTGGCGTATCTGGCAATTTATTGCGTTACATCGGTGTAATAATGCCGTTAGCGAGTATAGTCTGCAGAAAAATTTTTCCAATCATCCAACCTACGAGGACCGGCGCATGCAGGCTTTAATCTTAGAACAGCAGGATGGCAAAACTCTCTCTTCGGTGCAAACCATTGACGCCAGCCAGCTGCCGCAGGGCGATGTGACAGTGGATATCGAGTGGTCCAGCCTCAACTATAAAGATGCGCTGGCGATCACCGGTAAAGGAAAAATCATCCGCAACTTTCCGATGATTCCTGGCATCGATTTTGCCGGTTCGGTCCACAGCAGCGAAGATCCTCGCTTTCATGCGGGCCAGCAGGTGCTGCTCACCGGATGGGGCGTTGGCGAAAACCACTGGGGCGGTCTGGCGGAACGCGCTCGCGTTAAAGGCGACTGGCTGGTAGCAATGCCTCAAGGACTGAATGGGCGTAAAGCCATGACCATTGGTACCGCGGGCTTCACCGCCATGCTGTGCGTGATGGCGCTGGAAGATGCCGGAATTCGTCCTGAAGATGGCGAAATTGTAGTTACCGGGGCCAGCGGCGGCGTCGGCAGCACCGCAGTCGCTTTGCTGCATCAGCTGGGGTACAAGGTAGCGGCGGTTTCCGGGCGCGAAAGCACCCATGAATATTTGAAAGCCCTCGGCGCGCAGCGCATCCTTGGCCGAGATGAGTTCGCCGAAACCCGCCCGCTGGAAAAGCAGCTGTGGGCCGGCGCTGTTGACACGGTTGGCGATAAAGTACTGGCAAAAGTACTGGCGCAAATGAACTACGGCGGCTGCGTTGCAGCCTGCGGCCTCGCTGGCGGATTTGCGCTGCCGACCACCGTGATGCCGTTTATTCTGCGCAATGTACGCCTGCAGGGCGTTGACTCGGTGATGACCCCGCCCGCCCGCCGGGCTGAAGCCTGGCAAAGGCTGGTCCGCGATCTACCGGAATCGTTCTATGCGCACAGCGCAACCGAAATCACCCTCGCCGAAGCCCCTGAGTTTGCTGAAAAGATTATGACCAATAAGATTCAGGGCCGCACGCTGGTTAAAATCGCCTAATCTGCAATTTTTCGTGACATATTCGCAATAACGCCTCGCCTCCGTCATGCTTAGAAAAAACGCATGACGGAGGATGCTATGAAACCCAAAAAACTGACAGAAGCCGACGTTACGGCAGAATCCGTTTTTATGCTGCAACGTCGCCAGGTCCTGAAAATGCTGGGCATCAGCGCGACCGCCCTTTCCCTTACCCCCTCCGCGCAAGCCGGTCTGCTGGATTGGTTTAAAGGCAACGATCGCCCGCCGGCGCCGGCGGGCAAAGCGCTAACGTTCGAAAAACCGGCGCAATGGCAAAATAACCTGCCGCTCACGCCGGAGGATAAAGTTGCTGGTTACAACAACTTTTATGAGTTCGGTCTGGATAAAGCCGATCCGGCGGCGAATGCCGGCAGCCTGCGCACCGATCCCTGGACGCTGACGATCGGTGGCGAAGTGGCAAAACCGCTCACGCTCGATCATGACGACCTGACCAGCCGATTCCCGCTGGAAGAACGAATTTATCGAATGCGCTGCGTAGAAGCCTGGTCGATGGTGGTTCCGTGGGTCGGTTTCCCGCTCCATAAGCTGCTGTCGCTGGTCGAACCCACCAGCAATGCTCGCTACGTTGCATTTAAAACGCTTTATGCTCCTGAGCAGATGCCGGGTCAAAAGGACCGTTTTATCGGCGGCGGTCTGGCGTATCCCTACGTTGAAGGACTGCGGCTCGATGAAGCAATGCATCCTCTGACGCTGCTCAGCGTGGGCGTGTATGGCAAGGCGCTGCCCCCGCAGAACGGTGCGCCGGTTCGGCTCACCGTGCCCTGGAAGTACGGCTTCAAAGGGATTAAATCCATCGTCAGTATTGAGCTCACCCGTGAGCGTCCGCCCACCACCTGGAATCTGGCCGGGCCCGAAGAGTATGGCTTCTACGCCAACGTTAATCCGCATGTCGATCATCCCCGCTGGTCGCAGGCGACTGAGCGTTTTATCGGCGCCGGCGGCGTACTCGACGTTAAACGCCAGCCAACGCTGCTGTTCAACGGCTATGCCGAAGAAGTGGCGTCGCTCTATCGGGGCCTGAATTTGCGGGAGAACTACTAGTGCGCCTGAATGTAAAGCAGATAACCTGGCTGAAAGTGCTTCTCCATCTGGCTGGCTTTTTGCCCGTTGTCTGGCTGTTCTGGGCCGGGCAGCAGGGCTATTTCAGCGCCGACCCGGCAAAGGATATTCAGCACTTTACCGGTAGGATGGCTCTTAAATTCCTGCTGGCTACCTTGCTTGTTTCGCCGCTGGCGCGCTACGCTAAACAGCCGTTATTGATACGCACCCGGCGCTTACTTGGCTTATGGTGCTTTGCCTGGGCTACGCTGCATTTAACCAGCTATACGCTGCTCGAACTCGGGATTAACAATCTGGCGCTTTTGGGTTCAGAAGTTATCAGCAGGCCTTACCTGACGCTGGGTTTACTCAGCTGGCTGATTCTGCTGGCGCTGGCGGCGACCTCCACCCAGGCGATGCAGCGGAAATTAGGCCGCCGTTGGCAAACATTGCATAACTTCGTCTATGTTGTCGCGATCCTTGCGCCGATTCACTACCTATGGTCGGTGAAGATTTTATCCCCGCAGCCGATCATTTATGCGCTGCTGGCACTGCTGCTTTTAGCATGGCGATACAAGAAGTTTCGCCAGTGGTGGCGCTGATTCCGGATATGTGCAGTTTCCCGCAGTTCTTTTATCAACCGCCCCACTTTACACGATAGCGGTTGATAATCTTCCCTGATAAGACCAGTATTTAGCTGCCAAATGCTACGAAATCGTTATAATGTGCGACTTTGGTTTTCCTTACGGGCTTTTTGAGTCCCGAAAAGGTGACAATCGCGTATCGAAGGTATATTTTGTTTTTTACCCGAGAATGGCAGAAGATGGCCGCATGTTGGCCGGTAAGTTTCGCTTTTTGCTTTCGGGCAGCCGGAGCGTAACCTGTCGACTTATGCCCAATGGCGGCGTCATGAATCAGCAGTAATTCATATGCTTTACAGACGGTGCTAACACGCCTGTCACAATCACACTAAACAAAGAGTACGGAACCCACTCATGGATATTCGTAAGATTAAAAAACTGATCGAGCTGGTTGAAGAATCAGGTATCTCCGAACTGGAAATTTCTGAAGGCGAAGAGTCGGTACGCATTAGCCGTGCCGCGCCAAACGCAGGTTTCCCGGTGATGCAACAGGCTTATGCCGCACCGATGATGCAGCAACAGCCGGCTCTGTCTAACGCAGTCGCAACTGCGGCCACTCCAGCAATGGAAGCCCCTGCGGCAGCGGAAATCAGTGGTCACATCGTACGTTCCCCAATGGTTGGTACTTTCTACCGCACCCCGAGCCCGGACGCGAAAGCCTTCATCGAAATCGGTCAGAAAGTTAACGCGGGCGATACCCTGTGCATCGTTGAAGCCATGAAAATGATGAACCAGATCGAAGCCGATAAATCCGGCGTGGTGAAAGCCATTCTGGTCGAAAGTGGTCAACCGGTAGAATTTGACGAGCCACTGGTCGTCATCGAATAACGAGGCGAACATGCTGGATAAAATTGTTATCGCCAACCGCGGCGAGATTGCATTGCGTATCCTGCGTGCCTGTAAAGAACTGGGCATCAAGACCGTTGCTGTGCACTCAACGGCGGATCGCGATTTAAAACACGTATTGTTAGCGGATGAGACGGTCTGTATTGGCCCGGCTCCGTCCGTAAAAAGTTACCTCAATATCCCGGCTATCATTAGCGCAGCTGAAATCACCGGCGCGGTGGCTATTCACCCGGGTTATGGTTTTCTGTCCGAAAACGCTAACTTCGCTGAGCAGGTTGAGCGTTCCGGCTTTATCTTTATCGGTCCGAAAGCAGACACTATCCGCCTGATGGGCGACAAAGTCTCTGCCATTACCGCAATGAAGAAAGCGGGCGTTCCAACCGTACCGGGCTCTGACGGCCCGCTGGGTGAAGATATGGACGTTAACCGCGCCCATGCCAAACGCATTGGCTACCCGGTGATTATCAAAGCCTCCGGCGGCGGCGGCGGTCGCGGTATGCGCGTCGTGCGCAGCGATGCTGAGCTGGCTCAATCCATCTCCATGACCAAAGCGGAAGCAAAAGCCGCTTTTAACAACGACATGGTGTATATGGAGAAATACCTGGAGAATCCTCGCCACATCGAGATCCAGGTACTGGCTGACGGTCAGGGCAACGCTATCTATCTGGCTGAGCGCGACTGCTCCATGCAGCGTCGTCACCAGAAGGTCGTCGAAGAGGCACCGGCGCCGGGCATTACTCCGGAACTTCGCCGCTATATCGGCGAGCGTTGCTCCAAAGCGTGCGTCGATATCGGCTATCGCGGGGCGGGTACTTTTGAGTTCCTGTTCGAAAACGGCGAGTTCTATTTCATCGAAATGAACACCCGTATTCAGGTAGAACACCCGGTAACCGAGATGATCACCGGCGTCGATCTGATTAAAGAACAGCTGCGCATCGCTGCTGGTCAGCCGCTGTCCATCAAGCAGGAAGAAGTTATGGTTAAAGGCCATGCGGTGGAATGCCGTATCAACGCTGAAGACCCGAACACCTTCCTGCCGAGCCCGGGTAAAATTACCCGCTTCCACGCGCCGGGCGGTTTTGGCGTACGCTGGGAGTCTCATATCTACGCAGGCTACACCGTACCTCCGTACTATGACTCAATGATCGGCAAGCTGATCTGCTATGGCGAAAACCGTGATGTCGCGATTGCCCGCATGAAAAATGCGCTGCAGGAGCTGATTATCGATGGCATCAAAACCAACGTAGATCTGCAGATCCGCATCATGAACGACGAGCATTTCCAGAATGGTGGCACCAATATCCACTATCTGGAGAAAAAACTCGGATTGCAGGAGAAGTAATTCTCTTACTGCTGCAAAAGGCCGGATAATCCGGCCTTTTTTCTTTTTCTCTCCTCTCCGCTTTTCCATGCGGTACAATCCCCGCTTTCTTCATCCTCAAGGGACAAAAAATGGACAAACGTTTTGTTCAGGCCCATAAAGAGGCGCGCTGGGCGCTGTGGCTAACCCTTCTTTATCTTGCGGCCTGGCTGGCTGCCGCCTATTTGCCGGGCGTCGGTATTGGCATAACCGGCCTGCCGCACTGGTTTGAAATGGCCTGCCTGCTGGTACCGCTGGTGTTTATCCTGCTGTGCTGGGCAATGGTAAAACTGATTTATCGCGATATTCCTCTGGAGGATGACGATGCAGCTTGAAGTCATACTGCCGCTTGTCGCCTACCTGCTGGTGGTGTTTGCTCTCTCCATCTATGCGATGCGTAAGCGCGTAACGGGTTCCTTCCTGAACGAATATTTCCTCGGTAGCCGCTCGATGGGCGGCATTGTATTAGCCATGACACTTACGGCTACCTATATCAGCGCAAGCTCGTTTATAGGCGGTCCCGGCGCGGCCTATAAATATGGTCTCGGCTGGGTACTGCTGGCGATGATCCAGCTTCCTGCTATCTGGCTCTCGCTGGGAATTTTGGGTAAGAAATTCGCCATTCTGGCGCGACGTTATAATGCCGTAACGCTGAACGATATGCTCTTTGCCCGCTATCAAAGCCGCCTGCTGGTCTGGCTTGCGAGCCTGAGCCTACTGGTTGCTTTTGTTGGGGCAATGACGGTGCAGTTCATCGGCGGGGCGCGCCTGCTGGAAACCGCGGCGGGCATCCCCTACGAAACCGGCCTGCTGATTTTTGGCGTCAGTATCGCACTTTATACCGCGTTCGGCGGTTTTCGTGCCAGCGTCCTCAATGACACCCTCCAGGGGATGGTAATGCTGATAGGAACGATTGTTCTGCTAGTTGGCGTCGTGCATGCGGCTGGCGGGCTACATAATGCGGTAGAAACACTGCAAACTATCGATCCTAAGCTGGTCTCTCCGCAGGGTGCTGATGATATTCTTTCTCCCACCTTTATGACCTCTTTTTGGGTACTGGTCTGCTTCGGGGTGATTGGCCTTCCGCACACCGCCGTTCGCTGCATCTCCTATAAAGACAGCAAAGCGGTTCACCGGGGAATTATCATTGGCACAGTAGTCGTCGCGATCCTGATGTTTGGTATGCACCTTGCCGGAGCGCTCGGCCGCGCGGTGATCCCGGATCTGACGGTGCCGGATCTGGTCATCCCTACCCTCATGGTGAAAGTATTGCCGCCATTTGCCGCCGGGATCTTCCTCGCTGCGCCAATGGCCGCCATTATGTCGACGATCAACGCTCAACTGCTGCAAAGTTCCGCTACGATCATTAAAGATCTGTATCTGAATCTGCGCCCCGAGCAGATAACAAATGAAACCCGGTTGAAGCGGATGTCGGCAACGATCACCCTGCTGTTGGGCGCTTTACTGCTGCTGGCAGCCTGGCGTCCGCCTGAGATGATTATCTGGCTCAACCTGCTGGCGTTCGGCGGCCTGGAGGCCGTGTTCTTATGGCCGCTGGTGCTGGGCCTGTACTGGGAACGAGCGAACGCGAAAGGCGCATTGAGCGCGATGATCGTCGGCGGCGTACTCTATGCCATACTCGCCACTTTTAATCTTCAGTACCTGGGCTTCCATCCGATAGTGCCCTCGTTACTGTTAAGCTTATTGGCTTTCCTGGTCGGAAACCGCTTCGGAACCTCCGCCACGCAAGCCGCCGTATTGACTACTGATAAATAAAGAGTTTTGCCATGCCATGGATCCAACTGAAACTGAACACTACCGGCGCGAACGCGGAAGAACTGAGCGATGCGCTGATGGAAGCGGGTTCCGTTTCCATTACTTTCCAGGATACGCACGACACGCCGGTATTCGAACCTCTGCCGGGCGAGACCCGTCTGTGGGGCGATACTGACGTTATCGGCCTGTTTGACGCTGAAACAGACATGCAAGAAGTGGTCGCGATTCTGGAGCAGCATCCGCTGCTGGGCGCCGGTTTCGTGCATAAAATCGAACAACTGGAAGATAAAGACTGGGAGCGCGAATGGATGGATAACTTCCACCCTATGTGCTTCGGTAAACGCCTGTGGATCTGCCCGAGCTGGCGCGATGTGCCGGATGAAAACGCCGTTAACGTGATGCTCGATCCGGGCCTGGCGTTTGGTACCGGTACGCATCCCACAACGGCAATGTGTCTCGAATGGCTGGATGGACTCGATCTCTCAGGCAAAACGATCATCGATTTTGGCTGCGGCTCAGGTATTCTGGCCATTGCGGCCTTAAAGCTGGGCGCAGCGAAAGCGATTGGTATTGATATCGATCCGCAGGCAATTCAGGCCAGCCGCGATAACGCCGAGCGCAACGGGGTCTCTGAACGCCTGGAACTGTATCTGCCTAAAGATCAGCCAGAGGCGATGAAAGCCGATGTCGTGGTCGCAAACATTCTGGCTGGCCCATTACGCGAGCTAGCCCCGCTTATCAGCGTGCTGCCGGTTACAGGCGGTCTGCTGGGGCTTTCCGGCATCCTTGCCAGCCAGGCGGAAAGCGTTTGTGAGGCATACGCCGACCTCTTTAATCTCGATCCCGTCGTGGAGAAAGAGGAGTGGTGCCGGATTACCGGTATTAAAAAGTAATCTCTCCTTGTGGCCTCATCGCAGGCCACAACTTTTCGCGTTTTCTGTACAAAATCATTCGCCCAATAAGAATAAGATGATGCGGTAACATATTGTAGTTACCAATAAAATCATCATCTTATTCATTGGACGAATTATATGAAAACATCTTTAGGCAAGGCGGCATTGTTGGTGTTAAGCATGATGCCCATTACGGTTTTTGCTTCCCACTGGGGCTATGAAGGCGAAGGTTCGCCGGAGCACTGGGGAGCGCTCAGTGAAGAGTACAAAACCTGCCTGAGCGGCATGAACCAATCTCCCATCAACATCGATACCACGTTCAAAGCGCACCTGACACCGCTGGAAACCCACTACATTGATGGCCCAATTACGCTCATCAACAATGGTCACACCATTCAGGCCGGGTTAAAAACTACCACAGCGGACACCATTACAATTGACGGTACGCCATTTACCCTTCAGCAGTTCCATTTCCATGCTCCGAGCGAAAATACCGTTCACGGTAAGCACTATGCGATGGAGATGCACCTGGTCCATACCAACGCTCAAGGAGCCATCACTGTCGTAGCGGTGATGTTTGACCAGGGGGCGGAAAATAGCGAGCTGAACAAACTGTGGGCCACTATGCCGGAAAAAGCGGAGCAGAATGCGAAGATCAGCACGCAAATGGACCTCAACGCCCTGCTTCCTGCGGACAAGACATACTGGCGATTCAGCGGCTCTCTGACTACTCCGCCCTGCTCTGAAGGGGTAACCTGGATTGTCCTTAAGCATCCGCTAACGTTGTCTGCCGCGCAGCTGGCAAAATTTAGCCACACCATGCATCACGATAATAATCGTCCGGTGCAGCCGCTGAATGGTCGCGTCGTCATTGAGTAAACATCAGATACGCTTCACGATCATGTTCTGAAATGAGAGCTAACTCACATAAAGCCAAGATAATTTGCTGATTAATTCAGCAGATTATCTTGTCCACACCCCGGGCCGGGAAGAAAAAATGAGAAGTTATGCAAAAATATATGTGTAGATAAATTCATCACATATTTTTAATACAATGATTTATAAAGCTAATTATTCATGAGCGTCGACCTGGACGGCGATTCTTTGATCCACCTCAGTGGATTGCTCAAAGTTTGGCCTTTCATCTCGTGCAAAAAATGCGTAATATACGCCGCCTTGCAGTCACAGTATGGTCATTTCTTAACTCATGCGCATCGGACACTACCAGCTCAGAAATCGACTTATCGCAGCGCCTATGGCTGGCATTACTGACAGACCATTCCGGACGCTGTGTTACGAGATGGGAGCAGGGTTGACCGTATCCGAGATGATGTCCTCCAACCCGCAGGTCTGGGAGAGCGACAAGTCCCGCTTACGGATGGTGCACGTTGATGAGCCCGGTATTCGTACCGTGCAAATTGCCGGCAGCGTGCCGGAAGAGATGGCTGCAGCCGCCCGTATTAACGTGGAAAGCGGCGCCCAAATTATTGATATCAATATGGGGTGTCCGGCTAAAAAAGTGAATCGTAAGCTTGCAGGTTCAGCCCTCTTGCAGTACCCCGACCAGGTGAAGTCGATCCTGACGGCGGTCGTCAAAGCAGTGGACGTTCCCGTAACTCTCAAGATTCGCACCGGTTGGGAACCGGAACACCGTAACTGTGTAGAAATTGCCCAACTGGCTGAAGAATGTGGCATTCAGGCTCTGACTATTCACGGACGCACCCGCGCCTGCTTGTTTAACGGAGACGCTGAGTACGACAGTATTCGGGCAGTTAAGCAGAAAGTTTCCATTCCGGTTATCGCGAATGGCGACATTACTGACCCGCTTAAAGCCAGAGCCGTGCTCGACTATACGGGGGCTGATGCCCTTATGATAGGCCGTGCGGCTCAGGGAAGACCCTGGATCTTTCGGGAAATCCAGCACTATCTGGACACTGGAGAGCTGCTGCCCCCGCTGCCCCTGGCAGAGGTTAAGCGCTTGCTTTGTGCACACATTCGGGAACTGCATGGCTTTTACGGCCACGCAAAAGGGTACCGAATCGCACGCAAACACGTATCCTGGTATCTGCAGGAACACGCTCCAGATGACCAGTTTCGGCGCACATTCAACGCCATAGAAGATTCCAGCGAACAGCTGGAGGCGTTGGAGGCATACTTCGAAAATTTTGCGTAATAGAAATAAAGAGCTGACAGAACTATGTTCGAACAACGCGTAAATTCTGACGTACTGACCGTTTCTACCGTTAACTCTCAGGATCAGGTAACTCAAAAGCCCCTGCGTGACTCGGTTAAACAGGCACTGAAGAACTATTTTGCTCAACTGAACGGTCAGGATGTTAATGACCTGTATGAGCTGGTACTGGCTGAAGTAGAACAGCCCCTGTTGGACATGGTGATGCAATACACCCGCGGTAACCAGACCCGTGCTGCCCTGATGATGGGCATCAACCGTGGTACTCTGCGTAAAAAGCTGAAAAAATACGGCATGAACTGATACTAATCAGTTAAATGTTTGATATAAAAGGCGCTCTTCGGCATGGGGAAGCGCCTTTTTTATTGCATCCGCTTTAATGATTGACTATCGCCTGTAGCCCGCGGGTTCCGCAAAGGACCGACATAATATTATCAACCAAAGCGGGAGCCTGATGATACAGGTCGAATTTTCCGGGCTCTACGAGCCAGTTTTTAATAATACCGACAAATGCGCTATGTAATACGATTAATGAAATTTCAACGTTGGTTTCCTCTGGTAATAATCCGTTACGAATGCAGAGCTGTAAAACACTGCGAATAACGGGATAGCTAAAACCAATTTTTTTGCGAATCTCAGCCTCGGATATCATCTCGCTGGAAAACTCACACTTCTGATACAGAATTTGCATTAGCGCACGTTGACGGGGATTAATGGCGATATATTGCAGACCGATAATAAATTTTTCTCGTAGCCTGCTGAGCGGGTCCTGAGCATGTGAAGAGGTAAATTCATGTTTAAGCAGATCACGTAACGGAAGCTGCTGTTGCCACATTTCATTAAAGAGTTCCGCTTTGCTGGAAAAGTGCCAGTAGACTGCTCCCCGCGTCACGCCAGCAGCATCAGCGATATCGGCTAACGTTGTACCGGTCACGCCGCGTAGGGCAAACTGTTGAATGGCTGACTCAATCAAAAGCTGCCGCGTCTTTAACGCATCTTCTTTCGTTCTTCTAGGCATACGGTGCTCCGCTCTACGCCAGATTAAGAGTGTGGGAAATAAGTGAATACGTATAAACCTAACATCTGACAATGAATATTGTTTAGCAAAAATACAGATAAGTTAAATCTCAAGTGAAATGCAAATAAATACACCACAAGAATAATTAAAAGAAATCTATTCACCGATTAAATATCAGTGTAAGCAAATTTTAAATTGAGATCATTCTCAAAACATAATCACCGATATTTTGTTTTTGCGTGCCTTGCTGATGGCTAAAAAATAACTATTTCTTACATCCACCGTTTTTTATTTGTAGGATACCAAACCGCATTTTAATTCATTATTTCTTGCACAGATTCGTGGCCAAGCCTGGCTCAAAATCTATAAGGAACAGCAATGACACGTCACGTCAGGGTTACACTTTTATCCAGCCTCATCATCCCGGCCCTCCTGCTCAGCGGCTGTGATGATTCAGGCGATCGGCAACCGCATGCGCAGATACCTCAGGTCTCCGTTTATGTGGTGAACAGCGCGCCGCTGTCCGTGACCACGGAGCTACCTGGCCGGACATCAGCTTACCGCGTAGCGGAAGTTCGCCCGCAGGTTAGCGGCATTATCCTGCATCGTAACTTTGTCGAAGGTAGCGATGTCGCCGCTGGACAGTCTCTCTATCAAATCGATCCGGCGACCTATCAGGCAGCTTATAACAGCGCAAAGGGTGATGAAGCGAAAGCAGAGGCCGCAGCGGCTATCGCCCATTTAACGGTCAAACGTTATGCGCCTCTTCTCGGCACAAAATATATCAGTCAGCAGGAATACGATCAGGCAGTAGCGACGGCCCGCCAGGCGGATGCCGATGTTATCGCAACAAAAGCCGCCGTTGAAAGCGCGCGCATTGATTTGGCGTACACCAAAGTGACTTCACCTATCGGCGGTCGCATCGGCAAATCCAGCGTAACCGAAGGCGCACTGGTGACAAATGGTCAGGCTGATGCAATGGCGACGATACAGCAGCTCGATCCTATTTATGTTGATGTTACCGAGTCCAGTAATGATTTCATGCGCCTGAAGCAGGAGAGTCTGCAGCAGGGCAGTGGCACTAAAAGCGTGCAGCTGATTATGGAAAACGGTCAACCTTATGCGCTGCGGGGCACCCTGCAGTTCTCCGATGTTACGGTAGATGAGAGCACCGGCTCTATTACGCTGCGCGCGATCTTCCCCAACCCACAGCATGCTCTGCTGCCAGGAATGTTTGTTCGCGCTCGCATCGACGAAGGTATTTCACCAGACGCTATTCTCGTTCCTCAGCAGGGGGTAACCCGTACGCCGCGCGGTGATGCCAGCGTGATGCTCGTCAATGACAAAAACCAGGTTGAAACGCGGCCAGTCACCGCCTCGCAGGCGATTGGCGATAAGTGGTTAATTACGAGCGGTCTGAAAGCCGGTGAAAAGGTCATCGTCAGCGGTCTGCAGAAAGTGCGTCCCGGCGTCACGGTGAAGGCCGAAGAGGATACCGCGACGACTGTCGCGCAATAAGGTACGAATCCCTATGTCTAAGTTTTTTATCCATCGCCCGGTTTTCGCCTGGGTGCTGGCAATCATCATGATGATTGCCGGCGGCCTCGCGATTATGCAGCTCCCGATAGCACAATACCCGACCATCGCACCGCCTGCGGTCGCTATCTCCGCCACCTACCCTGGCGCGGATGCCCAAACCGTACAGGATACGGTGACTCAGGTTATCGAACAGAACATGAACGGCATTGATAACCTGATGTATATGTCCTCAACCAGCGATTCCGCCGGCGGCGTGACCATTACGCTGACCTTTACCTCGGGTACGGATCCGGATATTGCGCAAGTTCAGGTACAGAATAAACTCCAGCTGGCAACGCCGCTACTGCCTCAGGAAGTTCAGCAGCAGGGGATTAGCGTCGAGAAATCAAGCAGTAGCTTCTTAATGGTCGCTGGTTTCATCTCCGATAACCCCAGCACCACTCAGGATGATATCTCTGACTATGTGGCCTCGAACGTCAAAGATACCATCAGCCGCCTTAACGGCGTGGGTGACGTACAGCTCTTCGGCGCACAGTATGCAATGCGCATCTGGCTGAATGGAAACCTGCTGAATAAGTACAATTTGACGCCTGTTGACGTCATTAACCAGCTTAAAATCCAAAACGATCAGATTGCTGCAGGGCAGCTTGGCGGCACTCCGGCCCTTAAAGGCCAGCAGCTAAATGCATCCATCATTGCCCAGACGCGACTGAAGGACCCCGCAGAATTTGGCAAAGTAACCCTGCGAGTGAACGCCGACGGGTCAGTCGTGCATCTGAAAGATGTGGCACGCATTGAGCTGGGCGGAGAAAACTATAACGTCGTCGCAAGAATCAATGGCAAGCCAGCTTCAGGCCTGGGAATTAAACTTGCGACCGGCGCTAATGCCCTTGATACCGCCGCGGCGATAAAAGCGAAGCTTGCCGAACTGCAGCCGTACTTCCCTCAGGGGATGAAGGTCGTCTATCCTTACGACACCACGCCGTTTGTGAAAATCTCTATCCACGAGGTGGTGAAGACGCTATTTGAAGCCATCATCCTCGTCTTCCTGGTGATGTATCTGTTCTTACAGAATATCCGGGCTACTCTGATCCCCACTATCGCGGTTCCGGTCGTTCTGCTTGGCACCTTTGCCGTACTGGCAACCTTCGGTTACTCCATCAATACGCTAACGATGTTTGGCATGGTGCTGGCAATAGGCCTGCTGGTCGACGATGCTATCGTGGTAGTGGAAAACGTCGAACGCGTGATGGTAGAAGAGAAGCTCTCCCCAAAAGAGGCGACGGAAAAATCGATGTCGCAAATCCAGGGGGCATTGGTGGGTATTGCCATGGTGCTATCGGCGGTGTTTGTCCCGATGGCCTTCTTTGGCGGCTCTACGGGGGCGATTTATCGGCAGTTTTCTATCACCATCGTCTCCGCGATGGCGCTGTCCGTACTGGTGGCGCTGATCCTGACCCCCGCGCTTTGTGCCACCTTACTGAAACCCGCATCAGCCGATCATCATGAGAAAAAAGGATTTTTTGGCTGGTTTAATGCGAAATTCGATCGTAGCGTGAATCACTACACCAACAGCGTGAGTGGGATCCTGCGCTGTACCGGGCGCTATCTGATCATCTATTTGCTAATCGTTGTGGGTATGGCGGTATTGTTTATGCGCCTGCCCACCTCTTTCTTGCCGGATGAGGATCAGGGGGTATTTATGACCATGATCCAGCTCCCTTCAGGCGCAACGCAGGAACGCACGCAGAAGGTTCTTGATACGGTTACCGATTACTATCTGCATAAAGAGAAGGCGAACGTTGAAAGCGTCTTTACCGTTAACGGCTTTAGCTTTAGCGGCCAGGGCCAAAACTCCGGTATGGCGTTTGTCAGCCTGAAGCCATGGGAAGAGCGCAGTGGCGCAGAGAATGGTGTTGAGGCAATCATCAAACGGGCTACCGTTGCCTTTAGTCAGATTAAAGATGCTATGGTCTTTCCTTTCAACCTGCCGGCAATTATCGAGCTGGGTACGGCTACCGGTTTTGATTTTGAGCTTATCGATCAGGGTAACCTGGGCCATAGCGCATTAACCCAGGCCCGTAATCAACTTCTGGGTATGGTGAGAGAATACCCTGACCAGCTGGTACGCGTTCGCCCCAACGGGCTCGAAGACACGCCGCAATTCAAGCTTGATGTCGATCAAGAGAAAGCTCAGGCTCTGGGTATTTCGCTATCCGATATCAATGAGACCATTTCCGCGGCGCTAGGGGGCTACTATGTTAACGACTTTATTGACCATGGACGCGTGAAAAAAGTCTACGTTCAGGCCGATGCTAAATTCCGTATGCTGCCGAGCGATATCAATAATATGTACGTTCGCAGCGCGAACGGCGAGATGGTCCCGTTCTCCGCATTCGTGACCTCGCGCTGGGTTTATGGTTCACCGCGCCTGGAGCGCTACAATGGTTTACCCTCTATGGAAGTTTTGGGGGAAGCGGCGCCGGGGAAAAGTACCGGTGATGCGATGATTTTAATGGAACAGCTAGCCAGCAAGCTTCCTGCCGGTATTGGTTACGACTGGACGGGAATGTCCTATCAAGAACGTTTATCGGGTAATCAGGCGCCAGCCCTGTATGCCATTTCGCTGATTGTCGTCTTTCTGTGTCTTGCGGCGCTTTATGAAAGCTGGTCGATTCCCTTCTCTGTCATGCTCGTCGTACCATTAGGCGTTGTTGGAGCATTACTCGCGGCGTCGTTACGCGGGCTTAATAATGACGTTTATTTCCAGGTAGGTTTATTAACCACTATTGGCCTCTCTGCGAAAAACGCGATTCTTATCGTTGAGTTTGCCAAAGACCTGATGGATAAAGAAGGCAAGGGCATTATCGAAGCCGCACTGGAAGCATCCCGTATGCGTCTACGTCCTATCCTGATGACTTCCCTTGCTTTTATTTTGGGTGTTCTGCCTCTGGTTATTAGCCATGGCGCAGGCAGCGGAGCTCAAAATGCAGTAGGTACCGGAGTTATGGGCGGAATGCTGACGGCAACATTGCTGGCTATATTCTTTGTCCCGGTCTTCTTTGTGGTAGTAAGGCGGCGCTTTACCAGGCACATAGACTAAATATTCTTTCCAGGGCACCCATCCGGTGCCTTTTTTCTTGCCTGAAAAATAAATACCTATCTCACTGATATTAAATATATTTATTATTCTTTAACCTACCCTCGCCCCGCAATCCACATTATTTACTCATAATCATCTGTCTTTCTTAATAATATTTACGTTAGTCATAAATTGAGATTATTTACTCTGGCGGCCAACTATATTTCTGATGATAAAATAAGCTGTTCCGTATGTACGTGGGTTCGCCACTACAGCGAAGCGGATTATTTAGAGGTAACATCATGAACAAATTTATTATAGTGGCATTGCTGGCTACGCTACTTGCCGGCTGTGCACATGACTCTCCGTGCGTACCGGTTTATGACTCTGAAGGTAGACTCGTCCATACCAATACTTGTGTGAAAGGAACAACTCAGGATAACTGGGAAACCGCTGGCGCGATTGCCGGCGGCGCAACCGCGGTAGCTGGCCTGACGCTCGGTATTGTAGCTTTAACCCGTTAACGCCTTCTCTTCTCTGCCATAAAAGGTACCGGAGGGTTATCCGGTACCGCTTCCCGAAGGTAAGTTCCGCGATGCTTAACGGTATCACCCGCGACTAAAGGCCGGGCAAAGCCCCTCCCCTCAGATAACGTCAAACGGATAAATTGCCATTACCAGCCAGGAAAAAGGATATTTACGCAGGAGCGAAAACGCAAAAAGCCCATCCTGACGGATGGGCTTTTTACTTGTTTGATGCCTGGCAATGCCCTACTCTCACATGGGGAGACCCCACACTACCATCGGCGCTACGGCGTTTCACT
>NZ_JBEAIJ010000056.1:0-41790 GCF_040065315.1 Klebsiella sp. CN_Kp100
TCAGTCTGGCACTTTGATGCCGTAAGGGGGAGGTGTCCATCACATCGGGCTACAGGTTCATCGCCGTCTGTGGGCCGGTAGCCCGGACAGATGCGCAGCATCGCCTCCGGGGAATTCAGCCGCACTGTTCTCTACAAGGGGTATTCTGCGCGCTGCTCCCGGGGGCGGCGCTTAACGCGCCTTGCCCGGGCTACAGGTTCATCGCCGATTGCAGTGTGGTAGCCCTGACAGATGCGCAGCATCGCCTCCGGGGCATTCAACCACTCTGTTCTCTGCAAGGGATATTCTGCGCGCTGCTCCCGGGCTACAGGTTCATCGCCGTCTGTGGGAGATACCCGGACAAGGCGCGCCAGCGCCGCAATCCGGGACAAACAACAGGAAAATTATTCGATACCTTTGCTGCGCAGATAATCTTCGTAGTTACCGGTGAAGTCCACAACGCGCTCCGGCGTAATTTCAATCACTCGGGTCGCCAGCGAGCTTACAAACTCACGGTCGTGGGAAACGAAAATCAGCGTGCCCTGATACATCTCCAGCGCCATGTTCAGCGATTCGATCGATTCCATATCCAGGTGGTTGGTGGGTTCATCCATCACCAGAATATTCGGTTTTTGCATCATCAGCTTACCGAAAAGCATACGGCCTTTTTCGCCCCCGGAGAGTACTTTCGCCGGCTTCTTGATATCGTCCTGGCTGAACAGCAGTCGACCAAGGATGCTGCGCACCGCCTGCTCATCGTCGCTTTCCTGTTTCCACTGGCTCATCCACTCAAATACCGTCAGATCGTTTTCAAATTCATATTCATGATCCTGCGCGTAGTAGCCAATCTGCGCATTCTCAGACCATTTAACGGTACCGTTGTCCGGCGCCAGATCGCCGACCAGGGTTTTCAGCATCGTGGATTTACCCACGCCGTTGGCGCCCAGAATCGCAACCTTCTCTCCCACTTCCAGCAGCAGGTTGAAGTTTTTAAACAGCGGGCCGTTATCAAAACCTTTAGCCAGCGCTTCCACTTCCAGGGCGTTACGGAACAGCTTCTTATCCTGCTCAAAGCGAATGAACGGGTTCTGGCGGCTGGACGCTTTCACTTCGTCCAGCTTGATTTTGTCAATCTGACGGGCGCGCGAGGTCGCCTGGCGAGATTTAGAGGCGTTAGCGCTAAAACGGCTGACGAAAGATTGCAGGTCGGCGATCTGCGCTTTTTTCTTGGCGTTGTCAGCCAGCAGACGTTCGCGCGCCTGGGTCGCCGCGGTCATGTATTCATCGTAGTTGCCAGGATAAACGCGCAGTTCGCCGTAATCCAGATCCGCCATGTGGGTACAGACCATATTCAGAAAGTGACGGTCGTGCGAAATGATGATCATGGTGCTATCGCGGTCGTTGAGCGTCTGCTCCAGCCAGCGGATGGTGTCGATGTCCAGGTTGTTCGTCGGTTCGTCGAGCAGCAGAATGTCCGGGTTAGAAAACAGCGCCTGCGCCAGCAGCACGCGCAGCTTCCAGCCGGGAGCGACTTCGCTCATCGGGCCGTAATGCTGTTCTACCGGGATCCCCACGCCGAGCAGCAGCTCGCCGGCGCGCGCCTCAGCGGAATAGCCGTCCATCTCGCCATATAGCACTTCAAGGTCAGCCACTTTGTAGCCGTCCTCTTCGCTCATCTCCGCCAGGGAGTAGATGCGATCGCGCTCCTGCTTCACTTCCCACAGCTCGCCGTGGCCCATAATCACCGTATCCAGCACGCTGAACTCTTCAAACGCAAACTGATCCTGGCGCAGCTTACCGATACGCTCGTTCGGATCGAGGGAGACGTTGCCCAGCGTCGGCTCAAGATCGCCGCCGAGGATCTTCATAAAGGTCGATTTACCGCTACCGTTGGCGCCAATCAGGCCGTAACGATTGCCGCCGCCAAATTTGACGGAAATGTTTTCGAACAGCGGCTTACTGCCGAACTGCATGGTGACGTTGCTGGATACTAGCACGGGGTTATCCTGAAAATAGAGAATGAGAAGTGTGATGAACCAGACATTATGCCAGCAAATGCTTCACTTTTCACGGGCCGTTATAAAATCATCACTGCCGCCTGTGTTAGGGTCGTTGTCACCTTGCGCGGTTATACTACTCAGTGCGTAATTTTTTACCCTAATCTGGAAGGAACCTATGACCACAATCTCCCGCCATCCGGCCTTCTTATCGCTGCAGGGCGGTATCAACTTTCGTGACCTGGGCGGCCAGCGTACCGCCGACGGCCGCCGCGTGCGGTCGGGGAAGCTTTTCCGCTCCGGCTCGCTGCATATGATGACGACCGCTGACTTAACCCACCTGGACGCTATCCCGCTCAGCCGGGTGATAGATTATCGCGATCCGGGAGAAGTGCATCGCAGCCCCGATAAGCTGAACGAAACGGCCCACTATCTCAACGCCCCGGCGAATCCGCACGTTCGCGACGTCAACGCTAAAGTCACCGAGCTCAGCGCCGCCACGCTCAACGCCCTTAACGGCGAGCAGTTTATGCTGGAGCTCTATCGCCAGCTGCCGTTCAACAACGCCGCTTATCGCCAGCTGGCCGGTTGGCTGATGGAACCCTTCGACGGCGCGCTGCTGCAGCACTGCGCGGTGGGCAAAGACCGCACCGGCGTTGGCTGCGCATTGACGCTGTTCGCCCTCGGCTGCGATCGCCATACGGTGATGGAAGAGTACCTGCTGACCCAGGGCATGCTGACTGAGGTCGAGAATTTCATGCTCGATTCCCTCGGCGATGAACTGACCGCGCGCGGCCGGCAGAACCTGGCGGAAATCATGACGGTTCATGAGTCTTATCTTGCTGCCGCGCTTTCTCAAATCGACGACCGCTACGCCAGCGTCGATGCCTGGCTGGAGAAAGAGTATCAGCTTACGCCGCAGGCGCGTGAAGCGCTCCAGTCGCGGCTTCTGGAGGGGTAATCCCCTCCCGTTTTCAGGCGGCAGGGCCAGCGTTGACGGGCTACACTCTCGGTCACAGGAAAAAAATGTGATTTCGTACACATCTCATTTACCTGTTTGGCGGAAAGCACATATAATGCGCTCCCATCGACTCCCTGTTTAAACTGACAAAGGCCTGTGCGGCATTAACATCGCCCACGACATAAAGATTATGAAATTATCAACACTCTTCGCGGCAGCCTTCGCCATCGTGGGCTTTTGCAACACAGCTTCTGCTGTAACTTATCCTCTGCCCACCGACGGCAGCCGTCTGATTGGTCAGAACCAGGTGATCACCATTCCGGAAGGCAACAAGCAGCCGCTGGAATACTTCGCCGCCGAATACCAGATGGGTTTATCCAACATGCTGGAAGCCAACCCGGGCGTGGACACCTTCCTGCCGAAAGGCGGCACCGTGCTAAACATCCCGCAGCAGCTGATTCTGCCGGACACCGTGCATGAAGGTATCGTCATCAACAGTGCGGAAATGCGCCTCTACTACTACCCGAAAGGCACCAACACCGTTATCGTGTTGCCGATCGGTATCGGCCAGTTAGGTAAAGACACGCCGGTCAACTGGGTCACCAAAGTTGAGCGTAAAAAAGCCGGTCCGACCTGGACCCCTACCGCCAAAATGCATGCGGAATACCGCGCGGCTGGCGAACCGCTGCCAGCGGTTGTTCCGGCCGGTCCTGATAACCCGATGGGCCTGTACGCCCTGTATATCGGCCGCCTGTACGCCATTCACGGCACCAACGCCAACTTTGGTATCGGCCTGCGCGTCAGCCACGGCTGCGTGCGTCTGCGTAACGACGACATCAAATTCCTGTTCGAAAACGTGCCGGTCGGCACCCGCGTTGAGTTTATCGATGAGCCGGTAAAAGCGACGACTGAGCCAGACGGCAGCCGCTTCATTGAAGTTCACAACCCGCTGTCCACGACCGAAGAGCAGTTCCAGGGCGGTGAAATCGTGCCGATTAATCTGACCAAATCAGTGCAGGCGATTACCAGCCAGACTGACGTAGACCAGAGCGTGCTCGATCAGGCGATTCAGAACCGTTCCGGTATGCCGGTGCGTCTGAACTAAACGCGCATAATGCAGAGAGTGGCGGGCCCGGTGCCCGCCATTTTTTTAACCGTTATTGACCAGAATGATTCCGCCGTGATCGTAGCGATAGTGGCAATGGGCATACTCCAGCGGCGTACCATCCTCCAGATAGATCACCTGTTCCACCTCCAGCACCGGGTCGGTCGCTTCGCAGTTGAGATGTTCTCTGTCCAGCGCCTGCGGTTTCATCGCCCGCACCACCCGATACGAGCCCATCATTTTAAGCCCCAGCGTCTCCTGTACGTAGCGAAACACCGAGCTTTGCAGAATCGTTTTATTCAGGCCGGGCACCAGCGCAACGGGCATCACGGTGAGATCCAGCGATACGGGCTCCTCATTGAGCAACCGCAGACGGACGAAATCATAGACCGGGGCATCGGCGTCAATCAGCAACGAGCTTTGCTCTTTTTCCGTAGGGAAACGCAGCTCGAAGCGAATCACCCGGCTGGTGACTTCCCCTAAATGTTCCCAGGTTTTGGTGGCGCCAAAATAGTCGCTGCCGGGTAGCTCCCACTGCGAAAGCTGGAGGAAATTTTTGCGCACGAAGGTCCCCTGCCCCTTACGGGTGTAGATAAGGCCTTCGACAATCAGCTGGCGCATCGCCTGTTGAATGGTCATCCTGCTGGTGCTGAACTCTGCCGCCAGGGCGAACTGATCGGGTAACGGCGCGCTGGCGGGATACTGGCGGCTGATAATACGTTTTTTGATTTCCCGCGCGATACTCAGATATTTGGCCGTCATTCCCCGATCCTTTTACGTGACTGATTGTGGCTGGCGGGCAGAATATACCATCTGCCCGCGCGAGGCGCCGCTACATCTCTGCGCCATGACTATGGATGACCCGTTTCAGCCAGGCATAGCTTTTCTTCGGTACGCGCTTAAGGTCCTTGAGGTCGTGGTTTTCCCGGTTCACGTAGACAACTCCGTAGCGTTTACGCATATCGCCCTGCGAACTGAGGATATCGATCAACCCCCAGCCCAGGTAGCCAATCACCTGCGCGCCATCGTCAAATATCGCCTCTTTCATGGCGTTGATATGGTCGCGATGATAGGCAATGCGGTAGTCGTCAGCCACCTGGTTTACGCCGTCCCAGGACTCAATCACCCCAATGCCGTTTTCTATCGGGAACACCGGCAGACGCCAGTCGTTGTAGTAGCGGGTAATAATGGTGCGAAAGCCCAGCGGATCAATCTGCCAGCCCCACTCGGTGGCCTCCAGATAGTCATTCTTTTTATCGCCAAACTGCATGTAATAGTTGACCGGCGTGCCCGGCGGGATCGGGTCGCTATCCAGCGCTTTGCTGGCATAGTAGCTAAAGGCCAGATAGTCGATTTTAACCTGCGCCATCAGCGTCAGATCCTCTGCGCGGTAGATATCCTCCAGGCCTTCGCGGGCGACCACGTGCATGACCTCAGGGCTGTAGCCCTCCCCGGCAAAGGCGCGCAGCAGGTTCTGGTTTAAAAATTCGTCCAGCTGCTGGGCGCAAAGAATATCGCGCGGTTTGCAGGTGGCGGGATAGACCAGCGCATGGGCCAGCATCCCGCCCATCAGACACTGCGGCTTAGCCTGGTGCAGATACTGCGTCAGATGAACGTGGGCCATCATCACGTGATGCTGGATCTGATACAGCTCGCGCAGGGTCTTCTCGCCGCGCATATAGCCTGAAATCAGAAACGCGTCCGGCATATGGTAAAGATTCTGCTCATTAAAGGTCAGCCACCACTTCACCTTGTCGCCAAAGCAGTCGATCATCTTCTGCCCGTAACGAATAAAGGCCTCCATTACCCGACGGTCGGTAAAACCATTAAAGCGTTCAGCCAGCGACAGCGGCATATCGAAGTGATACAGGCAAATCATCGGCTCAATGCCGCGGGCAATTAACTCGTCGATAAACTGGTGATAGAAAGCAATACCTTCTTCATTGAACTCACCGTCGCCTTCCGGGCAAACGCGGCTCCAGGCAATCTGGAAGCGGTAACAGTTCATGCCCAAATCCTGCATCAGGTCGAAATCTTCCCGATAGCGATGGTAGGAGTCGGTCGCCACCTTCCAGTCGGAAGCAAATTCCGCCGGCTGACGAATATCGTAAACCGACATCCCTTTTCCGCCCTCATTCCACGCCCCTTCGGTTTGCATACTGGAAACCGAGTTACCCCATAAAAAATCTGCCGGCAGTGTTCTGTTCATCTCTCGCCCCTATGACTAGTCATATAATTTTCATGACTAGTCATATAAACGAATTTTCATTAGCAGGCAAAGTCGAGGATCGTTTTTTGTGAGCGCCACGGATAAAAAAAGCCGGATCGCGACGCGGGCGATCCGGCTTAGAGGAAAAGAAATTACTGCTGTGCGAGCTGATTACGGCGATATTCGCCCTGACGCTCCAGCATCCAGCCCGGATATTCCCGCGGCAGCGCGCTGACCGCATCAAGCCGCGACAGTTCATCCTCGTTCAGGGCAATGCGGGTCGCCGCCAGATTATCGGTAAGCTGTTCGACCCGCTTCGCGCCAATAATCACGCTGCTCACCGCCGGCTGGTGCAGCAGCCAGGCCAGCGCGATTTGCGCCACCGAAACGCCCTTCGCCTCGGCAATCTCGCGCATCACATCAATACAGTCAAAAGCCCGCTCTCTGTTCACCGGCGGGAAATCAAACTCCTGACGACGGCCGCCGCTCGCCGACTGCCCATCGCGATCGTACTTACCGCTGAGCAGACCTCCCGCCAGCGGGCTCCAGACCATCAGGCCCAGCCCTTCGCTCTGCATCATTGGCACCAGCTCGCGCTCCAGATCGCGCCCGGCAAGCGTGTAGTAAGCCTGCAAAGAGGCAAAGCGCGCCAGCCCAAGGCGTTCGGAAATGCCCAGCGCTTTCACTATTTGCCATGCCGCCCAGTTCGATACCCCGATATAGCGGACGTGGCCGTGCTGCACCAGATTATCCAGCGCATACAGCGTCTCTTCGATCGGAGTCGCAGGATCGAAACCATGAAGCTGATAGAGATCGATATGATCGAGCTGCAGACGACGCAGGCTCTCTTTGACGCTGCTGATAATGTGATAGCGCGAACTGCCGCGCGAGTTCACGCCTGCAGTGCCGGTTTCGCCAAAGACTTTAGTCGCCACCACCACGTTTTCACGCGGCACTTTCAGATTCTTTAGCGCCTGGCCGGTAATCTCTTCCGAGCGTCCTTCTGAATAGACATCAGCGGTGTCGATGAAGTTAATGCCCGCATCCAGCGCGTTGCCCACCAGCTGCTCTGCCTCCGCCTGGCGCAGCTGCCCCACTTTCCCCCACAGGCCGCCTTCACCACCGAAGGTCATGGTGCCCAGGCACAGCTCAGAGACAAAAAGGCCGGTATGACCCAATTTTTGATAACGCATAGGACTCTCCTTCAATCAGGGTGATTCACTGCCGTGAAGAGAGTTATACCCCGGAAAAGGAGAACGCGAATGTGGCGTTTCTGTCCGTTTCTTGCCCAATTCTCTGAATATCAGAGCTGCAGCAGGCCGTATCCCACCAGCGCCGCCCACAGCAGCATGGGGAGCGAATAGAGATGGAAGCGCCACCAGATGCGACGATCGCCAGCCATGCGCAGCGCAATCAGGTTTGCCAGGGAGCCCGGCAGCAGGCCAAATCCGCCGACGTTAACCGCCCAGGCCAGCAGCGCCGATGGTGGAACGTAGTTGAGCAGTAAAATAGTTGCCGGAACGTTGCTGATAAACTGCGACAGACCAATCGTGGTCAGCCACAACCCTCCCGCCGAGAGCTGGCCAACGCCGTTGAGCGCATGCTGTAGAACGGGGAGCTGGGTCAAGAGGTGAACATCGATAAACATCGCCATAAACACCAGCAGTAGCGTCCAGTCGACGTTAACGATCACCGCCCGCGCGAGCAGCAGGAAACCCAGCGCGATCAGCGCCAGTCCCCACAGCTCCTGTTTTAGCTCCAGGGCGGTCAAAAAGACGACATAGAACGCCAGGCAGCTCCAGACCAGCTTTGGCCGCCAGGAGGGCGCCCTGTCGCTGCTCTGATAATTGAGATGCCTGGGGGGGAAACAGAACCAGCACAGCGCCAGCAGTGTCATCATCATCGCTGCTGCCAGCGGCAGCATCTGGCCGATAAAGGCCGGGAATGAGAGGCCGGAGCGCCCCCATAGCAGGATATTTTGCGGATTACCGATAGGGTTAACAACGACCCGGCGTTCACCGCCAGCGCTTCGAAAATGATTAACCGGCTGGTCGGAATAGCGCACCATTTTTTCAGGGTCAGCGTGAGCGGCACAACGATAAACAGCGCCACATCGTTGGTTAAGAAGGTAGATAGCAGCGCGGCCGCCAGCACCATAAATATGGCCAGCTGGCGCTCGGTGACGAAGCGGCGCGCCATTTTGCGCCCTATTACGTCAAAATAGCCGCTCAGTTCAATGCCTTTGGTCAGTAGCATCAGTCCGCTAAGGGTGATAATCGTATGCCAGTCAATGGCGTGTAGCCAGCCTGCAGGGGCAAACGGTACAAAGAAGCTTAAAACAACGCCGACAACCAGCAGCAGGTGTAGAAAGCGGTCGCGGATCAGCGACTGAACAAAGACGAGGTTCATTCTCCCGATGACCCCTGCTTGAGGGTAAACTGTTTAAACATCGCCAGCGTCTCTTCGCTGACGTGGTGCTCCATACCTTCGGCGTCGCGACGCGCAATCTCCGGGCTAACGCCAATCACCAGTAAAAAGTTTTCCACGATCTGGTGACGTTCGCGGCTTTCATGCGCCAGCTTCTCGCCTTCAGGCGTTAAAAAGATCCCCCGCCAGGGGATCTGTTCGATCAGCCCAACGCTGGCCAGCCTTTTTAACATTTTTGCAACTGTTGGCTGCGACACCCCAAGCCGCGCGGCCATATCCACCTGGCGGGCTTCGCCCACTTCCATTATCAGATCGGAAATCAGCTCCACGTAGTCATCAATCAACTCCCGACGATGCGCCTCGCGCACCTGACGAAATCCCTCAACGTGTTCTTCGACATTCACTAGCTGCGTCACTTTTTTTGTTATTGGCTTACCTGCGCGACGGTTCATTGTGCTTCCTCATTCCTGTGACGCATCAAGCATCATATAAAAGGATCCCCATTGTAATGGATCGCGCACAGAGAACAAAAAATTAACGTTTTAGCCATAGCTATAAAATATAGCCTGTGCTATATCTGTATGTAATACACACATCCTTCAAGGAGCGAAGGACGAAGTTACAGGAGGTCGATATGAATGAATTCAAGAGGTGCTTAAACGTGTTTACCCATTCTCCTTTTAAAGTGCGGTTAATGCTTGTCGGGATGCTGTGCGATCTGATCAACGGCAAACCGCAGCAGGATAAACCCAACAACTAATGCGGCGTCGCGGTACGCCGCTTCATTTTTCTGCCACAAATTCCTGCCACACTGGCTGATTACTCAGCGCTTCAGCGACTTTTTTCAAGTTTTGTAAGCTTTCTCCCAAAACAATCCGTTATGGACTGTTGACCTTACCATTTGCAAGCCCTATCTTTTGTCAGCCCTGCCACTACTGCGGCTCGCAGAGACCCTCTTCACGCACTGTCCAGCAGGTTTTACCCCTTGATGCCAGGGGATACACATGGCTCTTTTTGATTGTTTACTATGAATGTCACGCTGAAAGAAACGCTGGTCGCCCGCAGGCCGGTACTGAACCCATGGACAGGATTCTACTTTTTACAATCGCTGTTTATTAACCTGGCGCTGGGCTATGAGTTTAGCCTGCTCTATACCGTTGCTTTTACCTGCGTGCTGCATCTGCTGTGGCGGAGCTTTCCGCGCGCGCAAAAAGTGGTCGTTGGCGTCTATTCACTGCTGGCGGCCATGTACTATCCGTTTGGCCAGGCCTACGGCGCGCCGAATTTCAACACGCTGCTGGCGCTGCACGCCACGAACATCGAAGAGTCCACCGAAATCCTCACCATTTTCCCGTGGTACAGCTATCTGCTGGCCGTGTTTATCTTTGCGCTCGGGGTGATTGCCGTGCGCCGCAAACCGGAAGCGCCGGCGCGCTGGGGGAAAACAGATACGCTGGGACTGCTGTTCTGCATCGCTATTTTCTTTCTGCAACCGGTGCAAAACCTTGCCTGGGGCGGCGTCTTTAAGGTCATCGATACCGGCTACCCTGCCGTCCGCTTCGTTAAAGATGTGGTGGTGAATAATAGTGAAGTACTGGATGAGCAGGCGCGGATGGCGCAGCTGGCGAATATGAAAGACAGCTGGCACGTGCTGGCGGTAAAGCCAAAGTATCATCTGTACGTGGTGGTTATCGGAGAGAGCGCGCGCCGTGATGCGCTCGGTGCCTTTGGCGGCCACTGGGACAATACGCCGTTCGCCAGCTCGGTCAAAGGCTATTTATTCAACGACTATATCGCCGCCAGCGGTTCAACGCAGAAATCCCTCGGATTAACCCTGAACCGGGTGGTCGATGACAAACCGCAGTTTCAGGATAACTTTGTCACCCTCGCCAACCGTGCCGGTTTTCAGACCTGGTGGTTCTCAAATCAGGGGCAAATTGGTGAATATGATACGGCGATTGCCAGTATCGCCAAACGCGCAGACGAAGTTCAGTTCCTTAAAAACGGCGATTTTGAGGCCAACAAAAACACTCAGGATGAGCAGCTATTAAAGCTGACCGCGCAGGTGCTTGCCACCCGCCGTACCCAGCCGCAGCTAATCGTCCTGCATTTGATGGGCTCACACCCGCAGGCCTGCGATCGCACCAAAGGCAAATACGCCGTTTTCGTGCAGTCGAAAGAGACCTCCTGCTATCTCTACACCATGACGCAAACCGATACGCTGTTGAGCAATCTTTATACTCAGCTACAAAATTCGGGGGAAACCTTCTCGATGACCTATTTTTCCGATCACGGTCTGGCCTTTAAGGAGCGCGGGAAAGAGGTGCAGTATCTGGCACACGACGATAAGTACCAGCAGAATTTCCAGGTGCCGTTTATGGTGATCTCCAGCGATGATAAAGCGCATAAGATCATTAAAGCGCGACGTTCCGCCAACGACTTTCTCAGCTTCTTTTCGCAGTGGACCGGTATCAGCGCTCAGGAGATCACCCCGCGCTATCGCTTTATCTCAGAGCAGAAGGCTGGCCCTATCTACATCACCAACTTCCAGCTGAAGAAGGTCGACTACACCCATCTGGGGACCGACGCGTTCACCGTCAATTAACACGGTTGCGTGAACCGCAGGCAAAAAAAATCCGCCCCTTGAGGCGGATTTTTTATATCACCGAAGTGATTAGAAGCGGTAACCTACGCCAGCGATCCAGGTGCCAACGTCAACGTTACGAATGCGAGACTGCTCGTAGGAGAAGTCCAGAGCAACGTTTTCGATCGGGTTGAACTGCAGGCCAGCACCGTAAGAGAAACCGTAGTCGCTCATGTCAGTTTTGTTCGGGTAGCTGTTGTTCTGGAATTTACCGTAACCAACACCTACTACGCCGTAGATGCTTGCCCAGTCATTCAGACGGTAAGCCGGACCTGCGGTGATGCCGTAGTACTGGCCTTTTTTGTAAACGCCAGACTCAGAACGATCTTTCTCGGTGTAGGTGAAAGAACCGATAACACCCAGCGGGTTGTTGTCTTGCTCGTAGCGGTACTTCAGGTTGAAACCGCCTGCTTTGTTAGCTTCGCCCTGCATGTCGCTCTGAGCGTAACCACCGGTAACGGTAGAAGTCGCAGCGAAAGCAGTGGTGCCTACGGATGCAGCCAGAACAACGGCCAGTGCTGAAAAACGTGCAATTTTATTCATAACCACCTCAAATGTGTTTCTAATAAGTCCTAAGTCTTAAATATAACAAAAACTTTTGGGAAACTCTTTTCACTTTACATTGTCTAACGTACTTTTTCATGTAACTAAAGGTTTCTACGTTTCTATAACAAACTGGAAAACAAACCTTTTTTACAAATATAGACCTATTAAGGCCTATAAAGCACCCGACGTGTATCCAGATTATTCCTAATCTTCTGGTGAATTTATCTTCGCCCCCGCGCTATTGTACTGCTTTCACTCCCCTTTTTTTCAACAATAGCTCAACCGGCGCGGGGTAATTCATTTACACTGGAACCTTTACCGCATTTGACAAAATTGACAGGAGAAAGGATGCCCGGCTCGTCCCGTAAAGTACCGGCATGGTTGCCGATACTGGTTATTTTAATCGCCATGATTTCCATTCAGAGTGGCGCATCGCTGGCCAAATCACTGTTTCCGCTCGTCGGCGCGCCCGGCGTTACCGCCCTGCGCCTGGCTCTCGGTACCTTCATCCTGGTGGTTATTTTCAAACCCTGGCGTCTTCGCTTTGCGCCGGAGCAGCGTCTGCCGCTACTCTTCTATGGCCTGTCGCTGGGCGCGATGAACTACCTGTTCTATTTATCAATTCAGCGCATTCCGCTAGGCGTTGCCGTCGCGCTGGAATTTACCGGCCCCCTGGCGGTGGCGCTCTTTGGCTCCCGCCGCCCGCTGGATTTCGTCTGGGTAGCGCTGGCGGTGCTTGGACTCTGGTTTCTGCTGCCGCTGGGGCAAAGCGTTGCCCAGATCGATCCCATCGGCGCGCTGCTGGCGCTTGGCGCCGGCGCCTGCTGGGCGGTCTACATTCTCACCGGCCAGCGCGCCGGGGAAGAGCATGGTCCTGCCACGGTCGCCATGGGATCGCTGATTGCTGCGGTGGTCTTCGTGCCGATGGGGATGATTCAGGCCAGCGATACGCTATTTCAGTGGGGACTATTGTTACCAGGCCTTGGGATCGCCATTTTATCCACTGCTCTGCCCTATTCTCTGGAGATGGTGGCCCTCACCCGCATGCCCAGCAAGACCTTTGGCACCCTGATGAGCATGGAGCCCGCTTTGGCCGCGCTTTCCGGCATGGTGTTTCTTGGTGAAACGCTAACTGCAACCCAGACCCTGGCGCTCGGGGCGATCATTCTGGCATCAATGGGCTCGACGCTGACAATGCGCCGGGAGACAAAAATTCAGAAAGTCGACATCAGTTAAAGAACAGGCCCTGAGCAAGAAAACCAGTCAGGGCCTTTGATTCATAAAGATTTTTGCCAATCCAACAGCCCTGCGCTATCAGACCGATAGAGACTACCGCCGCTGCAAAGCTCAAATCCGTTGCTATACTTAATTCCGCAAGTTATTGGGATGAGACGCTCCGAATAATTCGAATTTGAAGTATGACGAGTACAAATATCAAGAGGATATGACATTATGAGTACCGCAAAACTGGTTAAAACTAAAGCAACGAATCTGCTCTATACCCGTAACGACGTCGCAGATAGCGCGAAGAAAGCGACCGTTGAGCTGCTGAATCGCCAGGTGATCCAGTTCATTGACCTGTCTCTGATTACTAAACAGGCTCACTGGAATATGCGCGGTGCAAACTTCATTGCCGTTCATGAGATGCTGGACGGCTTCCGCACCGCGCTCGTCAACCACCTTGATACCATGGCTGAACGTGCCGTCCAGCTTGGCGGCGTGGCGCTGGGTACCACTCAGGTCATCAACAGCAAGAGCCCGCTGAAAAGCTATCCGCTGGATATCCATAGCGTCCAGGACCACCTGAAAGAGCTGGCCGACCGCTATGCCATCGTCGCCAACGATGTGCGTAAAGCCATCGACGAAGCAAAAGATGAAGATACCGCTGATATCTTTACCGCCGCTTCCCGCGACCTGGATCAGTTCCTGTGGTTCATCGAAGCGAATATCGAGTAAGCCAACTGCCGTCAGCCACGCTGGCGGCTTTTTTATTTCTTTTCCCCACGCCCCGCCGCGCACCACATTAGTGCATGAGATTGGTCAAAATACGCGCCAAAGTAAATCAATTGTAATAATCACCTCACACAATCGTTACATCAAGATTGTTTTAACATCAGGGTTTGCGTTAAAAATGCTCTTGTTATGCGATACGCTTATGACGCACCAAAATAGCGCCCCATATCGGTGCATTTAACGTTATCCCTTATCAAAATCGTGCAGCAGGAATTATCCTGGTTGTTATAAAACAACAGGTTGTAAAACTGGCATGATTTTTTCATAAGGCAACTCGTTCTCGCAGGGGATCGTCCCGTGGATATAAAAGGAAATGCTATGAAGTCTGTATTTAAAGTTTCACTGGCTGCACTGACCCTGGCTTTTGCGGTTTCTTCTCACGCCGCTGATAAAAAACTGGTTGTCGCTACCGACACGGCGTTTGTTCCGTTCGAATTTAAACAGGGCGATAAGTACGTCGGTTTCGACGTTGACCTGTGGGCTGCCATCGCAAAAGAGCTGAAGCTTGACTACACCCTGAAGCCAATGGACTTCAGCGGTATTATTCCGGCGCTGCAAACGAAAAACATCGACCTCGCGCTGGCGGGGATCACTATCACTGACGAGCGTAAAAAAGCCATCGACTTCTCTGACGGCTACTACAAAAGCGGTCTTCTGGTGATGGTGAACGCAAATAATAACGAAATTAAGGATGTCAAAGACCTGAACGGTAAAGTGGTTGCCGTGAAGGGCGGTACCGGCTCGGTAGATTACGCGAAAGCCAATATCAAAACCAAAGATCTGCGCCAGTTCCCGAACATCGATAATGCCTATATGGAACTCGGTACCGGGCGCGCCGATGCGGTTCTGCACGATACGCCAAACATCCTTTACTTCATCAAAACCGCAGGTAACGGTAAGTTCAAAGCGGTAGGCGACTCGCTGGAAGCGCAAAACTACGGTATCGCTTTCCCGAAAGGTAGCGACGAGCTGCGTGAAAAAGTGAACGGCGCGCTGAAAACTCTGCGTGAAAACGGCACTTATAACGAAATTTATAAAAAATGGTTCGGTACTGAACCTAAATAATAATTAGCGATGCTCTCTTCCAGGCCTGCTGTGGTCTGGTAGACCTGGAGCTTTCCGGGCTACCCGTCAGCAGGCCTGAATAGTTTTCTCAGAGGAATTTCCTCTGTTTTCGACACGGTAACAGGAACATATTATGCAGTTTGACTGGAGTGCCATCTGGCCCGCCATCCCCATTTTGCTGGAAGGCGCCAAAATGACGCTGTGGATTTCGGTCCTCGGCCTGGTCGGCGGTCTGATAATCGGTTTGGTAGCCGGTTTCGCCCGCTGTTTCGGCGGCTGGATTGCCAACCACATTGCGCTGGTCTTTATTGAAATCATCCGCGGCACCCCGATTGTGGTGCAGGTCATGTTCATCTACTTCGCTCTGCCGATGGCCTTTAGCGATTTACGTATCGACCCGTTCTCCGCGGCGGTAGTCACCATTATGATCAACTCTGGCGCCTATATTGCGGAAATTACCCGCGGCGCGGTGCTGTCGATTCACAAAGGCTTCCGGGAAGCCGGCCTCGCCCTGGGTCTTTCTCGTCGCGAAACTATTCGCTACGTAATCCTGCCGCTGGCGCTGCGCCGTATGCTGCCGCCGCTGGGCAACCAGTGGATTATCAGCATTAAAGACACCTCGCTGTTTATTGTCATCGGCGTAGCCGAGCTGACCCGCCAGGGCCAGGAAATTATTGCCGGTAACTTCCGCGCGCTGGAGATCTGGAGCGCCGTTGCGGTTATCTATCTGATCATCACCCTGGTGCTGAGCTTTGTTCTGCGTCGTCTTGAAAGAAGGATGAAAATCCTGTGATTGAATTTAAAAACGTTTCCAAGCACTTTGGCCCAACCAAAGTGCTGCATGATATCGATCTGAAGATCAACCAGGGCGAAGTCGTGGTGATTATCGGGCCGTCCGGCTCCGGTAAATCGACCCTGCTGCGCTGTATTAACAAACTCGAAGAGATTACCAGCGGCGAGCTGATCGTCGATGGTCTGAAGGTCAACGACCCGAAGGTTGATGAGCGGCTGATTCGCCAGGAAGCCGGGATGGTGTTCCAGCAGTTTTATCTGTTCCCGCACCTGACCGCGCTGGAAAACGTGATGTTTGGCCCGCTGCGCGTACGCGGCGCCAATAAAGCGGCGGCGGAAAAACTGGCGAAGGATCTGCTGGCGAAAGTGGGCCTCGCGGAACGCGCTCACCACTACCCTTCCGAGCTTTCAGGCGGCCAGCAGCAGCGCGTAGCTATTGCCCGGGCGCTGGCGGTTAAACCTAAAATGATGCTTTTTGATGAGCCAACTTCCGCGCTCGATCCCGAACTGCGTCATGAAGTACTGAAAGTGATGCAGGATCTGGCTGAAGAAGGCATGACCATGGTCATCGTCACCCACGAAATCGGCTTCGCCGAAAAAGTGGCTTCCCGCCTGATCTTTATCGATAAAGGGCGCATTGCCGAAGATGGCGATCCGCAGGTGCTGGTCAACAACCCGCCAAGCCCGCGTCTGCAGGAGTTTTTACAGCACGTCGCCTGACCCTGCCCGGCTCTCCCTTCGCGGGAGAGCCGCTTTCCAGAATCATCCCAACCTCGCGCTCCGGATCTCGTCTTCTATACTTAACGGTTTGAGATGCAATGGAGGTGCCTGTGCCGCGGATTTTGTTTCTGCTCGCTTTACTCTTCACCGCTCCGCTATGGGCCGCGACGCTGCCCGGCGTTCCGGCAACCACAACGGACCACTCCAGCAGTAGCGAACCCGATCTGGCGCAGAAAAAAGCGGCCTACGGCGCGCTGGCCGACGTGCTTGAAAACGCCGATGCCCGCCAGGAGCTTATCGATCAGCTGCGTAAAGCCGCCGCCACGCCGCCGCCGGACAGTACCCCGACGCTGACGCCGCCGGAAATTAAAGACGAAACGACGGTGCTGGAGAACGTCACTCAGATCAGTCGTGAATATGGCGAACAGCTTTCGTCGCGCTTCTCCCAGCTATGGCGCAACATCACCGGCTCTCCGCATAAACCATTTAATTCGCAATCGTTCATCAGCGCCGCCTGGCATTTCCTGCTGCTTGCCGGTCTGGTCTTTGCATTCTGGTGGCTGGTACGCCTGGCTGCCCTGCCGCTGTATCGCAAAATGGGGCACTGGGGACGACATAAAAACCGCGACCGCAGCAACTGGCTACAGCTGCCGGCCACGATTGCCGGCGCATTTATTTTCGACCTGCTTCTGCTGGCCCTGACGCTGTTGGTTGGCCAGCTATTAAGCGATCGCCTGAACGGTAATAATCCCACTATCGCCTTCCAGCAAAGTCTGTTTCTCAATGCCTTTGCGCTGATCGAGTTTTTCAAAGCCATTCTGCGGCTGATTTTCTGCCCACGCATCCCGGAGCTACGCCCGTTTAACCTTAGCGATGAAGCGGCGAAATACTGGAATCTGCGCCTCAGCGCGCTCAGCAGCCTGATTGGCTACGGGCTGATCGTTGCGGTGCCAATTATCTCCAACCAGGTCAACGTGCAGTTCGGGGCGCTGGCCAATGTGGTCATTATGCTGTGCATTACGCTCTGGGCCCTGTATCTGATATTCCACAATAAGCAGTTAATTACCCAAGGGCTTATCCATCTTGCCGACCGATCGCTGGCCTTTTTTAGCCTGTTTATCCGCGCCTTTGCTCTGGTGTGGCACTGGCTGGCCTGCGCCTATTTCATCGTGCTGTTTTTCTTCTCGCTGTTCGACCCCGGTAACAGCCTGAAATTTATGATGGGCGCGACCCTACGCAGCCTGGCCATCGTCGGCGCCGCCGCGCTGGTCTCCGGTATTCTGTCGCGCTGGATTGCGAAAACCATCACCTTGTCGCCGGAAACCCAGCGTAACTATCCTGAACTGCAAAAACGACTTAACGGCTGGATCTCCGCATCGCTGAAGGCCGCGCGCATCCTGACGGTCTGCGTGGCGATTATGCTGCTGCTCAGCGCATGGGGGCTGTTCGATTTCTGGCAGTGGATGCATAACGGCAGCGGGCAAAAAGCGGTTGATGTGCTGATTCGTATCGCGCTGATCCTGTTCTTCTCGGCGATTGGCTGGACGCTGCTCGCCAGCCTGATTGAAAACCGGCTGGCATCGGACATTCACGGTCGCCCGCTGCCCAGCGCCCGCGCCCGAACGCTGCTGACGCTGTTTCGCAACGCGCTGGCGGTGGTGATCAGCACTATTACCATTATGATCCTGCTTTCGGAAGTGGGGGTGAATATCGCCCCGCTGCTGGCCGGCGCCGGCGCGCTGGGCCTGGCAATTTCATTTGGCGCGCAGACCCTGGTCAAAGATATTATTACCGGCATTTTTATTCAGTTCGAGAACGGTATGAATACCGGCGACCTGGTGACGATCGGACCGCTCACCGGGACGGTGGAGCGCATGTCGATTCGCTCCGTCGGCGTCCGTCAGGATACCGGCGCTTATCATATTATTCCGTGGTCTTCGATAACCACCTTCGCCAACTTCGTACGCGGTATCGGCTCGGTGGTGGCCAACTATGACGTTGACCGGCATGAAGATCTGGATAAGGCTAACCAGGCGCTGAAGGATGCGGTCGCGGAAGTGATGGCGCAGGAAGAGATTCGCGGGCTGATCATTGGCGAGCCATCCTTCACCGGCGTGGTAGGCTTAAGTAATACCGCCTTCACCCTGCGCGTCACCTTTACCACCCTGCCGCTCAAGCAGTGGACGGTCAGATTCGCCCTCGATACTCAGGTGAAAAGGCATTTTGACCTCGCAGGCGTGCGGGCGCCGGTACAAACTTATCAGGTTCTGCCGATGCCAGCACCCGCAGGACCGCCTGCCCCCGCCGAGCCCACGTTATAGCGTGCGGCGACGTTTGGCCTCATCCATAAAGGTCCAGGCGATAAAGCGGCTTTGCTTATTCCCCTGGGCCATCTCTTTCTTCACCACTTTCACCGCGCCGACGTCGGTCAGAGCGCGATATAGCGGCGGCAGGTTGTCGCCGCGAGAAACCAGCGAAGTAAACCATTTAACCTGACGAGCAAACGGCTTGCTCTCTTCAATCATCTGCGTAATAAAGGCCACCTCGCCGCCTTCGCACCACAGCTCCTGCTGCTGACCGCCAAAGTTCAGCGCGCTCTGTTCGCCCAGTCCAAGATTGCGACGTTTACGCTCGCCGCCCGCCTGCGCGCTGGCAGCGGAATCATGAAACGGCGGGTTGCAGAGGGTCGCATCGTAGTGTTCATTTTTATGAATAATGCCGTTCAGAATCGCGTTGGCGTCTTTTTGACGGCGCAGACGGATCTGGCGAGTGAGCCCCGGATTGCCGTTGATGATAGCCTGGGCGCTGGCGAACGCGTCGGCGTTCACTTCGCTACCCGTAAAGCGCCAGCCGTACTCGTGCGCGCCAATGAGCGGATAGATGCAGTTTGCGCCCACGCCGATATCAAGAATGCTGGCGTTAGCCGGGATCGTCCCGCTATCCAGCGCCAGCAAATCGGCGAGGTGATGGATGTAGTCCGCCCTGCCCGGCACTGGCGGACAGAGAAAGCCGTCGGGAATATCCCAGTGTTTCACCGCGTAAAAATGCGCCAGCAGCGCTTTATTCAGCGCCTTCACCGCCAGCGGGTTGGCAAAGTCGATGGTCTGCTCACCCACCGGATTAAGGGTGATGAAGGCCTGCAGCTCAGGATGGGCCTGGCATAGCGCGGGCAGATCGTAGCGTTGATGGTGACGGTTACGCGGGTGTAACCCCGGTTTCTGGGCTTTCATGGCATTCTCCTTTGAACAGCCGCGTAAGATACCCGTTGACGGCGGCGCGGTAAATAAGTGAGTCTGGATATCTTCTTTATTTGTCACGAGTGTCGTATGTACTTCTACCAACCTTCGCACGGACACGGGCTGCCGCACGACCCGCTTAACGCGATTATCGGACCACGGCCTATCGGCTGGATAGCTTCCGTGGATAATAGCGGCCAGCATAATCTTGCGCCGTATAGTTTTTTCAACTGCTTTAACTATCAGCCGCCGATTATTGGCTTCGCCAGCAGCGGCTGGAAAGATAGCGTGCAGAATATCGTCGAGACCAAAGAGTTCGTCTGGAACCTCGCCACCCGCCCCCTGGCGGTCGCGATGAACGAAACCTCTGCCAGTATCCCGCGTCACGAAGATGAATTTGTCCGCGCCAGGCTCACTCCCGCTGCCAGCCGCCTCGTCAGCGCCCCCCGGGTAGCCGAAAGTCCGGTCAATTTTGAGTGTCGCCTGTCGCAATGCATCCAGTTAACCACCGCCGAAGGGCTGGCGGTTGATACCTGGCTGGTGCTGGGCGAAGTTGTGGCAGTGCATATTGATGAGTCGCTGCTGGAGGACGGGATTTACCAGACCGCCAGAGCTCAGCCGATTCTGCGCGCGGGCGGCCCCAGCGCCTATTACGCCATTGATGAAAGCCTGCGCTTTGACCTTGTGCGTCCGGACGCCCGCTAGACGTTTATTCCGACTCCCCCGACCGGCAAGCTCGCCGCCGGGCTGGTCGGGAAGCGGCTTTTTATCCACCTGTAATCATCCCTTTAACCTCCCCTGCGGAGGCCTGCGCGCAAACGCCCTTTCAGTATCCCTCTCTCCACTGCCTCACCCCTGGATTTTCTCAGCAGTGAACATGACTCCTTGTCTGGTCATTTTTTGCCCCCATATTTCCTATACTAAAGAAAGACGAGATAGCGAGGTGGACTATGGCTTCAGGCTGGGCAAATGACGACGCGGTGCAGGAACAAATCGATAGCACTATCAATGACGCGATTGCACGGGCGCGAAATGAGCTGTCATCGGGTGAGAGCAACAAATTTTGTGAAGAATGCGGAGAGCCGATCCCCGAAGCGCGTCAGCGCGCGGTCGCGGGCGTGAAATACTGCATCAAATGCCAGCAGGAGAAAGACTTACATAACAATACATTTTCAGGATATAATCGCAGAGGTTCCAAAGATAGCCAGCTTCGTTGACCGATATTTACCGTTCATTACCGCATATCGCGTTATCTTTTCGCGCACGTTTTTTGGCAAGCGGCGTGGCAATATGTGCCCTTAAAGCCCTCTGAACTTCATCCTCACGGCTTTTGCTTTTCCCGGCTAAAATAATTTATTAATATTCAATAAATTAATACTTATTCAAAAAATTCGATGGACACTGTTAATTTCCTTCGATTTTATCTCCCGTAAAAAACCGTGATACTTATCACATCGACGCAATATCGTCCCCTGAACAGAACAACCTGCGAGAGATTAACTATGAAAAACATGAAATTTGCTGCCGCTGCCATCGCCCTTTCCGCTCTCTCTTTTGGCGCATTCGCCGCCCAGCCGGTGACCTCGGCTCAGGCAGAAAGCATGAATAAAATTGGTGTAGTTTCCGCTGAAGGCGCGACGACGCTGGATGGACTGGAAGCTAAACTGGCTGAAAAAGCAGAGGCTGCCGGCGCGACCGGTTATAGCATTACCTCAGCTAACAGCAACAACAAACTTAGCGGTACCGCGGTTATCTACAAATAATCGCCGCTACTTGCCGCTATTCCCTGTAGCAACACCCTGTAATGCCACTGTTTTAACCCTGTAAGATCCTTTAATACCCTTGCCTTGCCCGTCCACGCCACTGGACGGGCTTTTTTTTGCCTGCCGCTACGGTTACCAGCGCTCAGCCACCTTTGCCTGGCCCTGTTCAAGAGACGGAACGGCGCCGGTGGCCACAAGACAGCAGGCCAACTGAATTCGCAATGATTGCGGTAGCGGTGCGCTCCCGACGATGCAGCGCTCAATCCAGCGGGCGGTGACTTCAGGATCTTTTGACTCCGGCAGGGCGAGTGCCTGCGCGGCTACGCTATCCTGTCGTTCATTTACCACTCGCATACCAGATGCATCAATCAGGCTAATCTGCGGACAGCGCTGCGGGTTGGCGTAAACCTCCCCTTCGGTACCGTGCATCAGCAGCGCCCGCCCGCCGATTTCGGCAAAGAATTTCGCTACCCGGCCGACGTATTCCGGGTGTGAAACGCTCGACAGGCGCAGCGCCGCCTCTTCCGCAAAGGGTGTCGCCAGCTTGGCCAGCGTGTGGGCGCTGTTGCGCACGCCCATGCGCCAGCGCATCGCCAGCTGTTTTTCCAGCGGTGGGCAAAATGCGCCGACCGGAACGTAAACCGGCTGATGGCTATCCAATCGCGCCTGGGCCTGACCCGCGTGAAGCGTCGCCGGGATACCCATCAGTTCAAAAATCGTTTCCGTCACCACGCGGGTCGGATCGTGGCTCACGCCGTGGACGATGACCGGGAAGCCGAGCTTATGCAGCAGGACGGCGAGCAGAGGGGTCAGGTTTGCCTGTTTACGCGCGCCGTTATAGCTGGGGATCACAATGGGCATCGGTTTGGCGACCGGCGGAGTCAGCTTAATCGTATGCGCCTGCATCGCTTCATAGAAGCCCTTCATCTCCGCTTCGCCTTCGCCTTTAATGCGCAGAGCGATAAGAATGCCGCCGAGCTCAAGCTCAGGCACCTCGCCGTTAAGCATCCGCGAGTAGAGCGCGCGGGCTGTCTCCACATCCAGGTCGCGGGCGTGGTTCTTTCCGCGCCCGACTTCTTTAATAATCTTGCTGTAGTCCATTGCAGGCTCCTCTGAGCTTCTCACATCGTCGACATTGCACCACTATCGCCGCTTGCGACGCGTCGGTTTTGCTTTCGTTTTTACTATAACCTCAGGGACGGCAGGCTGCTCTATCGGAAATACGGGTAATGCGTTCAACAGGCGCTTACCGTAATTTTTGGTTAACAGACGTTTATCATAAATCACCACCTCTCCCCAGCAGCTATGACTGCGGATCAGGCGCCCCACCTGCTGAATCAGGTTGAATGACGCGCTGGGCAGGCTCTGGACTTCGAACGGATAGCGGTTGAGGCTTTTGAGCCATTCACCTTCGGTGATCACCACCGGGCTGTCTATCGGCGGGAAAGCTATCTTATGGATATGCACCTGGCTTAACAGCTCGCCTTTTAAGTCCAGACCTTCCGCAAAGGATTGCAGCCCAACCAGTACGCTGCGCTCGCCGCCTTCAACGCGTTTGCGGTGCAGCTCCACCAGTCGGTAGCGGGGCTTATCGCCCTGAACCAGCAGCAGCAGGCGCAGATCGGTCACGTGCTCGAGAAAACGCTGCATCGCTCTTCCGCTGGCGAACAGCACCAGCATGCCGAGATGCTTTTTGCTCTCGACCTGTTCACGGAAATAGGCGGCCATTTCGGCAATATGCTGCTCTTCGTTATCGATAAGCGGTTCATAATGCATCTGCGGAATGACGATTTTACCCTGTTCGACGTGGTTGAAGGGCGAATCCAGCGCCACAAAGCGATCTCCGGCTTTCTCTTTCAGCCCGCTCATCTCCTGCAGGCGAGAGAAGCTGTTCAGCGAACGCAGCGTCGCAGAGGTGACGACGATATGCGGGACGCTGCGCCAGAGCAGCCTTTCCAGCTGATCGCTGACGCGGATCCCCACGCAGTGGAACCAGATATGCATCTGACCATCGCGCAGATCGCGGGTGACCCATTTAGTCACCGGTGCGCCGGAGGACTGCGCCAGCGACGCCAGCCGCCACAGTTTACTTTGGCTTTCAAACATCCCCAGCGCGCGGTTCATCTGCAGCAGAACCCGGTGCAGACGCACCACATCGTGCGTGCCGGTTTTTTCGCCCAGATCGTTAAGGAACAGCTCCGCCAGGCCGCGCAGCGTTTCGGTGAGTTTCGCCAACCGCTGGCAGATCTCCATGACTTCCTGCGGCAGTTCCCCCATCGGAAAGCGATGCTCCGCCTCCTGGCCGGCCGGCATGTAGAGATTGAGAATATTATTCAGCGAGGAGATTAGCTCGAACAGCTCCTCGCAGTGTCCAGTCAGACGTTCGGGATTCGCCAGCGGCGGCGTGGTCTTAGGGCGAAACTGCTCCATGCAGGTCGCAACCAGCTTAGTGAACAAATCCAGCTGCAGGCGATACCACGGGGCGGTAATTTCAGCGCTCATTTCCAGCGCATCGCGGGCGACCTCCGGCAGATGGTGGCCTTCATCAAGCACCAGCAGTAGATGCTTCGGCTCCGGCAGCACCGCTTCGCTCTCCATAGCCGCCATCACCAGCGCATGGTTCGCCACCACCACTTCCGCTTCCTGGATTTCCCGTCGGGCGACAAAGAACGGACATTCGCGATAATAGTGACAGTTTCGATTCAGGCAGCTGGCTTTATCCGTGCTCAGGCGGCTCCACAGAGAATCATCCACGTTTTTGTCGGTATGATCGCGCAGGCCGTCCCATTTGTAGCTATCGAGATCCGCTTTCAGCGTTGCGCACAGCTTCTGCTCCGCCTGGTTGTTAGGCGTGAGTTCGTCATCAAGAAAGGCCAGCAAATCCTGCTGCGTCGGCTCCGTGCTGGCAAGCGCGGCCAGGTTACGCGGGCAGACGTAGCGCCCGCGGCCAAAGGCGGCGGTAAAGCGCAGATCGGGGATGATTTTGCGCAGCAGCGGCAGATCTTTACTGTAGATTTGGTCCTGCAGCGCAACGTTGGCGGTGCTGACCACCAGCGTTTTTTGCTCTTCGCGGGCAATAGCAATGCCAGGGATCAGATACGACAAGGTTTTGCCGACCCCGGTCGGCGCTTCAATCGCCAGGTGCCGCCCCTCTTCTCCGGCGAGCGTCTTCGCCACATCGGCGATCATCTGCCGCTGCGGAGGCCGGGGAATAAAGTCAGGAATTTGTTCCTGAAGCGCCTTATACCAGGCGGCGATTTGCGCTTTCAGCGCTGCGGTCAAAGCCATGAGAAAACCTGAATACTGTATAAACAGCCACTATTGTGCCATTTTTGCCGGGAGGGAGGTATCCCTTTTTCGGCAAACAGGAAGCGGTCTCGCAGAATCAGGCTGAAGTCGGTTTATGCAGCCACAACCAACGCTCGACATCCACTTAATGAATAATGTGTCATAACGTTATTTTATCCGGGCTGAATATAATTTTCAAAATACCAGCACAGTCACCAAAATCGCTATCAATTTAACTTTATGGGCATTCAAAAAAACATGAAGATGTTTAAAATCATCTAAACGAATTCCGAAAAATATCGTCAAAAAGACCGTGAAATTAAAATTAATCCTTTAATTTCAGATACATTAAGAATATCTACACTCATAATATATTATATCTTAAACGCTAATCCGTATACTGCTTTATGAACCCGCAGGGTCTGTAAATTATTGAGGGTATATATGGTTGCTTTTTTAATGTTATTAGTATCTGTCATTCTTTTGATAGTTGCAGGTTATAACTTTGTTAGTTATTGCAAAAATCGTAAAAATAGTTCATTGCCAAAAGTAAGATCTCATAAAAGATAAATAGCGAGCGGCAACATTGAAGTCAGACTTAGCGGGAGAGTGTTAAATTTTAATCGCGATGTGTTCTGAAAGGAACAAGCTGCGGTAGATTTCCCCACCGCAGCCAAAACAACTTTACTCAGCCGCAGCAGGTTTGCGCGGGCGGCGACGGCGAGGAGGCTTACCGTCCTGAGTGCGCGCTTTCGGCGCTTCGCCATCGGTGCGACGCGGAGCAGCCTGCTGGGCACGACCTTGTCCCTGACCACCACGTCCCTGGCCGCTCCGGCCCTGGCTCTGACCGCCACGACCGCCGCCGCGCTGCTGCTGGCGACCGTTCTGAATCGGCTCGGCTTTGATCGACGGATCCGGCTCGTAACCCGCAATGGCGATGCGCGGGATCTCTTTCTTCAGCAAGCGTTCGATATCATGCAGCAGCTTATGTTCATCTACGCAGACCAGCGACAGCGCTTCGCCCGTTGCCGCAGCGCGCCCGGTACGACCAATACGGTGCACGTAATCTTCCGGCACGTTTGGCAGCTCGTAGTTCACCACGTGCGGCAACTCTTCAATATCCAGACCGCGCGCGGCGATATCGGTTGCGACCAGCACGCGGATGCCGCCGGATTTAAAATCAGCCAACGCTCGGGTACGCGCGCCCTGGCTCTTGTTGCCGTGAATAGCGGCGCTGCGGATGCCGTCTTTATTGAGCTGTTCCGCCAGGTGGTTTGCGCCGTGTTTGGTGCGGGTAAAGACCAGAACCTGCTGCCAGTTGCCTTCGCCGATCATCTGCGACAGCAGCTCGCGCTTGCGCTTTTTATCGACAAAATGTACCAGCTGGCTCACCTGCTCAGAAGCGGTGTTACGGCGGGCGACTTCGATTTCCAGCGGGTTATGCAGCAGCTTTTCCGCCAGTGATTTAATGTCGTCGGAGAAAGTTGCGGAGAACAGCAGGTTCTGCCGCTTTGCCGGCAGCTTCGCCAGCACCCGGCGAATATCGTGAATAAAGCCCATATCCAGCATACGGTCGGCTTCATCCAGCACCAGCACTTCGACTTTGTCCAGGCTCACGGCGTTCTGATGCTCAAGGTCCAGCAGACGGCCAGGGGTTGCCACCAGAATATCGACGCCGCTGCGCAGCTTCATCATCTGTGGGTTAATGCTTACGCCGCCGAAAACCACCAGCGAACGAACGTTAAGGTATTTGCTGTAATCCCGGACGTTCTCGCCAATCTGTGCCGCCAGCTCGCGCGTCGGGGTCAGGATCAGGGCGCGCACCGGGCGACGACCTTTGGCGTGGGGTTCTTTTTGGATCAGGTGCTGAAGCAGCGGCAGCGTAAATCCCGCCGTTTTGCCGGTACCCGTCTGGGCGCTGGCCATCAGATCGCGGCCCTGTAATACTGCCGGGATAGCCTGCTGCTGAATAGGGGTTGGCTCTACGTAGCCCTGCTCAGCGACGGCGCGCAGGATTTCAGGATTCAGGCCAAGGGAATCAAAAGACATAACAACTCCGAACCGCCCCGGCCCGTCACAGGCGTAGTTTTCAGGGAGATTATTGCGAAAGAGATGGCAAAAACCACAATGCCATGAAGTTGCGCAGTCTAGCAGATTTTGTGACGAACCGCATAAAATCTGCCGAAAAGAATCCTCTGTCTCACAAACGACAGCTCCCCGTTCTGTCGATGAGAAGCGGCGATGGCGCTTCGCGCCAGGCGTCCCCGAAATAGCACGTTTAATGCCTCGACAGGGAAACCGCGAACAAAAGCAGAGAAGCGCCGCCGCAGGACGCGGCGGCGAAAGCAATTAACGCAGGCGATACTTAATTTTTTCGACCATCCTCGCGGTGGAAATGCCGTAGCGATCGTGCAGAGTCGGCAGCGCGCCGGCCAGCAGGAATTCGTCAGGCAAGCCAATGGTATCCAGCTCGCAGCGCACGCCTTTGCGCATCAGCAACGCGGCAACCGCCTCCCCCAGTCCGCCAACCGAAGTATGGTTCTCGGCAGTAACCACCAGGCGACCGGGCTTCGAGGCCTGTGCAATGATCGTTTCTTCATCAAGCGGTTTGATCGTTGGCACGTGCAGTACGGCTGCGCTGATATTATCGGCCCGCAGCTTTTCGACCGCCTCGAGGGCGCGCATGGTCATCAGCCCGGAAGAGATAATCAGCACATCGTTGCCATCTTCAAGCAGCTTCGCCTTGCCCAGCTCAAACTGATAGTCGTACTTATCCAGCACCAGCGGCACCTTACCGCGCAGCAGGCGCATATATACCGGACCGTTATGGTCGGCAATCGCCGGTACCGCCTGCTCTATCTCCAGCGCATCGCATGGGTCGACGATAACCATGCCGGGAATGCCGCGCATAATCGCCAGATCTTCCGTTGCCTGATGGCTCGGCCCGTAGCCGGTGGTCAGGCCCGGGAGCGCCGCGCAGATCTTCACGTTGAGATGCTCCTCGGCAATGACCTGATGAATAAAATCATAGGCGCGGCGGGTAGCAAAAGCGGCATAGGTGGTGGCGAAGGGAATGAATCCCTCTTTCGCCATTCCTCCCGCCGCCCCCATCAGCAGCTGTTCCGCCATTCCCATCTGGAAAAAGCGATCCGGGAAAGCCTGCGCGAAAATGTGCAGATCGGTGTACTTTGACAGGTCCGCGGTCATACCAACGATTTCCGGTCGCTGCGCCGCCAGCTTCGAGAGCGCAACGCCAAACGGTGCCGGAATCGTCGCCTGACCTTCGTCAGCAATAGAAGCGATCATCGCGGACGTTTTTAAACGTGGTTTACTCTGGCTCATTACAGCACTCCTTCCGGTTTGTTGGCGTCCAGCACCGCAATCGCTTTTTGCCACTCATCGGCATCGACGCGAATAAAATGGTTTTTATCCCGGGTTTCGAGGAACGGGACCCCTTTACCCATCAACGTGTCGCATAAGATGACCCGCGGCTGGTTGCCCGCATGATTTTTCGCGTTATCAAAGGCGGCCATCACCGCCGCCAGATCGTTACCGTCGACGCGCTGCACGTACCAGCCGAAGGCGGCCCATTTTTCATGCAGCGGCTCAAAGCCGAGAATTTTGCGCGAATCGCCGTCCGCCTGCTGTTTATTCACGTCAACGATGTTGATCAGGTTAGTCAGGCCGTAATGCGCCGCCGACATCGCCGCTTCCCAGGTGGAACCTTCATCCAGCTCCCCATCCGACATGGAGTTGTAGACCCAGGATGCGCTCCCTTTTTGCCGCAGCCCCAGCGCCATCCCGACGGCAATAGAGAGCCCCTGCCCCAGCGAGCCGCCGGACATCTCCATCCCCGGGGTGTAGGTCGCCATTCCCGACATCGGCAGGCGGCTGTCGTCAGAACCGTAGGTTTCCAGCTCCTCTTCCGGGATAATTCCCGCCTCCAGCAGCGCCGCATAGTAGGCGATGGCGTAATGGCCGTGAGAGAGCAGGAAGCGGTCGCGTCCTTCCCACTGCGGCTCTTGCGGACGGTAGGTCATCGCGTGGCTGAACGCGGTGGCCAGCACATCCGCATAGCCTAATGCCTGGCCGATATAGCCCTGACCCTGAACCTCCCCCATGCGCAGGGCATAGCGGCGAATCCGCCACGCCGCCGCGGCGACTTTTTGTGCTTCGGTGATCTTCATCTGCTTGCCTCGCTTAGTGGATTAACATGCCGCCGTTTACGTCAAGGGTGATACCGGTAGAGTAGGAAGAGAGATCGCTGCCGAGGAATAGCGCGGCGCGCGCGATGTCAACCGCATCGCCGAGGCGGTTCATCGGGATTCCGGCGAGGATGTTGGCCGTCATTTCGTCGGTCAGCTTACCGGCGGTGATATCGGTCTGGATCAGCCCCGGGGTAATGCAGTTGACGCGGACGTTGTCCGGACCCAGCTCGCGGGCCATCGCTCGCGCCAGGCCAAGCACTCCGGCCTTTGCCGCACTGTAGTGCGGGCCGCCGAAGATACCGCCGCCGCGCTGGGCTGAAACCGACGAGATACAGACAATGCTGCCCGATTTTTGCGCCCGCATCGCCGGGATAACCGCCTGCGACATCAGCAGCGTACCGCGCAGGCTGACATCCAATACCGCGTCATAGTTGGCACGTTTAATGTCCATCAGCTTCAGCGGCTGGGTGATACCGGCGTTATTCACCAGCACGTCTACCCGACCATATTTCGCCAGAATCTGTTCCATTGCCGCCTGAACCTGAACTTCATCGGTGACGTTTGCCGCCAGCCCGAGATGGCCTTCGCCTAATGCCGTCGCCGCGGCTTTGCTGGCTTCGCCATTGAGGTCGATAATGACCACTTTAGCGCCGTTTTCGGCAAATAACTTCGCGGTAGCAAAACCCAAACCGCGTGCGGAGGCCGCGCCAGTAATAATGGCGACTTTATCTTTTAATAACATAATTTTACTCCATGACGTTACGTCATATTAATTAACAGGATATATTTCCGTTATTGTGGCTCATCGAGAAAGAGAATAACCAGCAAACCAATTGCTGCGCAGATACCAAAATAAGTAAATACAGAATTAAAGCTGCCGGTCTGGTCCAGTAAAAATCCCGCAGCCATCGGGGCAACAAATCCGCCAAGGTTGCCACCGCTATTAATAATAGAAGAGGCGATCGGATAGGTTTTACTGTCCGAAACGGCCATACCGTAAGCGGTAAAAGCCGGCCAGCCGATATTTAAACAAAAGCCGACGAAGAACAAACCAATGCAGACCGCCAGGGTACTCGCTGGAATATTCAGCATGATTAACATCATGACCACCGTTGAAATAGCGGTAAACATCATGGTGGGTTTACGCCGACGGCCTAATACTTTATCTGAAATCCACCCTCCGGCGATCGCGCCAATAAAACCGCCGATGCACGGCATACTTGCCACAAAGCCCATGCTCATCACATCAAAACCGCGCTCTTTGACTAAATACAGCGGGATCCAGGTTAATAATCCGTACAGTACGCTAACCATCATAAAATAGGCCAGACAGTCACCGAGAATATTTTTTGAGGTAAATAATCCTTTCGCCGTATCGATAGGCGCCATTTTCTTCACTCGAATAATTGTATCCAGCCAGGTAAAACGATTGGCAATTAAGATATTTTCGCGCACAAGGTTATTATCGGTTTCACGCCCGGCATTGATCTCTTCCAGTTCGGCAGGTGAGACAAATCCGCTTTCTGAGGGTTTTGACTTAACCAACAGGTACCACGCTATCGCCGCCACAATCCCCGGTATCGCAAAGGAGAAAAAGACCCACCGCCACCCCCAGGTTACCGCAATCCACACCGCCAGCGGCGGAACGATGATCGGCGCAAACATGGTGGCTGCAATGTAAACGCCCGTCGCCGTGGCTTTCTCTTTCGGCGGGAACCAATTATTAATGGTTGAAGCCAGTCCTACCGGGCACGGCCCTTCGCTAAGACCCAGTCCCAGACGCACCATTTTCAGACCAAAAACGGAGCTCACGGTGCCCATCAGCCAGGTAAAAGCGGAAAAGCCGAAAATGGATAGCGAAACCAACCCCCGGGTCCCGCGTTTGGCAATAAAGAATCCTGCCGGGATCTGGCTTACCGCATAGCCCAAAAAAAACATGCTGGCGATGGCCCCGGCTTCAAAGTTATTGATATGAAACTCATCAATGATAAACGGCAGCACCGCGCCGATATTCGTTCTGTCAGCGTAATTTATGGCATACACCAGAAAAATCATCGTCAAAACCACGAAACGATATTTTGTTTTCCTGGCGTCAGTACAGACAACAGTATCTATACGTGACATAGGGTATCCTCATTATTGTTTTATGTTTTTGTCGCGAACCTTACCGCATCGCGCCTTGGTATCAGGCCTGTGGTTGCAATATAACAACCCAAAAAGGAAAGGGTATTCAAAAAACCTCAATTATGAGTGAGAAAAATTTGCTTCGTGACTGCACGCAAATTCCTGCGAATTATGTTGCCTGGCATCCCTCGCCCTAAAACTGTTAACTTCATCACGAATTACGCCATTACTTATTTTGTCTCTATGTTATGCTGATGTGCCATTGTGGAGATAAGGACGAGCGTAGCTTCTTGCGAAGTAAAAATAATACCACCAGACATTTTCTATTTGCGGGAGAAATGATGAATCAGCCGCTGCAAAATAAAAGTTTACCGATGCCCTCCTTACGCAATATTCAGGCATTTATTGAAGTAGCGGATACCGGCAGTCTCAATCTGGCCGCAGAGAATCTCAATATTACGGCCTCAGCGGTCAGCCATCAGATAGCCAGCCTGGAACAGTATCTCGGAAAGAAAATATTTTCCCGCAGCAGTAAAGGCATGGTGTTAACCGCAATTGGTGAAAAATATCTTAAAGAGGTTTCCGGAGCGTTAAATATTATTGGCCAGGCCACCAATCAGGTGATTAACGATATCCATCAGGATTATTTACGCATTCACTCCGCGCCCAGCTTTGGGCTCCTGTGGCTGATGCCCCGCCTGAACAAATTTCGCCAGGCCTGGCCCGAGCTTAAAATTAGCCTGACCTGCTCTTATGAAAGTATCCAGTTCTCCCGCGATAATATTGATATCGATATTCGCCATGGGCTCTCACAATGGCCGACTCTGGTGGTCAAAACCATAAAAAATGAACGCATGCTCCCCTATAGCTCATCAACTTATTTAGCCAGCCGCGAAGTTCAGACCATTGAAGACTTACTGACCTGCGATCTTATCCACTCCGACAGCACGCTGATCGGCTGGAGCAACTGGTTATCCTGGCACAAGGTTCGCGGCTGGAATAAAAGCTTTATTTTTAATTTTGACCGTTCCTATATGAGCATTGAGGCCGCGCGCATGGGTATGGGCATTATTCTTGAGAGTAATTTGCTGGCCGGTCAGAGCGTTCGGCAACGGCACCTCGAACCGGTTTTTTCCAGCGACGCGAGTATGCCGGTTAACGCCCATCACTTCGTTTTGCCGCACCCTAACGAGCAAAAAGAGAAAGTGAAGATCTTTTTTAACTGGGTTGCCGAAGAGCTCAGTCATGAGGGATTTCATATCTAACCGTCGACGCTGGACAAAGCGGCAACCTGCGCCTAGAGTTAATCAATCGATTGATTAACTCTAGGCGCGAGATGACCACCACACCGACTACCAGCAAGGGAGAGCAGGCGAAAAGCCAGCTCATCGCCGCCGCTATCGCCCAGTTCGGCGAATACGGCCTGCACGCCACGACCCGCGATATTGCCGCCCAGGCCGGGCAGAATATCGCTGCGATCGCCTACTATTTTGGTTCTAAGGATGATCTCTATCTCGCCTGCGCCCAGTGGATCGCCGATTTTATCGAGCACAATTTCCGCCCCCACGCGCAGGCGGCAGAAGCGCTATTCGCTCAGCCTCTTCCGGACAAAGCCGCCATGCGCACTCTGATTCTGCGCGCCTGTCAGAATATGATTTTGCTGCTGACCCAGGATGATACGGTTAACTTGAGCAAATTTATCTCCCGCGAACAGCTATCGCCGACTGCGGCCTACCGGCTTATCCACGATCAGGTCATTGCTCCGCTACACTGCTACCTGACCCGTTTAATCGCCGCTTATACCGGCCTTAACCCTGACAGCACGCAGATGGTGCTGCACACGCACGCGCTACTTGGCGAAGTGCTCGCCTTTCGTCTTGGTCGGGAAACGGTGCTGCGCCGCGCGGGCTGGGCTGAATTCGATCGGCAAAAAACCGAGCAAATTTTTGAAGTTATTACCTGCCATATAGATTTCGTTCTGGAAGGATTATCGCAAAGGGGTCTGGAGTCATGAAAAAACCGCTCATCGTCGTTGTGCTGCTTCTCCTGCTGGCCGCTGTCATTGGCGGAGGCTGGTGGTGGTACCAGAGCAGCCAGCAAAAAGAGCTCACGCTTTATGGCAACGTGGATATTCGCACCGTTAACCTGAGCTTTCGCGTGGGCGGACGGCTGGCATCGCTCAGCGTCGACGAGGGCGATGCGATAAAAGCCGGGCAGACGCTGGGCGAGCTTGATCGCGCGCCCTACGAAAACGCCCTGCAGCAGGCGCAAGCCAACGTTTCCACCGCCCAGGCGCAGTACGACCTGATGATGGCGGGATATCGCTCGGAGGAGATTGCCCAGGCCGCCGCCGCGGTCAACCAGGCGCAGGCGGCTTACGACTATGCGCAGAACTTTTATCAGCGCCAGCTGGGGCTACGCAAAAGCAGCGCCATCTCCGCGAACGATCTGGAAAATGCCCGCTCCTCGCGCGATCAGGCCCAGGCGACGCTGAAATCCGCGCAGGATAAGCTGCGCCAGTATCGCGCGGGGAACCGTCCGCAGGAAATCGCCCAGGCCAGAGCCAGCCTCGAACAGGCGCAGGCCGCGCTGGCGCAGGCGAAGCTGGACCTGCACGATACCACGTTGACCTCGCCGTCCGACGGAACGCTGATGACCCGCGCCGTCGAGCCGGGCAGCATGCTTAGCGCGGGCGGTACCGTAATGACGCTGTCGTTAACCCATCCGGTATGGGTACGCGCCTACATCGATGAAACCAACCTGGGCCAGGCCCAGCCGGGGCGCGAAGTGCTGCTTTACACCGATAGTCGCCCGGATAAACCCTATCGCGGTAAAATCGGCTTCGTCTCCCCTACCGCTGAATTCACGCCGAAAACCGTGGAAACCCCGGACCTGCGCACCGATCTGGTTTATCGCCTGCGAATTGTGGTCACCGATGCCGACGACGCGCTGCGTCAGGGGATGCCGGTCACCGTCGCTTTCAGTCATGGAAACGGCCAATGAGCGAAGACGTGATTACGCTGAGCGGCCTGACCCGGAGCTTTGCCGGGATGGACCGCCCGGCCGTCGCGCCGCTGGACTGCACCATTCACTCCGGCTATGTGACCGGTCTGGTGGGCCCGGATGGCGCCGGAAAAACCACCCTGATGCGCATGCTCGCCGGGCTGCTGAAGCCCGACGCAGGCAGCGCAAAGGTGATCGGCTTCGACCCGATTGCTGACGATAGCGCCCTGCACGCGGTGCTCGGCTATATGCCGCAAAAATTCGGTCTGTATGAAGATCTGACGGTGATGGAAAATCTCACGCTCTACGCCGACCTGCGCAGCGTGACCGGCGAGGCGCGGGAGAAAACCTTCGCCCGGCTGCTGGAGTTTACCTCTCTCGGCCCCTTTACCGGCCGGCTGGCGGGTAAGCTTTCCGGCGGCATGAAGCAGAAACTCGGCCTGGCCTGTACCCTCGTCGGCGAGCCGAAGGTGCTGCTGCTGGATGAACCCGGCGTCGGCGTCGACCCCATCTCACGCCGCGAGCTGTGGCAGATGGTACACGAGCTGGCGGGCGACGGGATGCTGATCCTCTGGAGCACCTCCTACCTCGACGAGGCCGAGCAGTGCCGGGACGTTCTGTTGATGAACGAGGGCCAGCTGCTTTACCAGGGGGCGCCAAAAGAGCTGACGCAGACCATGGCGGGACGCAGTTTTTTGATTTCCAGTTCCCGGGAGAATAACCGCCGCCTGCTCCAGCGCACCCTGAAGCTGCCGCAGGTCAGCGATGGCGTCATTCAGGGTAAATCGGTACGCCTGATCATTAAAAAAGAGGCCAGCATCAGCGAAGTACAGAACGCTGCCGATATGCCGCCGCTGGAGGTCGCTGAAACCGCGCCGCGTTTTGAAGACGCCTTTATCGACCTGCTCGGCGGTGCCGGTACCGCCGAATCGCCGCTGGGAAAAATTATCCATACCGTGGAAGGCTCCCATGAGGACACGGTGATTGAAGCGCAGACCCTGACCAAGAAATTCGGCGATTTCGCCGCTACCGATCACGTCGATTTTCAGGTTAAACGTGGGGAGATTTTCGGCCTTCTCGGGCCTAACGGCGCGGGTAAGTCTACCACTTTTAAGATGATGTGCGGCCTGCTGGTCCCCACCTCCGGTAAAGCGCTGGTTCTGGGGATGGACCTGAAGGTCAGCTCCGGCAAAGCGCGTCAGCATCTGGGCTATATGGCGCAGAAGTTCTCGCTGTACGGTAACCTTTCCGTTGAGCAGAACCTGCGCTTCTTCTCCGGCGTATACGGCCTGCGCGGACGGGCGCAGAACGACAAAATCGCCAGCATGAGCGAGGCGTTCGGCCTGAAAAGCATCGCCAGGCAGGCCGCTGACGATCTGCCGCTCGGCTATAAACAACGCCTGGCGCTGGCCTGCTCGCTGATGCATGAGCCGGATATTCTGTTTCTTGACGAACCCACTTCCGGCGTCGATCCCCTCACCCGCCGCGAGTTCTGGCTGCATATCAACAGCATGGTCGATAAAGGCGTCACGGTGATGGTGACCACCCACTTTATGGATGAGGCGGAGTATTGCGATCGTATCGGTCTGGTCTATCACGGCAAATTGATCGCCAGCGGCACGCCGGACGATCTGAAGGCGCTGGCGGCGGATGAAAAACAGCCAGACCCGACGATGGAGCAGGCATTTATCACCCTCATCCATGACTGGGATAAGGAGAACGCCGGTGAGCGCTAAACTGCTATCGTGGCGGCGCGTACGCGCCCTGTGCGTGAAAGAGACGCGGCAGATCGTCCGCGACCCCAGCAGCTGGCTGATTGCGGTGGTGATCCCCCTGCTGCTGCTGTTCATTTTTGGCTACGGGATTAACCTCGACTCCAGCAAGCTGCGGGTGGGCGTGCTGCTGGAGCAGCAGAGCGAAGAGGCGCTGGATTTTGTCCATACCATGACCGGCTCCCCCTATATTGACGCCACCATCAGCGATAACCGCCAGGAACTGGTGCAGATGATGCAGGCGGGACGCATTCGCGCCCTGGTCACCCTACCGGTGGACTTCGACCAGAAGATGGCCCGTCCCGGCGACGACGCGCCGATCCAGCTCATCACCGACGGCAGCGAACCCAATACCGCTAACTTCGCCCAGGGCTACGTCGAAGGCATCTGGCAAATCTGGCAGCAGCAGCGGGCGGAAGATCGCGGTGAAACCTTCGAGCCGCTGATCGACGTGCAGATGCGCTACTGGTTTAACCCGGCCGCCATCAGCCAGCATTTTATTATCCCCGGCGCGATTACCATCATTATGACGGTGGTCGGCGCGATCCTGACGTCGCTGGTGGTGGCCCGCGAGTGGGAACGCGGCACGATGGAAGCGCTGCTGTCGACCGAAATTACCCGCGCCGAGCTGCTGCTGTGCAAGCTGATCCCCTACTATTTCCTCGGCATGCTGGCGATGCTGCTGTGTATGCTGGTGGCGGTGTTTATTCTCGGCGTGCCGTTCCGCGGTTCGCTGGTGATTCTGTTTTTTATTACCAGCCTGTTTTTGCTGAGTACCCTGGGCATGGGGCTGCTGATTTCCACCATCACCCGTAACCAGTTTAACGCCGCGCAGGTCGCGCTGAATGCCGCGTTCCTGCCGTCAATCATGCTCTCCGGGTTTATTTTTCAGATAGACAGCATGCCGGCGATAATTCGCGCCGTGACCTACGTGATCCCGGCGCGCTATTTTGTCAGCACTCTGCAAAGCCTGTTTCTGGCGGGCAATATCCCGGTGGTGCTGTTGGTGAACGTGCTGTTCCTGATCGCCTCGGCGGTGATGTTTATCGGCCTGACGTGGCTGAAAACCAAACGACGTCTGGATTAATTTGCCTGCGCGCCCCCCGGTACAAGGGCTGACAAACGGGTAGCCCGGATAAGCGCAGCGCAATCCGGGGATCACAAAGAGAGAATATGAGATGTTTCATCGCTTATGGACGTTAATCCGCAAAGAGCTACAGTCGCTGCTGCGTGAACCGCAGACGCGGGCGATTTTAATTATGCCAGTACTCATTCAGGTGCTGCTGTTCCCCTTTGCCGCCACGCTGGAGGTGACTAACGCCAGCATCGCCATCTATAACGAAGACAACGGCAAGCACGCCGTGGAGCTGACCCAGCGCTTTGCCCGCGCTAAAGCCTTCACCCACGTCCTGTTGCTGAAAAGCCCTCAGGAGATAAGACCGACCATTGACGAACAAAAGGCGCTGCTGGTCGTGCGATTCCCGGCAGATTTTTCGCGCAACCTCGATACCTGGCAGACCGCCCCTCTCCAGCTGTTGCTTGATGGGCGCAACTCCAACAGCGCGCAGATCGCCGCGAACTATCTCCAGCAGATCGTCAAAAACTATCAGCAGGCGTTAATGGAAGACAAAGCCAAACCAAACAACAGCGAGCTGGTGGTACGCAACTGGTATAACCCGAATCTCGATTACAAATGGTTCGTCGTGCCGTCGCTAATCGCCATGATCACCACCATCGGCGTGATGATCGTCACCTCGCTCTCCGTTGCCCGCGAGCGCGAACAGGGTACGCTCGATCAGCTGCTGGTCTCGCCGCTGGCAACCTGGCAGATCTTTATCGGTAAAGCGGTGCCGGCGCTAATCGTCGCGACCCTGCAGGCCACCATCGTGCTGGGAATTGGTATCTGGGCCTATCAAATCCCCTTTGCCGGCTCGCTGCTGCTGTTTTACTTTACGATGATTGTCTACGGCCTGTCGCTGGTAGGATTCGGCCTGCTGATTTCGTCACTGTGCTCCACGCAGCAGCAGGCGTTTATCGGCGTGTTCGTCTTTATGATGCCGGCAATTCTGCTCTCGGGCTACGTTTCCCCGGTGGAGAATATGCCGCAATGGCTGCAGGATTTGACGTGGATAAACCCGATACGTCACTTTACCGATATCACCAAGCAGATCTATCTGAAGGATGCGAGTCTGGAAATTGTGTGGGGAAGTTTGTGGCCGCTACTGGTCATAGCGGCCACCACCGGCTCAGCGGCGTATGCGATGTTCCGAAGAAAGATCGCGTAGTTTTTTATCTTTCGCCAGCAGTGAAACCACCGCCGGACCTGCCAGTATGGCCAGCCCGGCGAGGGCTAACAGCAGGTTGTTGTGCAGCACGCGCGACAGCAGCCACAGCACGATTACCGCCGCGCCGAAGTACCAGGTGGTGGTGAGCTCCTCAAGGAAATCACCGACGTCGCGCCAGCGCTCATCGTGGTGACGCTGCAAGAACAGCATCGACAGTAACGTGACGCCGTACAGCACGCACAAACCTAATCCGACGCGCACCAGCGCGCCGCTCATCCAACCCATCACCAGTACTGCCACGACCAGTAGATGCAACATAATCTGCCAGCAACTAAGACCCGTTGCGACGCGTACACGTTGTTGCCACTTCATGGCTTCTCTCCTGAAGGATTTTTCTCTGCTACTCAGAGTACCGCACTTTACGGAAAATTCCGTATCACCGCATCTTTTTGTGACCTCTACTACACTATTTCCTACAGGAAAGTGACATTGCCCAGAGAAATAAGGACAACCAAATGCCGCGATTTTCGCTAAACGTGCTGACAATTAACACTCATAAAGGGTTCACTGCCTTCAATCGCCGCTTTATTTTACCCGAGCTGCGCGAAGCGGTGCGTAGCGTCAGCGCCGACATTGTTTGCCTGCAGGAGGTGATGGGTGCGCACGAAATTCATCCGCTGCATATCGAAAACTGGCCGGATACGACCCACTATGAATTTCTTGCCGATACCATGTGGAGCGATTACGCCTACGGTCGCAATGCGGTTTATCCGGAAGGGCATCACGGCAACGCGGTACTTTCTCGCTTTCCTATAGAACATTATCAAAATCTGGATGTTTCGGTCGGCAACAGCGAAAAGCGCGGCCTGCTCTATTGCCGCATCGTCCCGCCCGAAAGCGGGATAGCTATCCATGTGATCTGCGCGCATCTGGGTCTGCGTTCTCATCAGCGCCTGGCCCAGCTGACGATGCTGGCGGACTGGGTAAACGGTTTGCCCGCGGGCGAGCCGGTGGTAGTGGCCGGTGATTTTAACGACTGGCAGCAGCAGGCTAACCGCCAGCTTAAAGCCCAGGCCGGGCTGGAGGAGATTTTTACCCGCGCCAGAGGGCGCCCGGCGCGAACTTTCCCGGTCAGCTTCCCTCTGCTGCGCCTCGACCGCATATACGTAAAAAACGCCCATGCCAGCCAGCCAAAAGCGCTGGCGTTAAAACAGTGGCGTCATTTGTCCGATCATGCACCGCTTAGCGTGGAGATACATCTGTGAAATGCAGCTGGCAGGAAGGAAACCGCATTCGGCTATTAGAAAATGGCGATAACTATTATCCGGCATTATTTGCCGCTATTGATCGCGCGCAGCAGCGGGTGATTCTGGAATCCTTTATCTGGTTCGAGGATGACGTCGGCAAGCAGCTGCATGCCGTGTTGTTCAAAGCGGCCCAGCGCGGCGTGCGCGTAGAAGTCCTACTGGACGGTTACGGCTCTCCGGATTTGAGCGAAAGCTTTGTGGGCGAACTGACGTCGGCCGGGGTGATTTTTCGCTACTACGATCCGCGCCCGCGGCTGCTCGGCATGCGCACCAATTTATTCCGCCGCATGCATCGTAAAATCGTGGTGATCGACGACGTTACCGCCTTTGTCGGCGGAATTAACTACTCCGCCGAGCATATGACCGATTACGGTCCCGAGGCCAAACAGGACTACGCCGTGCAGGTTGAAGGGCCGGTGGTGCTCGACATTCTGCAGTTTGAACTGGAAAACCTGCCCACCAGCGAAGCCACCCGCCGCTGGTGGCGCCGCCGTCGGCATAAGCCCGAAGTCAACCGCAATCCCGGCGAGGCTCAAGCGCTGTTTATCTGGCGGGATAATCAGGATCATCGCGATGATATCGAACGCCACTATCTGAAAATGCTGACCACCGCCCGCCGGGAAGTGATTATCGCCAACGCCTACTTTTTCCCCGGCTATCGGCTGCTGCATGCGATGCGCAACGCTGCCCGCCGCGGCGTACGCGTCAAGCTTATTGTCCAGGGCGAACCGGATATCCCGATTGTTAAATTCGGCGCACGACTGCTGTACCACTACCTGGTCAAAGGCGGCGTGCAGATTTTTGAATATCGCCGCCGTCCGCTGCACGGCAAAGTGGCGCTGGCGGACGACCACTGGGCCACCGTCGGCTCCAGCAACCTCGACCCGCTCAGCCTGTCACTCAATCTGGAAGCCAACCTGGTGATCCACGACCGCGAATTCAACCAGACGTTGCGCGATAATCTCAATGGCTTAATCGCCAACGACTGCCGCGAAGTGGATAAGCGCATTTTGTCGAAACGAACCTGGTGGCGGCTCGGGATTAGCGTGCTGGCGTTCCACTTCCTGCGCCACTTCCCCGCGTGGGTCGGATGGCTTCCGGCCCATACGCCCCTGCTGTCGCGCGTTCAGCCTCCGGTTCAGCCAGAAATTGAAACCCAGGATCGCGTGGACCCGGAAAACCAGGAGGTCAAATCCTGATGGCGAAATCTCACCCTCGCTGGCGGATGGCGAAAAAAATCCTGACGGTGCTCTTTTTTATCGCCGTCGTTGTGCTGCTGGTCGTTTACGCACAGAAAATCGACTGGCAGGAAGTGTGGAAAGTGATTCGCGATTACAACCGTACGGCGCTGCTCAGCGCCATAGGCCTGGTTATCGCCAGCTACCTGATCTATGGTTGCTACGACCTGCTGGGACGCGCCTACTGCGGCCACAAGCTGGCTAAACGCCAGGTGATGCTGGTGTCGTTTATTTGCTATGCCTTTAACCTGACGCTCAGCACCTGGGTGGGTGGGATTGGTATGCGCTATCGGCTCTACTCGCGCCTCGGCCTGAGCGGCGCAACCATTACCCGAATTTTTTCGCTGAGCATTACCACCAACTGGCTGGGCTATATTCTGCTCGGCGGCATCATTTTTAGCTCCGGCATGGTGAAGGTGCCCGAGCGCTGGTATATCAGTCAGTCGTCGCTGCAAATTCTCGGCGTCATTTTGCTGCTGATTTCCGCGTTCTATTTATGGGCCTGCGCCTTTGCTAAAAAGCGCCATCTGACGATAAAAGGCCAGCGGCTGGTTCTGCCCTCCTGGCGCTTCGCGATATTGCAGATGGCGGTTTCCAGCCTGAACTGGATGGCGATGGGGGCGATTATCTGGCTACTGCTGGGGCCACAGGTGGACTATTTCCTCGTGCTCGGCGTGCTGCTGGTCAGCAGCATTGCGGGAGTTATCGTGCATATTCCGGCAGGGATTGGCGTGCTTGAGGCGGTGTTTATCGCCATGCTTTCCGGCGAAGAGATTTCGCGCGGCGCGATCATCGCCGCCCTGCTCGCCTATCGCGCGCTGTACTACTTCCTGCCGCTGCTGCTGGCGACCATCGGCTACCTGATTCTGGAGAGCCGGGCAAAGCATCTGCGGGCGAAAAACCAGCGCAAGCTGGCGGGTGAGAAGTAAAAAAGCCCCGGTCGCGAATGCTGACCGGGGCTGCAGTTTCATGCGGTTTGGTAGATATCGTGGATATCTGCCGCTATTTTATCCACTCCTCCGTTGATGAACTTGCCCGGAGGCGCTTCGCTGACCGTATATGGACACCTCCCGTTATGCAAGCCATCTCTGCATTTTGTGTAACGGGG